>NZ_CP051884.1:2812443-3124937 GCF_012931845.1 Cellulomonas taurus
CGGCCGGGATCTCCTCGACCTCGTACTTCTCGCCCAGGGCGGTCTCACCGCGCCAGACCAGAGCCTTCTGCTCGATCAGGTCGACAACGCCGATGAAGTCGTTCTCGGCACCGATCGGCAGCTGGATGACCAGCGGCTTGGCCTTGAGGCGGTCCTTGATGGTCTGCACGGTGAAGTAGAAGTCAGCACCGAGCTTGTCCATCTTGTTGACGAAGCAGATGCGCGGGACGTCGTACTTGTCCGCCTGCCGCCACACGGTCTCCGACTGGGGCTCCACGCCCTCCTTGCCGTCGAACACCGCGACCGCACCGTCGAGCACGCGGAGCGACCGCTCCACCTCGACCGTGAAGTCGACGTGGCCCGGGGTGTCGATGATGTTGATCTGGTTGTTCTTCCAGTAACAGGTCGTCGCGGCCGACGTGATCGTGATGCCGCGCTCCTGCTCCTGCTCCATCCAGTCCATCGTCGACGCGCCGTCGTGCGTCTCACCGATCTTGTAGTTGACCCCGGTGTAGAACAGGATCCGCTCGGTGGTGGTGGTCTTGCCAGCATCGATGTGCGCCATGATGCCGATGTTGCGGACCTTGTTGAGGTCCGTCAGCACGTCCAGTGCCACAGGTTCAGCCCCTCGATTATCGAGCTCGTCCAGCCGCTGGGATTACCAGCGGTAGTGGGCGAACGCCTTGTTGGACTCGGCCATCTTGTGCATGTCCTCGCGACGCTTCACCGCGGCACCCAGGCCGTTGGAGGCGTCGAGGATCTCGTTCATCAGGCGCTCGGTCATGGTCTTCTCACGACGGGCGCGGGAGTAGTCGGTCAGCCAGCGCAGCGCCAGAGTGGTCTGGCGGACGGGGCGGACCTCGACCGGAACCTGGTAGGTGGCGCCACCGACGCGGCGGGAGCGGACCTCGAGCGAGGGCCGGACGTTGTCCAGCGCACGCTTCAGCACGACCACCGGGTCGGACTGGGTCTTCTCACGCACGCCCTCGAGGGCGCTGTAGACGATGGCCTCCGCGACGGACTTCTTGCCGTCCAGGAGCACCTTGTTGATGAGCTGCGTCACGACCGGGGACCCGTAGACCGGGTCGACGATCAGCGGCCGACGAGGGGCCGGACCCTTACGAGGCATCGGTTCAGCCCTTCTTCGCGCCGTAGCGGCTACGCGCCTGCTTACGGTTCTTCACGCCCTGAGCGTCCAGGGCACCACGGATGATCTGGTAACGCACACCGGGGAGGTCCTTCACGCCGCCACCGCGCACGAGCACGATGGAGTGCTCCTGCAGGTTGTGGCCCTCGCCGGGAATGTAAGCGGTGACCTCGATGCCGGTCGAGAGGCGCACACGGGCGACCTTCCGGAGGGCAGAGTTCGGCTTACGGGGGGTGGTGGTGTACACGCGGGTGCACACGCCACGACGCTGCGGGGAGCTCTTCAGAGCAGGCGTCTTCGACTTCTTGGTCTTCGCCTGCCGGCCCTTGCGGACCAGCTGCTGGATCGTAGGCACTACGTCTCCGTCTTGTTGATGAGTTGGTCTGACCGGCACCCGTCACCCTGGACGGCCGGCTCGTCCCGGATCGCTGCCCGTCGTGCAGCTACCCCGGAGGTTCTTACGTCCCGCCACCGACCCCCGCACCCGGGCGTGTCGTCCGGGATCCCACAGCCGAACCGTCCACGAGGGACGCTTCGGTCGAGTGAGCGCGCGCGAGAGCCCGACGGCGCGGGCACGGTGTCCTACGTTACCCGCGCAGGTGCGCAGAATCAAAGCAGTTCCGCTGTGAGCCCAGACATGCACGCGAGGCCCCCCACCGTGCAGGTGGGGAGCCTCGCGTCAGCCATCAGGCGGTGAGGTCGTCGACGATCAGCGGAAGTCGCCGAAGTCGATGTCCTCGAGCGGGATCGCCTCGCCCGAGCCGAGGCCCAGGGCGGGGAAGTCGATCTCGTCGTAGCCGAAGGACGGGTACAGCTCGGCCTTCGCCTCCTCCGTGGGCTCGACCACCACGTCGGCGTACCGGGGCAGACCCGTACCGGCGGGGATGAGCTTTCCGAGGATGACGTTCTCCTTCAGGCCCAGCAGCGGGTCGGAGCGACCGGACATCGCGGCCTCGGTGAGGACACGGGTCGTCTCCTGGAAGGACGCCGCCGACAGCCACGAGTCCGTGGCCAGCGACGCCTTCGTGATCCCCATCAGCTCGGGACGGCCGGAGGCCGGCTGGCCACCCTCCGCCACGGCCTTGCGGTTGGCGTCCTCGAACCGGCCACGCTCGGCCAGCTCGCCCGGGAGCAGACCGGTGTCACCGGAGTCCAGCACGGTCACACGACGCAGCATCTGCCGCACGATGACCTCGATGTGCTTGTCGTGGATGTCCACACCCTGGGAGCGGTAGACCTCCTGGACCTCGTCCACCAGGTGCTTCTGGGTGGCACGCGGGCCGAGGATGCGCAGGACCTTCTTCGGGTCGACGGCACCCTGGACCAGCTGGGTACCGACCTCGACGTGGTCGCCGTCGTTCACCAGCAGTCGGGACCGCTTGGTGATCGGGTAGGCGATCTCCTCCGAACCGTCGTCCGGGGTGAGCACGATCTTGCGGATCCGCTCGGAGTCGTCGATGGCGATCCGGCCGGAGAACTCCGCGATCGGGCTCTCACCCTTCGGGGTACGCGCCTCGAAGAGCTCCTGCACACGGGGCAGACCCTGGGTGATGTCCTCCGCGGAGGCGACACCACCGGTGTGGAAGGTACGCATGGTCAGCTGGGTACCCGGCTCACCGATCGACTGGGCCGCGATGATGCCGACGGCCTCGCCGATGTCCACCAGCTTGCCGGTGGCCAGCGAACGGCCGTAGCAGCGGGCGCAGGTACCGACACGCGACTCGCAGGTCAGCACGGAACGGACCTTGAGCTCGGTGACACCGGCCGCCAGCAGGCGGTCCAGCAGCACGTCGCCCACGTCGTCACCCGCGTGCCCGATGACCTCGCCGTCGATCTCGACGTCGGTGGCCAGGGTGCGGGAGAAGACGCTGGTCTCGGCCTTGTCGTGCAGGCGGACGGTGCCGTTGACGTCGACACCGATCGGCATGGTCAGACCACGCTCGGTGCCACAGTCGTCCTCGCGGACGATGACGTCCTGGGAGACGTCCACCAGACGACGGGTCAGGTAGCCCGAGTCGGCGGTCCGCAGTGCGGTGTCCGCCAGACCCTTACGGGCACCGTGCGTCGCGATGAAGTACTCCAGGACCGACAGGCCCTCGCGGTAGTTGGACTTGATCGGACGAGGGATGATCTCGCCCTTCGGGTTGGCCACCAGACCACGCATACCGGCGATCTGACGGACCTGCATCCAGTTACCACGGGCACCGGAACCCACCATGCGGAACACGGTGTTGCGGGCGGAGAAGTTCTCCTGCATGGCCTTGGCGACCTTGTCGGTGGCCTGGGTCCAGATCTCGATGAGCTCCTGACGGCGCTCGTCGTCGGTGATCAGACCCTTGTCGAACTGGCCCTGGACCTTGGCGGCGCGCGCCTCGTGCTCGGTCAGGATCTCCGCCTTGCCGGCCGGGGCCGCCACGTCGGAGATCGCGATCGTCACGCCCGAACGGGTGGCCCAGCGGAAGCCGGCCTCCTTCAGGGCGTCCAGCGAGGCGGCGACCTCGACCTTCGGGTACCGCTCGGCCAGGTCGTTGACGATGACCGAAAGGCGCTTCTTGTCGACGACGCCGTTCTCGTACGGGTAGTCCACCGGCAGCAGCTCGTTGAACAGCGCACGGCCGAGCGAGGTCTCGAACAGGAACGGCTTGTCGGCGACGAAGCCCTCCGGCTCGGCACCCTCGGCGAACACCAGGCCGTCCATCCGGATCTTGACCACGGCGTTCAGGTCCAGGCTGCCCTGGTCGAAGGCCATGATCGCCTCGGCGACCGAACCGAACGCACGGCCCGCGCCCTCCGCGTCCTCCTTGTCGGAGGTCAGGTGGAACAGACCGATGATCATGTCCTGCGAGGGCATGGTCACCGGGCGGCCGTCGGACGGCTTCAGGATGTTGTTCGAGGACAGCATCAGGATGCGGGCCTCGGCCTGGGCCTCCGAGCTCAGCGGCAGGTGCACTGCCATCTGGTCGCCGTCGAAGTCGGCGTTGAAGGCGCCACACACCAGCGGGTGCAGGTGGATGGCCTTGCCCTCGACCAGCTGCGGCTCGAACGCCTGGATACCCAGACGGTGCAGGGTCGGTGCGCGGTTCAGCAGCACCGGGTGCTCGGTGATGACCTCTTCGAGCACGTCCCACACGACCGGGCGCGCACGCTCGACCATCCGCTTGGCGGACTTGATGTTCTGCGCGTGGTTCAGGTCGACCAGGCGCTTCATCACGAACGGCTTGAACAGCTCGAGCGCCATCTGCTTGGGCAGACCGCACTGGTGCAGCTTCAGCTGCGGGCCGACCACGATGACCGAACGGCCCGAGTAGTCGACACGCTTGCCCAGCAGGTTCTGACGGAATCGACCCTGCTTGCCCTTGAGCATGTCGGAGATCGACTTCAGCGGCCGGTTGCCCGGGCCGGTGACCGGACGACCGCGGCGACCGTTGTCGAACAGCGAGTCGACGGCCTCCTGGAGCATCCGCTTCTCGTTGTTGACGATGATCTCCGGCGCGCCCAGGTCGAGCAGCCGCTTGAGGCGGTTGTTCCGGTTGATCACGCGGCGGTACAGGTCGTTCAGGTCGGAGGTCGCGAACCGGCCACCGTCCAGCTGCACCATCGGACGCAGGTCCGGCGGGATGACCGGGACGGCGTCCAGCACCATGCCGGTGGGCGAGTTGGTGGTGGTGAGGAACGCGTTGACGACCTTGAGCCGCTTGAGCGCACGGGTCTTGCGCTGGCCCTTGCCGGTGCGGATGGTCTCCCGCAGCGACTCGGCCTCGGCCTCCAGGTCGAAGTTCTGCAGCCGCTTCTGGATCGCGGCGGCACCCATCGAGCCCTCGAAGTAGTTGCCGTACCGGTCCTGCAGGGCGCGGTAGAGCAGCTCGTCACCCTCGAGGTCGGCGACCTTCAGGTTCTTGAACCGGTCCCAGATGGTGTCCAGGCGGTCGATCTCCGCGTCGGCACGCTTGCGGATCTGCGCCATCTCGCGCTCGGCCGAGTCGCGCACCTTGCGGCGGGCGTCGGCCTTGGCACCCTCGGCCTCCAGCTCGGCCAGGTCGGCCTCGAGCTTGGCGGCGCGGGTGTTGATGTCGTTGTCCCGGCGGTCGGAGATCTCCTTGCGCTCCAGGTCGATCTCGTTCTGGAGGTTCGGCAGGTCCTCCTGACGGCCCTCGGTGTCGACCCAGGTGATCATGTAGGCCGCGAAGTAGATGACCTTCTCCAGGTCCTTCGGGGCCAGGTCCAGCAGGTAGCCGAGGCGGGACGGCACACCCTTGAAGAACCAGATGTGGGTGACCGGCGCGGCGAGCTCGATGTGGCCCATCCGCTCACGACGCACCTTGGAGCGGGTCACCTCGACGCCGCAGCGCTCGCAGATGATGCCCTTGAAGCGCACCCGCTTGTACTTACCGCAGTAGCACTCCCAGTCCCGGGTGGGACCGAAGATCTTCTCGCAGAACAGACCATCCTTCTCCGGCTTCAGGGTCCGGTAGTTGATGGTCTCGGGCTTCTTGACCTCGCCGTGCGACCAGGCACGGATGTCGTCGGCAGTGGCCAGGCCGATACGCAGCTCGTCGAAGACGTTGACGTCGAGCAAGGGGGTCCTACTTCCTTCGCGTTCCGGTGGGGGTGTCCCCGTCCGGAGGAATCTCAAAGTCGGTGTGTCGGCTCCCGACGGGCCGGATCAGCGGGTGATCCGGCCCGTCGGTGCTCGGCGTCAGATCTCGTCGACGGAGCTGGCGGCGTTCGGGCGGCGGGACAGGTCGATGCCCAGTTCCTCCGCGGCCCGGTACACCTCGTCGTCGTTCTCGCGCATGTCGATCGAGACGCCGTCGCTGGACAGCACCTCGACGTTCAGGCACAGGGACTGCATCTCCTTCAGCAGCACCTTGAACGACTCCGGGATACCCGAGTCGGGGATGTTCTCGCCCTTGACGATCGCCTCGTACACCTTGACGCGGCCGGGGATGTCGTCCGACTTGATGGTCAGCAGCTCCTGGAGGGTGTAGGCGGCGCCGTACGCCTCGAGGGCCCACACCTCCATCTCGCCGAATCGCTGGCCACCGAACTGCGCCTTACCACCCAGCGGCTGCTGCGTGATCATCGAGTACGGGCCGGTCGACCGGGCGTGGATCTTGTCGTCCACCAGGTGGTGCAGCTTCAGGATGTACATGTAGCCCACCGACACCGGCTCCGGGAACGGCTCGCCGGAGCGACCGTCGAACAGCCGGGCCTTGCCGTTGGTGCCGACCATCCGCTCGCCGTCACGGTTCGGCAGGGTGGAGCCGAGCAGACCGGTCAGGGTCTCCTCCGGCACACCGTCGAACACCGGGGTCGCGACCGGGTTGCCCGGGGTCGATGCCTTGGCGATCTCCGGCACCTCGCTGATCCAGGACAGGTCGCCCTCGGCCAGGTCGACGTTCCAGCCCTGCTTGGCGATCCACCCGAGGTGGACCTCCAGCACCTGGCCGACGTTCATACGACCGGGCACACCCATCGGGTTCAGGATGATGTCGACCGGGGTGCCGTCCGGCAGGAACGGCATGTCCTCGACCGGGAGGATCTTGGAGATGACGCCCTTGTTGCCGTGACGACCGGCCAGCTTGTCGCCGTCGGTGATCTTGCGTCGCTGGGCGATGTACACCCGGACCAGCTCGTTCACGCCGGCGGGCAGCTCGTCGCCGTCCTCGCGGTTGAAGGTGCGGACCTCGATCACGGTGCCGGACTCGCCGTGCGGCACCTTCAGCGAGGTGTCGCGGACCTCACGGGCCTTCTCACCGAAGATGGCGCGCAGCAGGCGCTCCTCCGGGGTCAGCTCGGTCTCACCCTTCGGGGTGACCTTGCCGACCAGCACGTCACCGGCGGAGACCTCGGCACCGATG
The DNA here is from genome assembly GCF_012931845.1 of Cellulomonas taurus. Lineage (NCBI taxonomy): Bacteria > Bacillati > Actinomycetota > Actinomycetes > Micrococcales > Cellulomonadaceae > Cellulomonas > Cellulomonas taurus. The sequence goes on from NZ_CP051884.1 coordinate 2,819,452, forward strand.
CGGATGATGCCGCGCTCGTCCAGGTCGGCCAGCACGTCCTCGGAGACGTTCGGGATGTCCCGAGTGATCTCCTCCGGGCCGAGCTTGGTGTCACGGGCGTCGACCTCGTGCTCCTCGATGTGGATCGAGGACAGCACGTCGTCCTGCACGAGGCGCTGCGACAGGATGATCGCGTCCTCGTAGTTGTGGCCCTCCCACGACATCAGCGCGACCAGCAGGTTGCGACCCAGGGCGAGCTCGCCCTCGTCGGTCGCCGGGCCGTCGGCGAGCACCGAACCGACCTCGACCCGCGCACCCTGGTCGACCAGCACGCGCTGGTTGTACGAGGTGCCCTGGTTCGAGCGGCGGAACTTCGCGACCCGGTAGGTGCTGGTGGTGGCGTCGTCGTTGGCGACGGTGATCAGGTCGGCGGAGACCTCGGTGACCACACCGGGCTTGGTCGCCACGATCACGTCACCGGCGTCCACGGCCGCACGCCACTCCATGCCGGTGCCGACCAGCGGCGCCTCGGAGCGGACCAGCGGCACCGCCTGGCGCTGCATGTTGGCGCCCATGAGCGCGCGGTTCGCGTCGTCGTGCTCCAGGAACGGGATCAGCGCGGTACCCACGGACACCATCTGGCGCGGCGAGACGTCGATGTAGTCGACGATGTCGGCCGGGACGTCCTCGGTGTCGCCACCCTTGACCCGGACCAGCACGGTCTCGTCGGCGAACCGGCCGTCGACGATGGTGGCGTTGGCCTGGGCGATGACGAAGCGGTCCTCGTCGTCGGCGGTCAGGTAGTGCACCTCGTCGGTGATGACGCCGTGCTCGACCTTGCGGTACGGGGTCTCCACGAAGCCGAACGGGTTGATCCGCGCGAAGGTCGCCAGCGAGCCGATCAGACCGATGTTCGGACCCTCAGGGGTCTCGATCGGGCACATCCGGCCGTAGTGCGACGGGTGGACGTCACGGACCTCCATGCCGGCGCGGTCACGGGACAGACCACCCGGGCCCAGCGCGGACAGACGCCGCTTGTGCGTCAGGCCGGCCAGCGGGTTGTTCTGGTCCATGAACTGCGACAGCTGCGAGGTGCCGAAGAACTCCTTGATGGAGGCGACGACCGGGCGGATGTTGATCAGGGTCTGCGGCGTGATCGCCTCGACGTCCTGGGTGGTCATCCGCTCGCGGACCACGCGCTCCATCCGGGACAGGCCGGTGCGGACCTGGTTCTGGATCAGCTCGCCCACGGCGCGGATGCGACGGTTGCCGAAGTGGTCGATGTCGTCGGTCTCGACGCGGACCTCGACGGCCTCACCGTTGCGCTGACCCGGCAGGGTGGTCACGTCGGCGTGCAGCGCGGCCATGTACTTGATCGCGGCGACGATGTCGTCCTTGGACAGCACGGAGTCCGCGAGCGGCACGTCGATGCCGAGCTTCTTGTTCAGCTTGTAGCGGCCGACCTTCGCCAGGTCGTAGCGCTTGGGGTTGAAGTAGAAGTTCTCGATCAGCGCGCGACCGGCCTCGACCGTGGGCGGCTCGCCCGGACGGATCTTGCGGTAGAGGTCGAGCAGCGCCTCGTCCTGGGTCTGGACGTGGTCCTTCTCCAGGGTGTCGATGACGGCCGGGAACTGCGCGAACTCCTCGCGGATCTCCGACTCGGTCATGCCGAGCGCCTTCAGCAGGACGGTGGCGTTCTGCTTGCGCTTGCGGTCGACGCGGACGCCGACGTTGTCGCGCTTGTCGATCTCGAACTCGAGCCAGGCACCGCGGCTCGGGATGACCTTCACCGAGAAGACGTCCTTGTCGGAGGTCTTGTCCGGGGTGCGCTCGAAGTAGACGCCGGGGGAACGGACCAGCTGGGACACCACGACACGCTCGGTGCCGTTGATGATGAACGTGCCGCGGTCGCTCATGAGCGGGAAGTCGCCCATGAAGACGGTCTGCGACTTGATCTCACCGGTGGTGTAGTTCACGAACTCCGCGGTGACGAACAGCGGCGCGGCGTAGGTGAAGTCCTTCTCCTTGCACTCCTCGGCCGTGTACTTCGGCGGCTCGAAGCGGTGCTCACGGAAGGACAGGGACATGGTCCCGCCGAAGTCCTCGATCGGGGAGATCTCCTCGAAGATCTCCTCCAGACCGGCGGTCTCCGGGACGTCCTGGCGTCCGGCCTCGAGGGCGGCGGCGACACGCGCCTGCCACCGCTCGTTGCCGAGCAGCCAGTCGAAGCTCTCGGTCTGCAGGCCGAGGAGGTTGGGGACCTCCAGCGGCTCGTCGATCCGGGCGAAGGAGACACGGCGGGAAGCCGTACGGTTCGCGATGGCTTCGGAGATGGAAGTAGGGGTGCGCGAGGCAGCCAAGAGGGGTCCTTCCCAGCAGATCGAGTTCCCTGCGGTCTGGCCCGGCGTTCCGCGACACCCCGCCTCGGATCCCCACGACCTCGACCATGACGAGGGTGAAGGAGTCCGGGTTATCTGGTGTGGCAGGCACAGGCCAGCGCAAAGCGTTAGCGTAGCCGACCTGTAGGCGGAAGTCCAGAGCAGGATAGACGGGGCGCTCGGGGCTGTCACCTCGGCACGCCGAGCGGGCGCACCGCTCCCCCGCCCTCGGCCCGGCTAGCCTCGCCGGATGACCGATCCGACCCCCGACGTCCAGCACCTGATCGACCCCGACGACGCCTGGACCTTGATCCAGGAGTGGGCAGCCGAGTCGCCCAACCCGGTCACCTTCCTGCCCGCGGACCCCGACCGCGCCGCGCGCACCCTCGCCGGGCTGCGGGTCAGCACCCGGTCGGCGCTGGGTGCGCTCGCCCTGCACTGCGGCGGGGTGGTCGCCGACTCCGGGTGGTTCCGGTTGCTCGGCGGCGGCACGGACGAACTGCCCGACCTGATGACCGCCAGCGCGGAGCGACTGCCCGGCGCGGTGGTGGTCGGGTACGACGCACTGGGCGGGACGTTCGCGGTGGACGGCGGCGGGCTGAGGGTGGCACCGGGTGAGGTCTGCTACTTCGGGCCGGACTCGCTCAGCTGGGGCGGACTGGGCGGCGGCCACGGCGCGTTCGTCCAGGCGGTGCTGACCGGCGCGCTCGGGGCGTCCTTCGACTCACTGCGCTGGCCCGGCTGGCAGGAGGAGGTGGCGGCGCTGTCGCTCGACCAGGGGCTGTCGCTGTGGCCGCCGCCGTTCAGCGACGAGGGACGGGACGTGGCCGCGGCCAGTCGACGGCCGGTGCCCATCGACGAGCTGCTGACCTTCTACGCGCAGGCCGCGGCCCAGCTCGGCTGACACACGACGAGGCCCGCCCCGCGATCAGCGGGACGGGCCTCGTGCGCAGAGTCCGGATCAGCAGGTGATCCGGACGCGGGTCACTTGAGGGTGACGGTGGCGCCGGCGCCCTCGAGGGCAGCCTTGGCCTTCTCCGCGGTCTCCTTGTTGACGGCCTCCAGGACCGGCTTCGGAGCGCCGTCGACGAGGTCCTTGGCCTCCTTCAGACCCAGGGAGGTCAGACCGCGCACCTCCTTGATGACGGCGATCTTGCCGGAACCAGCGGCCTCGAGGATGACGTCGAACTCGTCCTTCTCCTCCTCGGCAGCGGCCTCACCGGCGCCACCGGCCGGGGCGGCCACGGCGACGGCGGCCGGAGCGGCAGCGGTGACCTCGAAGACCTCCTCGAAGGCCTTCACGAAGTCGGAGAGCTCGATCAGGGTCAGACCCTTGAACTGCTCGATGAGCTCCTCGGTGCTGAGCTTCGCCATGATGGCGGTTCCTTCCGTTCGGTTCCCGTCGGTCACGCCGACCGCAGGGAGAGTGATGGGTGTCGCCGAAGCCCTGATGGCTCAGGCAGCGGTGTCGACGGACTCCTGCTTGACGCGGAGCGCCTCGACGGTGCGCACGGCCTGTGCGGCGGGGGCGGTGAACATGTAGGCAGCCTGGAACATCTTGGCCTTCATGGCACCTGCCGCCTTGGCCAGCAGGACCTCACGGGACTCGAGGTCCGCGAGCTTGGTGATCTCCTCGGCGGTCAGGGCGCGTCCGTCGAGGACACCGCCCTTGATGACCAGCGCGGGGTTCGCCTTGGCGAAGTCACGCAGACCCTTGGCGGCCTCGACCGGGTCACCGGAGACGAAGGCGATGGCGGACGGGCCCTTGAGACCGTCAGCAATACCCTCGATACCGGCTTCCTTGGCCGCGATCGCGGTCAGCGTGTTCTTCACCACGGCGTAGGTTGCGTTGCCGCTGAGCGACCGCCGCAGCTGCTTGAGCTGGGCGACGGAGAGCCCGCGGTACTCGGTCAGCACGGCCGCGTTCGCGTCACGGAACTGCTCCGTGAGCTCTGCGACAGCGGCTGCCTTGTCCGGCCTCGCCATGTGGCAATCCTTCCGATGGTGGTGCCGCAGGTCCCCATCGACCCCGCACATGAGAAGAGCCCCGACGCAGGTCGGGGCTCGCATCCCGCACGCCGGAGCGTGCGACCATCGATTCCTCACCTGCGCGGGCCTCCGCCGGAGCGGGACTTCGGGCGGCTCCCGACGAGCGGGAGCCAGCGACCTGCGGTCTTGGGCGCGTCCAGCTTAGACCGGGTATGGTCCGGAGTTCAAATCCGGTCCCGGAGCAGCACCGCCGAGTCGTAGGTCTTGCCCGCCCAGTGCACGGTGTCGACGTGGGCGAAGCCCCAGCGGGCATACATCCCGACCAGGCGATCGGCGCTGATCGCGGTGTCGGCGCCGACGGCGGTGAGGCCCTGCGCCCGCATCCACTCCAGGGCACCGGTCCACAGCGAGCGGGCCAGGCCGCTCCCCCGGTGCTCGGGGGCCACCGCGAGCTGGTTCAACCAGGCGCGCCCGGGCTCGCGGGCCACCGGCGTCAGGTCGCGGATGCCGTGCCCGGGCGGCACCGAGATGGTCAGGGTGGCGATCGGGCCGCCGTCGGCCTCGACCACCCAGCACCGACCGCCCTCGGCCCGGTGCCGCGTGGTCGCCACGTCCTGGGTGGCGGCGGTGTAGTTCAGCCCGGCGGCGGCGAGGTCGGCGTAGGCGCGGTGCAGCATGGCGGTCAGCGGCTCGGCGTCCTCGTCACGGAACAGACGCACGCGCGGACTCATGGCACCCAGGGTGTCACGCCAGGTGGTCGGCCAGCAGCTCGGCGCATCCGGGGTCTCACGCCAGGTGGTCGGCCAGCAGCTCGGCCAGGTGCAGGCCCTTCACGTCGGCGAGCTGTTCCGCCTGGGTGCGGCAGGAGAAGCCGTCCGCGAGGTAGACGTCCCCCGGTTCGGCGGCCCGCAGCGCCGGGAGCAGTCCGTGCTCGGCGACCTGCACCGACACGTCGTAGTGGCCCTTCTCCATGCCGAAGTTCCCGGCCAGGCCACAGCAGCCCGCCAGGGTGGAGAAGGACGCGCCGGCCTCGGTGAGCAGGCTGCGGTCGGCGGTGTAGGTCATCACCGCGTGGTGGTGGCAGTGCGGCTGGACCACGGCGGTCACGTCGGACAGGTCGGGAAGCTGCCAGCGGTCGCCCGGGCCGATCGGTGCCGGGGCGGTGAGCAGCTCGGCCAGGGTGTGCGTGGCCCGGGCGACCGCGGTGGCACGCGGGTCGTCGGGCAGCAGGTCGAGCAGATCGGAGCGCAGGACGGCGGTGCAGGACGGCTCCAGGCCGACGATCGGGATGCCGTTGACCGCATAGGGACCAAGCACGCCGAGCAGGTGGCGCAGCCGGTCGCGCGCGCCGTCGAGCTGACCGGTGGAGATCCAGGTCAGACCGCAGCAGGCGTCGTGGTCCGGGACGATCACCTCATAGCCGGCGGCGCGCAGCACCCTGACCGCGGCGGTCGGCACCGACGGGGCGAGGGTGTCGCTGAACGAGTCGGTCCACAGCAGGACCCGCGGCTTGGTCGAGGTGCCCTGACCGGTGCTGACCTCGACGCTGCCCCGCTTGACCGCGGTGCGGAACGGGGTGGGGGCGAAAGAGACCATCTTCCGGCGGGTGTCCATGCCGCCGAGGGTGAGCACCGCCTTGGCCAGCGGCCGGATGCCGAGCGCCGCGTTGGTCACCCGCGCGAGACCGGGAATCCCGGTGACCAGCCGTGCCCAGCGCGGCAGCCAGCCGAGCACGTAGTGGTTCATCGGGCGCAGCTTCCGGCGGTAGGTGCGGTGCAGCACCTCGGCCTTGTACTGGGCCATGTCGACCCCGGCCGGGCAGTCCGAGGAACACGCCTTGCAGGACAGGCACAGGTCGAGCGCCTCGTGCACCTCCGGCGAGGACCAGCCACGGGAGACCAGGGAACCGTTCGCCATCTCCTGCAGCACCCGGGCACGACCACGGGTGGAGTCCTTCTCGTCCCGGGTGGCCAGGTAGGAGGGGCACATGAAGCCGCCGGTGGCGGTGGAGTCGGCGCGGCACTTGCCCACGCCCACGCAGCGGTGCACGGCGGTGGTGAAGTCGCCCGCGTCGTGCCCGAAGGAGAACCCGGTCGCGGCAGCGATCGGCAGGGCGTGCGGACGGCGCAGGTCGGCGTCCAACGGACGCGGGCGGACCAGCACACCGGGGTTCAGCAGATCGTCCGGGTCCAGCAGGTCCTTGAACGCCTCGAACACCCGGATCGCGCGGTCGGAGTACATCACCGGCAGCAGCTCGGAGCGGGCACGACCGTCGCCGTGCTCACCGGAGAGCGAGCCACCGTGCGCGGCGACCAGGTGCGCGGCATCGGTCATGAAGGCGCGCAGCGGGGCGCCGGAGCGCTCCATCGGCACATCCAGGCGCAGGTGCAGGCAGCCGTCGCCGAAGTGCCCGTACGCCAGGCCGTCGACCTGGTGCTGGGCCATCAGCGCCTCCAGCTCGCGCAGGTAGCCGCCCAGGCGCTCCGGGGGCACCGCGGAGTCCTCGAAGCCGGGCCAGGCCTGCGCGCCGGACGGGGTCCGGCCACCGAGTCCGGCACCGTCCTCGCGGATCCGCCACATCGCCGCCGCCTCCGGTCCGGGCGGGAAGATCCCCACCGCGCCGGTCCCGGCGTCCGCCGCGAGCGCCCCGGCCCGTGCCAGCGCCTCGTCCAGGTCGGCGCCGCCGACCTCGACCATCAGCCACCCGGCGCCCTCCGGCAGGGGCGGCACCGCGGCGGCGCCCTTGACCCGGCGCACCACGTCGACCAGCCGGGCGTCCATCCCCTCGATCGCCAGCGGGGCGTGCGCGAGCAGGGCGGGCACGGCGTCGGCGGCGCTGGGCATGTCCGGGTAGCCGAGGACCACCAGCACGGGCGCGGCGGCGATCGGCACCAGGCGGACGGTCGCGCCGAGCAGGGTGACCACGGTGCCCTCGGTGCCGACGAGGGCCTTGGCCAGATCGGCGCCGCGCTCGGGGAGCAGGTGCTCCAGCGAGTAGCCGGACACCTGGCGACCGAACCGGCCCAGTTCGGTGCGGAGCAGTTCCAGCTCGCCGCGCACCAGGGCGTCCAGACCCGGCACCGGGTCCAGACCCTTCCCGGCGGTGAACCGGCGACCTCGGCCGTCGACCACGTCGAGTTCCAGGACGTTGTCGGCGGTGCGGCCGTACGCCACCGCGCGCGGGCCACAGGCGTTGTTGCCGATCATCCCGCCGAGGGTCGCCCGGGCCTGGGTGGAGGGGTCGGGGCCGAAGCGCAGACCGTGCGGGGCGGCCTCGCGTTGCAGCATCGCCATCACGACGCCGGGGTCGATCCGGGCGGTGCCGGCCTCCGGGTCGATGCTGTGCACCCGGTTGACGTGCCGGGACCAGTCGAGGACCAGGCCGGTGCCGACCGCATTGCCCGCGACCGAGGTGCCGCCGCCCCGGGAGGTGACCGGGATGCCCATGCTCCGCGCCGTCTCCAGGGCCGCGAGCGCGTCGTCCACGTCCCGTGGGAAGGCGACCACCTGCGGGATGACCCGGTAGTTCGACGCATCGGTGGCGTACTCGGCGCGGCGGCGGGTGGAGTCGTCCACGTCCCCGCGCATCACGGCGCGCAGGGCGTGGGTGAGGTCCGTGGCGGCGGTGGTGGAGGCGGGCACGGGGTCAGTGTTCCACCGGTCCGGGCGGTGCGGGCCGGACGGTCCAATGCGCGGGCGAAGCCCCCCGCCTGACCCGCCTGGCCGGCTCGCCCGGCCGGCTCGCGCATGTGGCTCGCGCCGGTGGCGAGGTCGGCAGTCGACGCCCGAGGTCGGCAGTTCGCCGGGCCTGGAGTGGCGCGGACTGCCGACCTCGGGGTCGGAGGCGGTCAGTCGAGCGCGGCGTCCAGGGTGATCTCGGTGCCGGTGAGCGCCTTGGAGACCGGGCAGGTGGCCTTGGCCTGCTGGGCGGCCTGCAGGAAAGCGGACTCGTCGATGCCCTCGACCTCGGCCCGGACGGTCAGGGCGATGCCGCTGATCCGGAAGCCGCCGTCGGACGAGTCGGGGCCCAAGGTGACGTCGGCGGTCACCTGCAGGGCGACCGGGGTGCCACCGGCCTCGCCGATCAGAGCCGAGAGCTGCATGGCGTAGCAGGAGGTGTGCGCGGCAGCGATCAGCTCCTCCGGGCTGGTGGTGCCCTGCGCGTCATCGGCGGCACGCTTGGGGAAGGACACGTCGTAGGTGCCGACGCCGGAGCTGGTCAGCTCGACCTGGCCGGAGCCCTCGTTCAGGCTGCCGTTCCAGGCGGTGCGGGCGGTACGGGTGGGCATGGTGTCTCCTCACACTCGGACGCGGCGGCCGGATCGACCGCCGAGGTCACGCTAGGTCGCGTGCGTCCGGAATGCGCGCCGAGGCGCGGCCGGAAGCTCAGGGGGTGTACTCCCAGTGCCAGGGCTCGGGCTTGGAGCCGGTGGGGTGCGCCCAGGCCGGGAGGTCCCACCCGAACTGCCGGGCGTTCTCCAGCAGCCAGTCGTGCTCGGTGGTGCCGAAGCGGGACAGCGGTCCGGCGAGGTCGACGGCGGTGCCCCACCCGTGGTTCAAGGTCCCCGGGGTGGCGCACAGGTTGCCCTTGTCGGCCACGCAGGTGACCTGCGAGGCGTACGAGCGGTAGGAGTCGGTCAGGCCGATGTCGACACCGAACCGGTCGCGGTACGCCTGGTTCAGGTCGACCAGGGCCTCGGCGGCGTCACAGCGCAGCTTGTGTCCGGGCGCGAAGTCCGGGGCGCACAGGGCGTCGGCCGGGATCTCACCGTTCCGGTAGCCGTCCAGAGAGGCTGCCTGGGCCGCCCGCCGTGCAGCCTCTGCCTCGGCGGCGGCCGCTGCCTCGGCCTGGCGGCGGGCCTCTTCCTCGGCGGCGAGTCGGGCCGCCTCCTCGGCGGCGGCGGTGGCGGCCCGGATGTCGGAGGTCCGGCGCTCGACCTCGGCGGTGGCGGCCTGCACGCGGGCGGCCTCGGGGTCGACGGGGAGATCGGGTGCGGGGGCGGCGTCATCGGGGGTGGCCTGCTCCGGGGCGGTGGCCGTCGGGGTCGAATCGGCGGCAGGGGTCGTCCCTTCGGCGAGACCGGTGGTCGCCGGGTCGGTCGTCGCGGGCTCGGGAGTCGCTGCGTCGCCGTTCGCGGGGTCGGTCGCATCGGAGTGGGGCGCGGCTGGGTCGCCGTTCGCGGGGTCCGTCGTCGCGGGGGCTGTGGAGGCCGGGTCCGTCGCCGTCGGGTCCGTCGTCGCGGGGAGGGGGATGCGGGCCGGGTAGGGGGTGTGGCGCGCCGGGGCGGCGGGGAGGAGTTCGGCGAGGGCGGGCTGCCACATCCGGGTGCGGGCGAGCACCAGGTCCAGCTCGGTGAGGGCGGCGTCCAGGTCGGCGACGCGGATCGCTGAGGCCGCGGCGGCGGCGCGCGCCTGGGCCGCCGCGCGGGTGGCGGCGGTGGCGTCGTCGATCGCCGCCTGGCGCGCCTGTCGGGCCGCGGGGGTGACGACGGGCCGCACCGGGATGTCGGCGCTGTCGACCATGCCCCGCTGCTGCGGCGGGGTGCTGACCGCGGCCGATCCACCGAGGACCACGACCACCGCGAGGGCCAAGGCACCGCGCATCCAGGCGCCGGGATTCCTGGGACGAATAGCCATGTCCCCGACGCTAGGAACGGGTCAGCTGCCGGCGTCCCGGGCGCTCGCGTTTGTCAGGAGCCGCCTCGGTGGAAGCACGCAGGGCTCAGGCGGAGAACTCCCAGTGCCACGGCTCGGGCTTGGAACCGTTGGCCCGCGCCCAGGACGGCAGGGTCCAGCCGTAGTCCTGCGCGTGGGCGAGCAACCAGTCGTGGCCAGTGCTGCCGAAGCCGGACAGGCTGCCGCCGAAGTCGACGGCGGTGCCGTTGCCGTGGTTGGAGGTGCCGGGGGTGGCGCACAGCGAACCCTTGGCCGCCTGGCAGGCGACCTGCGCCGAGTAGGAGCGGTAGGAGTCGGTGATGGACAGGTCGACCCCGAACTCCGCGCGGTAGGCGGCGTTCAGCGACTCCAGCGCCTCGGCGGCGTCGCAGCGCAGTTCGTGCCCGGTCGCGAAGCTCAGACCGCACAGCGCCGAGCTGGGGATCTTGCCGTTGGCGTAGGAGTCCAGGGACGCCGCCTGGGCCGCCTTGCGCTGGGCCTCGGCCGCGGCGGCCGCGAGGGCTGCCGCCTGCTGGGCCTCCTGCTCGGCGGCGGCGCGGGCTGCCTCGGCGGCTGCCACCTGTGCCGCTTGCTCGGTGACGACCCGCATCTGCTCGGTCAGCGTGCTCACGCGCTCGGCGGCGGTGCGCAGCTGGGCGGCTGCCGGGTCGGTGACCATCGCGGTGGTGGACGGGCTCGCCGACGGCTGGGCCTCGGCGGCGGAGCGGGACGACTGCGCGGGGGTGTCGGAGGTGCTCGACGATCCGGCGGTCGCGGCAGCGGAGGCGTCCTCGGCGGGGGATGCGGCGCCGGTCGGGGCGTCGTCGGCGCTCGCCGTCGGGTCGGCGGATGCCGCGGCGGTGCCGGAGGTCGTGCTGACCTGGTCGGCTCCGGCGATCGCGGCGTCGGCGCTCGGGGTGGGCAGTCCTGCGGTGGGATCCAGGGTGTCGGCGGTCGGGGTGATGACCACCGGCGCCGTGCGGTCCAGCGAGACCGGGGCCAGCTGGGTCACGGCGGGCTGAGCCGACTGGGTGGCGGCGAGGATCGTGTCCAGCCGGGCGATCGCCTCGGTCAGCGGGGCCATCTGCTCGGCGCTGACGGTGGTGGCCTGCGCGGCGGCGCGGGCGTCGTCGGCCTGCGCGGAGGTGGTGGCGGCGATCTCGACCGCGGTCTGCCGCTCCTGCACGGCGGCCGGGGTGAGCACGGGATGCGTCGGCGCAGCGTCCACGTCCTGCCGGTTGCCGCGCTCGCTGGCGACGGCGAAGCCACCGACACCGAAGGCGAGTCCGACCGCCACGGCGCCCTTGGCGACCCGGGTGGTCACGACCAGCGGGGAGCCGGAGTCGGCGCGGCGGCGGTTCTTGTGGGCCCGGCGCTCGGCGCGGGAGAGGGTGAGAGCACCGGAATCGCGCAGGGCGCGGCGGCTTCCGGGCTGGGGTGTCGTCGGGGCGGGGGTCTCGGTCATCACGGCGCGCACCACTCCGACGTGCCGGGAGCGGGTCGAGCGCCGCGTTCCGGGCAAGTCGTCAACCACGCAGAGGACCCTAGGCAGACGATGCTCGGCATTCGGCGGATCCCCTGTCACCAGGTTGCGAAGAAATCGTGAAGCCCGATTTGCCCCAGAACCGTGACGAATCGCCCAGACATCTCTACTCTGACGCACAGTCAGCACACATCGTGACTCCCGTCACCGCTGATCACCTGGTCCTGCTGGAGAACGGAGCACGATGTCCCGTCGACCCCTGCGCGCCGCCGTATCGGCCCTCGCGCTGCTCACCCTGACCATCACGTCCGCAGGTGCGAGCGCCGCCGTCGGAACGGTGCCGGCCAGTCCACCCGGAGCTACCGCGGCCGGTGATCCGATCGCCCCGGACGGGCCGCTGGACGCCCTGTCCGACAAGGTGTCGAACGATCTGGCCGACGCCGAGGGCCGGGTGACGGCCTTCGTGCAGCTCGACGCCCCCTCCGGCCTGGACGTGGCCGAGTCCGGTGGTGACCCCGCCGCCGTCCAGCAGGCCACCGCCGAGGTGGAGCAGGTCGCCGAGCAGGTGGTGCCCCAGGCGCAGGCCGGTGCCCGCGCCGCCACCGCCACGCCGCAGCGGATCGCCACGCTGTCGAATCTGGTCTCCGGCACCCTGGTGACCGGCGACGCCGCCCAGGTGCGTGACCTCGCCGCCTCGGACGACGTGGTCGCGGTCTACCGCGTCACCACCAAGACCGCCGACAACTCCAGCACCGACGCCTTCACCCGGGCGCTGCAGGTCTGGCAGGACTCCGGGCAGACCGGCGAGGGCGTGCGGATCGGTGTCATCGACACCGGCCTCGACTACACGCACGCCGACTTCGGCGGCCCCGGCACCGAGGACGCGTATGCCGCCGCCTACGGCGAGGACGGCACCGGGCCGGTGCCGGACGGGCTGTTCGACCCGGAGAAGTACTTGGGCGGCTACGACTTCGCCGGACCGCTGTACGACGCGGACCCGAACTCGGTGCTGCCGGGGGCGACCCTGACCCCGACCCCGGACGACAACCCGATCGACAGCCTCTACACCTCGGACAACTCCGGGCACGGCACCCACGTGGCCGGCACCGCGGCGGGTTACGGCGTCCAGGCGGACGGGACCACCTTCGACGGCGACTACGCGACGCTGACCGACCTGTCCGACTGGGAGGTGGGACCCGGTTCCGCCCCGAAGGCCGGGCTGTACGCGCTGAAGGTCTTCGGTGACATCGGCGGGTCGACCGACCTGACCGGGCTGGCGCTGGACTGGGCCGCCGACCCGAACGGTGACGGCGACTTCTCCGACCACCTGGACGTGATCAACCTGTCGCTGGGCGCGTCGGGCACCCCGTCGGACGACCCGGACAACCTGCTGATCGATCGACTGTCCGACCTGGGCACCCTCGCGGTGCTGTCGGCCGGCAACTCCTCGGACATCACCGACGTCGCCGGTTCGCCCGGCAGCGCGGCCTCCGGTCTGACCGTGGCGAACTCGGTCGGCAGCCCGCAGACCTTCGACGCGGTGGAGACCGCCGACGGCACCAAGTACGCCGCGCAGAACTCGGTCGCCTACACCGGTGGGGACGTGACCGCGCCGGTCAGCTACCCCGGTGACCGGGTGGACGGCTGCTCGCCGCTCGACCCCGCCGTGGCCGGGACGATCGTCTACCTGTGGTGGGACGACGACGACGCGACCCGCGCCTGCGGGTCGGCCGCCCGGTGGAACGCCGCCGAGGCAGCCGGTGCGGTCGGTGTGCTGATCGGCACCGAGAACACCGTCTTCTCCGGCGGGATCGCCGGCAACGCGACCCTGCCGGGCGCGCAGCTGACCGCCGGGTCCACCGACGCGCTGCTGCCGCTGATCCAGGCGGGCGGCGTGGTCGCCCACATCGGCCCGTCGCTGGCAGCCGCGGTGCAGGCCGACGAGGCCGGTGACGCCCTGAACCCCGGTTCCTCGCGGGGCGCCCACGGGTCGCTCGGCATCATCAAGCCGGATGTCGCTGCCCCGGGCACGTTGATCTTCTCCGCCGCCTCCGGCACCGGCGCCGCCGCGCACTCGCTGTCCGGCACCTCGATGTCGTCGCCGCACGTGGCCGGGATCGGCGCCCTGGTCCGGGCCACGCACCCGGACTGGACCCCGGCCCAGGTCAAGGCCGCGATCATGAACACCGCCACCCACGACGTGTGGACCGGCACCCACCAGTCCGGCACCGCCTACGGCCCGCAGCGGGTCGGGTCCGGCCGGGTGGACGCCGTGAACGCGGTCACCGACCCGGTGCTGGCCTACGCCACCGATGACCCGGACCAGGTGTCGGTGACCTTCGGGGTGGTGAACGTCGGCGCGGAGACCGTGACCGACACCCGCACCGTGACGATCACGAACACCGGCTCCGAGGCGGCGTCCTACGACACCTCCTTCGTGGCGGCGACCACCACCGGCGGGGCGACCATCACCACCTCGCCGAGCACGGTGCAGGTCCCGGCGGGCGGGCAGGCCGAGGTCACCCTGACCCTCACCGCCGACCCGGCGACTCTGGAACGGGAGATCGACCCGACCCAGGCGACCAGCCAGGGCGGTGTGCCGCGCGAGTTCGTGGCATCGCTGTCCGGCCGGCTGGTGCTGACCGGTGGGGTGACCGGTGAGCTGCGAGTGCCGGTGCAGGCCGCCCCTCGCCTGGTCAGTGAGCTGACCGCCGCCGACGTGGCCTTCCCGGATGCCGGGTCCACCGAGGCAGCGCTGACCCTCTCCGGCCGTGGGATCGACTCCGGCGGCTGGACCTCCCTGGTCGCACCGCTGGTCCTGGGGGCGAGCAGCGACGAACTGCCGGAGATCCCCGGCTTCGTCACCTCCGACTCGGCGGTCGCCTCCGGTGACATCCGGTGGGTCGGCTGGTCCTCGACCGCCCCGCAGCAGGCGGCGGCGGGCGGCGACCCGGCGGACGGCTACCTGGGGGTCGGCATCGCGGTGAACGGCAACTGGGCCACCCTCGGCCAGGCGGTGCGCCCGGTGATCGACTGGGACATCGACGGCGACGGGAACCCCGACGCCCAGACCGTGGTGCGCAAGCTGTCCGCGGCCACCGATGTGACGGTCGCGACCACCTTCGACGCCGAGGGCAACACCCTGGACATCCAGGCGGTGAACGGGTTCTTCGGCGATGTGGACACCACCGTCTTCGACAATTCGGTGCTGGTCGCGCCGGTGTCGATCGCGGCCCTCGGCCTGGAGCCGGGTGCCACGCCGACGGTGCGGGTCTGGACCGCCTCGGACTACGCCGCCGACGACTCCGGTCAGGTGGACGCGGCCGAGCCGTTCACGGTGAACCCCTTCGACCCGCCGTACTGGTTCGACGCCGGGGTGACCGACGCGCTCTGGTACGTCGGCGCCGACCAGGCATCGGTGACCGTGCACCGCTCGGCGGCCGCGACGGACGGCCAGCTGCTGGTGCTGCACAGCCACAACGCCGACCCGGCCAGCCGGGCCCAGGTGGTGAACGTGACGGTGCCCGCGCCGGTCGCGACCACGACCACCCTGACGGCGTCCGCGAAGCCGAAGGTCGGCGAGGACGTCCGGCTGACCGCGACGGTGGCCCCCGCCGAGGCGACCGGAACCGTCCGGTTCCTGGAGGGTGAGACCGAGCTGGCCACCGCCCCGGTGACCGGTGGGGTCGCCGAGGCGGCGGTGCGACTCGGCGGCGGGGCGCACAGCCTGGTCGCGGAGTTCGTGCCCGACACCGCCGGGTACGCCGGATCGACCAGCGCGGCGGTGACCGTGCAGGTGGCGCAGAGCGGGTCGTCGACCTCGCTGGCGCTGTCGAAGACCTCCGGGCGCTACGGCGACGAGGTGTCGGCGACGGTCACGGTGACCGGCCGGACGGCGGTCCCCGGTGGCACGGTCGAGCTGCGCGAGGGCAAGACCGTGCTCGGCAGCGGGGAACTGGTCGCCGGAACGGGGAACACCGCCACGGTGACGATCCCGCTCCCCCGCGATCTGAAGGCCGGGTCGCACCGGCTCACCGCCGCCTACACCGGCAACGCCGATGTGGCCGGGTCGGAGTCGTCCCGGGCGACCTACAGCGTGCGGGCGGTGGTGCCGCAGATCAGCCTGGACACCGCGTCCTGGACGGTGGCCAAGGGGTCGACCCCGACCGTCACGGTGACGGTCAGCGGGCCGGACGGCGCCCCGGCGGCCGGTGGCAAGGTGACGGTGCTGGTGGGCCTGCGGGCACTGCCCGCGGTCGCGCTGACCGACGGCACCGCGCAGATCACGCTGCCGAAGGTCAACCACAGCACCACGGTGACCGCGATCTACACCGGTGACGGCGGGTACACGCCGACGCTGACGATCGGGGTGCTGCGGGTGCGCTGACCCTCGGCAGCAGGGCTCACGGGGCCGGTCCGGTGCGATACCGGGCCGGCCCCGTGCTGTGCGGGGCCCCCGTCGGACAGGCGGCGGCCCCCGTCGGACGGGCGGCGGCCCGGTCGGACAGGCGGCGGCCCCCGTCGGACAGGCGGCGGCCCCCGTTGGACAGGCGGCGGCCTGTTGACGAAGTCGGCAGTTGAGCACCGATTGGGGTGGGTGAAGTGCCGATCTCGGGGGCGAAGTGCCGATCTCGGCCTCCCCCGGCGGGCGCGGGGCGGGCGGGGTGCCGATCTCGGCCTGCCCGGGCGGGCGGGGTGCCGATCTCGGCCTGCCCGGGCGGGCGGGGTGCCGATCTCGGCCTGCCCGGGCGGGCGCGGGGGGCGGGGTGGGGTGGGGGGGGGCGGGGGTGAGCGGGGGGGTGGGTTAGTGGTGGGCGAGGGCGGTGAGGACGCGGCGGACGGAGGAGTCGAGGCCCCAGCGCTCGGTGAGGTCGACCAGAGCTTCCGGGTCGGCGGGGTCGCGCGGGAGGTCGAGGGTGTCCAGGCCGCCGCGGCGGGGGGCGAGTTCGACGGGGGCGTCGGTGGCGACCCGGACCACGCCCGGGGCGACGGCCAGGTAGGCGGCGGCCTCGGTGAGACGGCGACGCTGGGTGGCGGTCAGACCGGGATCACCGGCGTCGCGGGCGGCGAGCAGGGCGGGCAGATCGCCGTACTTCGCCAGCAGGGCGGCGGCGGTCTTCTCCCCGATCCCGGCGACCCCGGGCAGGCCGTCGGAGGGGTCGCCGCGCAGCACCGCCATGTCGGCGTAGGCGCTGCCGGAGGCGACCGCGTAGCGCTCGGTGAGCCGGGCGGTGTCGATCTGCTCGATGTCCTTGATGCCGCGGATCGTGTAGAGGACCCGGACCCCGGCGTCGTCGTCGATCAGCTGGAACAGGTCACGGTCGCCGGTGACGACCAGGACCGGTCCGCGACCGGACGTGCGCGCGGTCTCCCGGGCGGTGAGGGTGCCGATCACGTCGTCGGCCTCGAAGCCCTGGGCGCCCGCCCGGGCGATGCCGAGCGCCGCCAGCACCTCGGCGATGATCGGGACCTGCGGCGCGAGGGTCTCCGGCACCTCCTCGGCGTCGGTGGACGGGTCCGCGACTCGGTGCGCCTTGTAGGACGGGATCGCCGCCACCCGGAACTCCGGTCGCCAGTCCTCGTCCCAGCAGGCGACCAACCGGGTCGGCCGGTGGTCGGTGACCAGGCGGGCGATCATGTCCAGCAGGCCGCGGACCGCATTGATCGGGGTGCCGTCGGGGGCCTTCACCGAGTCGGGCACGCCGTAGTAGGCGCGGAAGTACAGGGACGCGGTGTCCAGCAGCATCAGCGGGCCGTCGCTCATGGGGGCAACCTACGCGAGCCGGTGCCGTCGGGCGACGGGCAGCGGACGCGACGGGCAGCAGGCAACAGGCGACGGGCAGCAGGCAGCAGGCAGGGAGCCGACGGGCAGCGGGCAGCAGGCAGGAGCCGACGGGCAGCGGGCAGCACATAGTGCGTACGGGCTGCGAGAGGGCTGGGCGGCGGGTGGCGGCCCGCCGCCCGTGCCGGTGTCGATGCCGGTCAGTAGGTGAACCGGGAAACCCGGCCGCGCAGGTCCTCGCTCATCCGGGCCAGCTCGGCGATCGCGTCGCCCATCTGTCCGAGGGTCTGGCTGGAGCTGGAGGCGGCGGAGGCCACCCCGGTGATGTTGGTCGCGATCTCCCCCGAGCCGGTGGCGGCCTCGGCGACGGAGCGGGACATCTCCGTGGTGGTGGCCGTCTGCTCCTCCACCGCCGAGGCGATGGTCAACTGGTAGTCGTTGATGCTGGCGATGATGTGGCCGATCTCCCCGATCGCGGTCACGGCCGCACCGGTGTCGGCCTGGATCGTCTCCACCCGGCGCACGATGTCCTCGGTGGCCTTCGCGGTCTCCTGTGCCAGCTCCTTGACCTCTCCGGCGACGACGGCGAAGCCCTTGCCGGCTTCCCCGGCACGCGCGGCCTCGATGGTGGCGTTCAGGGCGAGCAGGTTGGTCTGCTCGGCGATGGAGGTGATCGCCTTGACCACGTTGCCGATCTCCTGGCTGGACTCCCCCAGCCGGGAGACCTGGTCGTTGGTCGCGGTGGCGACGTCGGTGGCCTGCCCGGCGACCTTGGCCGCCTGCGAGGCGTTCTGCGCGATCTCCCGGATGCTGGCGCCCATCTGCTCGGCGCCCGCTGCGACGGTCTGCACGTTCCGGGACACCTGCTCGGCGGCGGCGGCGACCACCCCGGCCTGTGCGGAGGTCTCGTCCGAACCGGAGATCACCTGGGTGGCGGCGGCCGACAGCTCCTCCGCGGCGGCGGCCACGGTCTGCGCGGTCTCCACCACGCCGGAGATGGTGTCCCGCAGGTTGCGCTGAGCGACGGTCAGGGAGCGGGACATCTGGCCGAGCTCGTCGTCGGTGTCCACCTGCGGGGCGACGGTGAGGTCGCCCTCGGCCATGGCGGTGATCGCGCGCTGCACCTGGTGCACCTGGCGGCGGATCATCCCGGCGATCACCAGGCCGACGGCGGCGACCAGTCCGATGCCGACCACCAGCAGGATCAGCAGGGTCACGGTGGCGTCGGTGGCCGCGTGCGCCGCCTGGTCGGAGACGGTGGCGAGGTAGTCCTGCGCCGAGGTCTCGGCCTGCTCCAGCGCCGTCACCATCCGGTCGATCACCGGCTGGGAGTCCTCGGTGGTGATGCGCTCGAAGGCCGCCTGGTCGGAGTCGAAGGCGGCCGGGACCAATTGGTCGTCCCGGATCTGGGTCCAGTCGGTCCACGCCTGCTGGAAGTCCGACCAGCCGGGCACCACGGTCTGGCCGATACCGACCTCGAAGGCGTCGGCGGCGGCCTTCAGATCCGCGTCCGTGGCGGCGATGTCGGCGAGGGCGTCGTCCTGGGCTGCCTGGGTGGTGGTGTCGATCGCCGCTGCCTGGGCGATCAGCATCCGGGCCTTGATCTCCTCCTGGTGCACCACGGCCAACGGCGCGATCACATCAGCGCTCACCTCGGAGACGGTGGCGGTGGAGGCGGCGAGCGACTGCAACCGGACCGTGGCCACGGTGCCGATCACCACGGAGACGACACCCAGCAGGGCGAGCAGCAGCAGGATCTTGGTGCGCACGCCCCGGTTGGTGAACCAGCCGGAGGCGCGCCGGGTCGGCCGCGGCCCCTGCTCGGCAGCGGGAGCGGTGCGCTGGGTCGGGATGAGCGCGGTGGGAGTCGACGTCGCTGTCGGCATGAGGGGGCCGTCCTTCCTGATCAGGTGCCGGAAGGATCGGCGGCCGAGCCTCGGTCGTGAGCAGTGCGCCGGGTGAGAATGCGCCGAGGGCGGACACCCCGGCTGGGATGTCCGCCCTCGGGCGTGGTGTGGGTCAGGCGGCGGTGGCCTGGTCCACGTCCAGGACCAGCAGCAGCCGGCCGTCCAGCTTGTGCGCGCCGAGGATCAGCGGGCGCAGATCGGCGTCCAGGGTCTCCGGCGGCGCCTCGAAGGACTCCGGGCCGACCTCCATCACGTCGCCGATCTCGTCGACGAGCAGGCTGACCGGCTCACCGTCGACCTGGACCACGACCATCATCGGTTCGGCGTCCTCGCCCAGCGGGGCCAGGCCCAGCTTCGGGCGCAGATCCACCGTGAGCACGACCTGGCCGCGCAGGTTGACCAGCCCCGAGACGCCGGGGGGTGCCAGCGGGACCCGGGTCCGGGTGTGCGAGCGCAGGGCCTCCTGCACCCGGGTGACATTGACCCCGTACAGGCTGCCGCCCAGCGAGAAGGTCACGTACTGGCTCATCGGGTCACTCCCACCAGGTCATCGGCGCTGAACTGGGTCGGCACGATGCCCGCCTCGACCCGCTCGTCGTAGAAGGCGCCGTCCGCCGCCAGGATCGCCCGGCGCACGTCCAGCAGTTCGGTCACCCGGTCGCCGAGCACCGTGGAGCCGACCAGGCCGGCGTCCTCGATGTCGGAGTGCCGGGCGGAGTCGTCGTCGACGATGTCCACGATCTCCCGCACCACCAGGCCGACGCTGCGACCGGCCCGCGAGTAGACCACCAGCAGCAGCTCGGAGGACTCCTCCTCGCCGTAGGCACCGAGGATCCGGTCCAGCCGGGCCAGCGGCAGGATGGTGCCGCGGTACTGGACGACCTCCCGGCCACCGACCCACTCGACCTGGTCCGAACGGACGTGCTCCAGCCGGGCGACGGAGGCGAGCGGCATCGCGACCTGTCGGCCACCACCGATCCCGACCACCAGCACCTGCTGCAGCTCGTGCACCTCGGTGCTGGTCGCGGCGGCGTGCGCCTCCCGGGCGGCCAACTCCAGCTCGCCGGCCAGGGCGCGGCGGGCGATCGCCTGCACGTCCAGGATCAGCGCGACGTGACCGTCACCGAGCACCGTGGCCCCGGCGTAGGCGCCGATGGCCTTCAACCGGGCGGACAGCGGCTTGACCACGATCTCCTCGGTGTTCAGCACCCGGTCGACCAGCAGGCCGAACCGCTGGTGGTCGGACTGCACCACGGCGATCACCTGGGCGGCACTGTGCGCCTCCACCTCCAGCACGCTGGACAGCGACACCAGCGGCAGCAGCTCCCCGCGCAGCCGGTACACCGGCGCCTCGTGGATGTGCTCGATGCCGGACTCCGACCGCTGGGAGTCCAGCGCCACCAGCTCGAGCAGGTTCACCTGCGGGATGGCGTACAGGTCGCCGGCCGACTCGACGGTCAGCGCGGGCATGATCGCCAGGGTCAGCGGGATGCGCAGCCGCCAGGTGGTGCCGCGACCGACCACGGAGTCGACCTCGACCGCGCCACCGATGGCCTCGATCTTGGTCCGCACCACGTCCATGCCGACACCACGGCCGGAGACGTTAGTGACCGCCTCGGCGGTGGAGAAACCGGGCAGGAAGAGCAGCTGCAGCAGGTCGGACGGGCTCATCGCGTCGACCTGCGCCTGGGTGCGCAGGCCGCGCTGGACCGCCTTGGCGCCGATCTTCTCCGGGTCGATGCCCCGACCGTCGTCGGCGACCTCGACCACGACCTGACCGGAGGCGTGGTAGGCGCGCAGGGCCAGCTCACCCTTGCCGGGCTTGCCTGCGGCCACCCGGTCCTCGGCGGACTCGATGCCGTGGTCCACCGCATTGCGCACCAGGTGCGTCAGCGGGTCCTTGACCGCCTCCAGCAGGCTGCGGTCCAGCTCGGTGTCACCACCGGAGAGCTCCAGCTTGACCTCGCGGTGGCAGACCGCCGCCAGGTCGCGCACGATCCGGGGCATCTTCGACCAGACGTGCTCGATCGGCTGCATCCGGGTCTTCATCACGCCCTCTTGCAGCTCACCCGCGATCAGGTTGAGTCGCTGCGCGGAGCGGGCGAGGTCGACGTCCTCGGTGCCGGAGGCGAGACGGCTGATCTGGTTGCGGGCCAGCACCAGCTCGCCGACCTGACGCATCAGGGCGTCCAGCAGGTCGACGTCCACCCGGATCGACGCGTCGGCGGCGCCGGTGCGCAGGGCGCCGACCTCCTCCGGGTGCGCGGCGGGCTCGGCGGGCTTGGCCTGTGCCGCGGGTGCCGGGGTCTGCACCGGAGCTGCCGGGGCCGGCTGGGCCACCGGAGCCGGGGTCGCCGGGGTCGACGCTGCCGGGGCGACGGGCGCCGGAGCTGCCTCCGCCACGGGTCCGGCCTCGGCGACGGGGGCAGGCTCGGGTGCCGGGGCGACGGGTGTCGACTCGGCGGCCGCCTCGATGATCTGCGCGGCGGCGGCCACGACCGGCTCCTCGACCTCCGGCTCGGCGGCTGCCTGCGGGTCGCGCGCCTGCACGGCCTCGATCGCCGCGATCACCGGGTCCACCTGCACGGTGCCCTCGCCACCCTCGGCCTCGATGGCGCGCAGGATGTCGCGGATGGTGTCGACCAGTCGCAGCAGCACATCGGTGGTCGGCTGATCCATCTGTCGACGACCGTCACGCAGCTCGACCAGGAGGTTCTCGCCCGCATGGGCGACCCGCTCCAGATTCGAGAACGCCAGGAACCCGCTGGTGCCCTTGATGGTGTGGATGGTCCGGAACACACTGGCGATGAGGGCCCGGGAACCGGGTTCACTCTCCAGAGCCACCAGGTCCTGGTCCAACTGGTCCAGGTTCTCGTGACTCTCCACCAGGAACTCGCGGACGATCTCGTCCATGTCCTCCACGTCTGCCTCCTCAGGGGACTCCCCGTGCACATCGGCCGGTGGGGGGCGGGCGTGAGGCATTCGCCGTGCATGGGCTGCGCGCGGGCGGGTGAAGGTCCCAGCCCGGGGGCTCGGCCGGGTGGTCGCGGGCCGAGCGCTGAGCGGGCCGAGTGGTCGCGGGCCGAGCGCTGAGCGGGCCGGCTGACGGGGTGGCGTCCGCCGGGTCAGTGCTGGGTGGGGCGCGGACCGGGGCGCGGGGTGCCGGGCGCGGGCCGGTCGGGCCGCGGCTGCTGCCCGGTGCCGTCCTCGGGGGTGGTCTGCTCCGGAGCGGGCGGCTCTGCGTCGGTGCGGGGCGCGAGCAGGCTGCGCAGCGACTCGGCGTCGTCGTCATCGGCGGAGGCGGCGGCCACGTTGGCGGCGGTGACGGCTTCCAGCACCTCGGCGCGGTGCACGGCGACCGAGCGCGGGGCGTCGATGCCGAGCCGGACCCCGTCGCTGCGCACCTCGATCACGGTCACGACGATGTCGTCCCCGATCACGAGGCGCTCCCCGACCCGCCTGCTCAGCACCAGCATGCGCCGACCCTACCTGCCCGACGGGCGCACACCATCGCACCGCACACCCACTGATCGCCGCGTGCAGGGAAATGCGCGCATCTCGGGCCGGGGACGGTGCCTAGGTCGACCCTCGGCGGGGGGACGGCGGGCGCGGGGGCGGGTGCCGGGGTGTGGCTTCCTGGCTGTGGCTTCCTGGGCGCCGGTGCCTGGTCGTGGGTGCCTGGTTGTGGGTGGGTGTGGGTGCCGACGGCCGCGCGCGGGGCGGGTCAGGTCCAGTCGGTGCCGGTGGGCAGGTGCTCGGTGAGGGCCGCGGCCCAGGCCATCCGGGAGGCGGGCACACCGTCGATCCAGGCGACCGGCACCGGGAGGTCGAGCACGGTGCCCGGTTCGCTGGTGTCGAAGAGGCCGGTGACGGCCAGGGCGTCCACCCGGCGGCGGGCCCCGACGGCACCGAGCCAGCGCACGCAGTCGCGGGGCTTGGAGCGCGCGTCCGCGACCGCCCAGAGCTGGGAGGGGTCGAGGGCGGCTATCAGATCGGCGGCGGCCGCCTCACGATCCCGGGACGGGGTGACGCCGACGGCGACGACGGTGAGCTCGGTGTGCCGCTCGAGCCGGCTGCGCCACCGGGTGGCGGCGGCCGGGGTGGTGAGTCGGCGGGAAGGGTCGGTGCCGGGTTCCAGTTCCCCGGCCCGGACGACGGTGCCGCCGGAGGTGTGCCGGAGCACCAGCAGCTCGGCGACCCGGAGCGCGTCCTCGGGCAGTCCGACGACGACCAGCACGGAGCCGGGGTCGCGCGGCAGCGGCGGGGCGGGCGGCACGGCGGCGAGCAGCCGGGACAGCTGCACCGGCCCGTCGCCGACGATGGTCAGCAGGTGCTCGGGCACCCCGAGGTCGGCCAGGTGCGCGCGGGTCACCTGACCCGAGGCCGGCGAGCCGGCGGCCGGGGCCGTGGTGGGCGCAGGGGCCGGGGTCATCGGTGCGAACACCCGGGCGGCGGGGTCACCGGCGTCGGGGATCACCGCGCCGGGGGTCACCGCGTCGGGGGTCACCGCGTCGGCATCCTCCTCCACCGCGACCTCGACCACGCGGTCCTCCGGCGGCAGGCCGGACATCGCGCGCATCTGGTCCAGCAGGTCGGCGAAGGCCGCCTCACCGGTGGACACCCGGGGTGCGTCGTCGGGGCTGGACTGGGTGGGCACCGCGTCCAAGGCGGGTGCTCCGTCGGCGGCGTCGGCGGCCGCCAAGAGCGCGTCCATCCCGGTCAGCCCGGTGGACGCCGCACCGGTCTGGCCCGCGAGCGCCGCGCGCCGGGCGCGCAGACTCGGCGCCGCCGGGGCAGCCGGGCCGTCGGGCACGTCGATGGTCAGCTCGTAGCGCTCCCGGGCGAAGAACCCGGCCAGTCCCCCGGTGCGCACCCGCTCGGCCCGGATGATGCGGGCGGTGGGACCGAACTCCGCCCGCACCTGCCCCATCAGCTCGGACAGGTCCGGACCCTCAAGCAGCAATCGCGTGGGCACCGGTCACCGTCCCGACGGTCTCGATCCGCACGCCACCACCGGTGACCTCGGAGTAGGACAGCACGGGCAGCCGGTCGGTGCCCGGCCCGCCGAGCAGCATCACCTTGTGCAGGGCCGGCCGCAGGGCGGGGGCGCACACCAGGACGACCGTGCGACCGGTCGCCTCCGCCTCGGCGACCGCGAGACGCAGCCGTTCGAGCATGGTCTCCAGGCGGCTGGGGTCGGCGACGATCTGCGTGCCGGTCTCCGAGGGGCGCAGCGCCTCGACCAGCTGCTGCTCCCACACCGGGTCCAGGGTGAGCACCCGCAGCACACCGTCGGCGACGTACTGCGCCGCCAGCGCCGGGCCGAGGGCACCGCGGGCGGCCTCGACCAGTCCTTCGGGGTCGGTGGACACCTTGGCGCGCAGGGTGAGCGCCTCGTAGATCCGGCCCAGGTCGCGGATCGGCACCTCCTCCGCGAGGAGGCCCTGCAGCACGCGCTGCACCTCGCCCAGCGACATCAGGCCGGGGATCAGCTCATCCACCACGGACGGGTTGACCTGCTTGACGCCCTCGGTGAGCACCCGGACGTCCTCGCGGCCGAGCAGCCGGGGCGCATTGCGGCTGATGATCGCGCCCAGGTGGGTGATGAGCACCGACACCCGGTCGACCACGGTGGCACCGGCCATCTCCGCGGCGTGCCGCAGCTCGGCGGGCACCCACTTGCCGGGCAGACCGAACACCGGCTCGACGGTGGACTGCCCGGGCAGGGCGGCCAGGTCGTCGCCGAGGGCCAGCACCTTGCCGGACGGGGTCTCGCCGCGGCCGACCTCGACGCCGGAGATCCGCACCACGTAGGTGGAACGGGGCAGGTCGACCGAGTCCCGGGTCCGCACCGGGGGCACGACGATGCCGAGGTCCATCGCGATCTTGCGGCGCAGGCCCCGCACCCGGTGCAGCAGGTCCTGGTCCGGGCCGTTGCCGACCAGGTCGACCAGGTCGGGGGCCAGCAGGATCTCCAGGGCGTGCACCCGCATCTGCTCGATCAGCGCCTCGGGGGTGTCCGCGTTGGCCGGGGCGGCGGTGGCGGTGATCTGCGCCGACTGCTCGGCGGCGGCCGCCTCCTTCTTCTGGGTGGCCCGCACCCGCTGCGCGGCCACGATCAGCGCGGCGCCGACCAGCACGAACGGCAGCTTCGGCATCGACGGCAACAGGGCCAGCGCGATCGCACCGCAGCCCGCGATCATCAGCGCCGACTGGGACTGCATCAGCTGCTTGGACGCCGCGGTGCCCATGTCGCCCTCGGCGGTGGCCCGGGTGACCACGATGCCGGTGGACACCGACAGCAGCAGCGCCGGGATCTGGGTGACCAGGCCGTCGCCGATGGTCAGCAGGGAGAACTTCTCCAGCGACTCGTTGATCGACAGCCCCATCTGGGCCATACCGATCACGAAGCCACCGATCAGGTTGATCAGGGTGATGACGATGCCGGCGATGGCGTCGCCCTTGACGAACTTCGACCCACCGTCCATCGCACCGTAGAAGTCGGCCTCGGCGGCCACGTCGGCGCGACGCTGCCGGGCGGTGTCCTCGTCGATCAGGCCGGAGTTCAGGTCGGCGTCGATCGCCATCTGCTTGCCGGGCATCGCGTCCAGGGTGAACCGCGCGCCGACCTCGGCGACCCGGCCAGCACCGTTGGTGATCACGACGAACTGGATCACGACCAGGATCAGGAAGATCACCAGGCCGATCACCAGCGAGCCGCCGACCACGAAGTGACCGAAGGCGTCGATCACCTGACCGGCGAAGCCGTCCCGCAGCACCAACCGGGTGGAGGCGACGTTCAGGCCCAGCCGGAACAGGGTGAACACCAGGATCAGCGACGGGAAGACGCTGAAGTCCAGCGGGCGCTTGACGTACATCGCGGTCAGCAGGATCACCAGGGAGGCGGTGATGTTGACCGCGATCAGCACGTCCAGCAGGGCGGCGGGCAACGGCACCACCAGCAGCAGGACGATGCCGACCACGCCCACCGGGACGGCGAGCTGGGAGATCGACCGGTTCTTCATCGCGGATTCCTTCAGGCGGCTGTCGTGGCGTCGCGGAGTGCCTTGCGGGCAGCCGCGGGAGTGGTGGGGACGTCCTCGGGGGCCACGGAGCCACCGGGGATGGTGTGCTTGCCCATCGCCGCACCGCGGCGCTTGAGCTGCATGACGAAGGCGAGCACCCGCGCGACGGCGGTGAACAGATAGGTCGGGATCTCCTGGTCGATCTCGCAGGCGGCGTGCAGGGCACGGGCCAGCGGGATGTCCTCGATCATCGGGACCTGCTGCTCGGTGGCCCGCTCACGGATCTTGGCGGCGACCGCGCCCGCACCCTTGGCGACCAGGCGGGGCGCCCCGGTGCCGGGCTGGTAGCGCAGGGCGACGGCGACGTGGGTCGGGTTGACGATCACGACATCGGCGTCGGCGACGGCGGACATCATCCGGTTGCGGGACATCGCCATCTGCTTGGACCGGATCTGGCCCTTGACCAGGGGGTCGCCCTCGGTGCGCTTGTTCTCCTCCTTCAGCTCCTGCTTGGACATCCGGGTGTGCTGGCGGTTGCGGCGGATCACGACGATCACGTCGATCACCGCGAGCAGCACACCGGCGGCGATGCCGAGCCGGAGCAGCTGGGTCATGCCGTCACCGGCGACGCCCAGGATGTGCGGGAGCGGGATGCTGCCCGAGACCATCAGCTTCGGCAGCAGGCCCTGGACCACGCTGTAGAGCACGACGCCGACCACCAGGGTCTTCATCAGCGTCTTCGCGCCCTCCCACCAGGACTGCTTGCCGAACAGCCGCTTCACCCCGTTGACCGGGTTGAACTGCTGGACCTGCGGCTTGAACTTCTTCACGTGCACGCCGCCCTGGGCGACGGCGGTGATCAGCACGGCCAGCACGACGACGACGAACATCGGGGTCAGGGTGCCGATGATGGTGCCCAGCCCGTCGAAGAGCAGCTGGGTGACGGTCCCCGCGTCCGGGTCGGCGATGGCGTCCGAGACGGCGCTCATCTGCTCCCGGGCAGCCTGCGAGGCGTTGTTGGCGACCATCGGCAGGGTGATCGCGGCGGCGGCGAGGCCGATCCAGGCGGACAGGTCGGTGGACCGGGAGAGCTTGCCCTCCTTGTGCACCTCCTTCATCCGCTGGGCGGATGCCTTCTCGGTCTTCTCCCCCGAGTCCTTGCCGCCGCTCATCCCGCCACTCCGAGCAGGGTCTCGACCGCGTCGTTGGCCAGGCCGTTGATCACGCCCGGCATCGCCAGGTACACGAAGCCGGCGAAGGTGACGGTCATCAAGATCTTCAGCGGGAAACCGAGCGCGAAGGCGTTCAGCGCCGGCGACACCCGGGTCAGCAGGCCGAGGCCGACATCGGTCAGGAACAGCACGGCCAGCAGCGGGCCCGCGATCTGCAGGGCGGCCAGGAACATGTCGCCGATCCCGGTCGTCACCGCGGAGGCCATCTGGGCCAGGTCCAGCGAGGAGCCGAGCGGCAGCGCGTCGAACGAGCGGGCCATCCCGGCGATCAGCACGCCGTAGCCACCGGAGGCGAACAGCAGCGCCAGCGCGGTCCACTGGTAGAGCTTGCCGAACTGCGCGCCGGAGGTCTGGCTCATCGGGTCGAAGGCCTGCGCCAGCTGGAAGCCGCCGAACAGGTCGATCAGCCCACCGGCCGCCTGCACCGCGCTGAACACCATCGACACCAGGAAGCCCAGGCCGCCGCCGATCACCACCTGCATGACCAGCTCCCCGAGGAACTGACCGGTGGTGGCGATCTCGTGCTGCTCCAGCCGGGGCAGCACCGCCAGCGCGAGACCGACCGACAGCATCGCCTTGACCCGGCCGGGGATGCCACGGTGGGCGAACGGCGGGGCGATGACCAGGAACGCGGCGAACCGCACCCCGGCCAGCATGGCGGTCTGCACGGCGGCCAGCGACAGCGTGACGTCCATCAGCCCAGCAGCTCCGGGATCTGGCCGAACAGCTGGCTGGTGAAGGTCACCATCTCCGCGATCATCCAGTGCCCGCAGACCAGCAGGGCCACGGCCGCACCGATCGCCTTGGGCACGAAGGACAGCGTGACCTCCTGGATCTGGGTCACCGACTGCACCAGGGAGACGGCGAACCCGATCACCAGGGCGGTGATCAGCACCGGGGCGGAGAGCTTGGCGGCGACGATCAGGGCGTCCAGGCCGATGTCGAGGACGGCGGAGGTATCCATCAGCCACCACCCGTCGCGGCGCCGATCAGGGCGGTGACGATCAGTCCCCAGCCGTCGACCAGCACGAACAGCAGCAGCTTGAACGGCAGCGACACCATCACCGGCGGCAGCATCATCATGCCCATGCTCATCAGCACCGAGGAGACGACCAGGTCGATCACCAGGAACGGGATGAAGATGACGAAGCCGATGATGAACGCGGACCGCAGCTCGGAGAGCATGAAGGCCGGGATCAGGGTCAGCATCGGCACGGTGTCCGGCGACTCCGGGTTCGCCTGGTCGGCGGCCCGGGTGATCAGCGCCAGGTCCTCCTGGCGGGTGTGCCCCAGCATGTAGTCGCGCAGCGGCGCGGAGCCCGCGTCGATGGCCTGCTGGAAGTCCAGGGTGCCGTCCAGGTAGGGCTGGACACCGAGGTCGTTGACCTGGCTGAGCACCGGCGCCATCACGAACAGGGACAGGAACAGCGCGAGCCCGGCGATCACCTGGTTCGGCGGGACGCCCTGCAGTCCGAGGGCGTTCCGGGTCAGGGACAGCACCACGAAGATCTTGGTGAACGCGGTCATCATCAGCAGCAGCGAGGGCGCGATGGACAACAGCGTGATGCCGATCAGCACCACCACGGAGCTGGACGGCGTGCCGTTCACCCCGTTGACCGACACCGAGACCTGGCCGGTGCCCGGGTCGGTGGGCAGAGCCGGGGCCGCGGGGGCGGCCGGGTCGGCGGGCGGCACCGGGGCGGCGTGACCGGCGGTGGCCGCCAGGGTCAGCAGCAGCAGGGCGACCAGCAGGGCACCGGCGGCGATCAGGACCAGGCGCGGGGCGCGACGACGGGCGGCGATCCGCAGCTCACCGGTCAGGACGGTGGCGCTCATCGCCGCACCGTCCGCTCCCGCAGGGCGGAGACCGCCTGCTTCCAGGTGGACGGCGCCAGGATCGAGCCGTCCAGGGATCCACCGCTGGCGGCGACCGGAGCCGGGGAGCTGTCCAGGTCGACGTCGGCGAGCTGGGAACCGGCCAGACCGGGGATGGCCCGGTGCTCGCCGGCCGAGCGCTGGGCGGGGACCGCGGACGGCATCAGCCGGGCGGCACTGGTCAGCGCGGAGTTCGCCGCCACCAGGGCCACGGCGGCCGCGGTGGTCGGGTCGGTGCCGACGGCGGCGGTCGCCGGAGCATCCGACTCGGCCTGCGCGGCGGCCAACGTCTGCGCGAAGTCGGCCGAGGGCACGGGGGCACCGGCCGGTGCGGCCTCGACGGTCGGTACCGGCCCCGGCTTGCGCCAGGAGAACAGCGGCTTGTCCAGCCGACCCCGCACGGTGACGGGCGCGGTGACGGGCTCGGTGACGGCAGCGGCGTCCTCCGCCTCGACCGAGTCCAGCTCGCTCAGCATGGTGACCTGCTGCTCGCCGAAGCCGACCAGCAGCCGACGCTCGCCGATCGCCAGCACCGCGACGCCGGCGTGCCGGCCCAGGGCCTGACGACCGACCACCTCGATGGCGGGTCCGGCGGCGCGACGGCCGGCCTTGCCCCACCCGGCCTTGCGTGCCACGACCCAGATCAGGCCGAGCACGCAGGCCAGCGCCAGCGCGGTCCGCGCGGCGAGCACCAGTGTGTCCATGAGTGAGCTCAGCCCTGCGTCTCGTCGCCGCGGGCGATCTCGGTGATCCGGATGCCGAACTCCTCGTCGATCACGACGACCTCGCCGCGGGCGATCAGCTTGCCGTTCACCATCACGTCGGCCGGGCTGCCCGCGGCACGGTCCAGCTCCAGCACGGCGCCCGGGGTGAGCTCCAGCACCTGGCGGACCGGCAACTTGGTGCGGCCCAGCTCGGCGGTGAGGGTCATCTCCACGTCGTAGAGCACGTTGAGGCTGGCGCGCTGGGTGGGGACGCCGCCGGCCTGGGCGGTCGGCTCGGCGCGCAGCCGCAGCGCGAACCACGCCTGGGCGCTGCCGTCCTCACCGGTCAGGGCCACCAGGGACGCGTCGGGGGCGAGCGCGGCGGACACCGGCTCGGTCCGGGCGGACTCCAGGACACCGGCACCCAGCTCGGCGACCGCCGCCTCCAGGGCGGGGCGCAGCGCGTCGGCCAGATCCAGCGGCGTGCCGTCCGGCGCACCGGCGATCAGGGCGTCCCGCACCGCCTGGTCCGCGACCAGCAGCACATCGGCGCTGTTCGGCCCGACGAAGCTGGCGACCACGGCGACCGCGTCCGCGGCCGGGGCCTGCCCGGCAGGGGCGGCGGCCGGGGTCAGCGGGGTGGCGGCGGGCAGCAGGCGGGCGGCGGCGGCCGCGGCGGACAGGGCGACCGCTGCGGTGTCGGCGATGGTCTGGGCGTTCATCAGTGCTTCTCCTCGACGGTGACGACCATGCAGGCCAGGCGGGAACCGTTGTTCCCCGCGGCGGCTCGGGCCAGGACCACGCCGTCCACCACCACGTCAAGCGGCTGGGACGACGGGTGGGACAGGGGGATGACCTCGCCGACCGCCAGGTCCACGACCTGACGGGGGCGGACGGTGATCGGGGCGAACCGGACGGCGATCTCCACCGGCACGTCCTCGACGGCGGACTCCAGGTCGGCCACGGCGGTGTCGTGGGCACGCTGGTCCTCGTCGGAGCGGCCGGAGGTGCCGTCACCGGCGCGCACGGCGCCCAGCAGCAGCTCGGCCGGGAACATCACGGTGGCGACGTCCTCGCGCTCGCCGATCCGCAGGGTGAACCCCGCGACCAGCACCGCGTCCGAGGCGGGGACCACCTGGACGAACTGCGGGTTGTACTGCACCGAGCGGAGGTTCACCTCCAGCGGGGTCAGCGCGGCGAACGCGTACCCGAGGTCGCCCAGGGTGGCCTGCATCAGGCCGCGCACCAGGGTGAACTCGATCTCGGTCAGCTCCCGCTCCTCGGCGTCACCGATGCCGGGGCCGCCGAGCAGGAAGTCGATCCAGTTCATCGTGGTGCTGAGCGGCAGTTGGACGACCGCGGTCTGCCGGGCTTGTTCGACGGAGCAGAGCATCATCGTCGTGGTGCCGGGCAACGAGCGGACGTACTCGTCGTAGGACGTCAGGGTCAGCTGGTCGAAGGTGACCTGAGCCATCGCGCGCAGCCGAGCGGTGAGCTGGTTGCCCCACTGCCGGGCGAAGGTCTCGAAGGCCATCTCCAGCACCCGGGCGTGCTCGCGGGCCATCGTCATGGGCCGACGGAAGTCGTAGGGCTCGGGGGCGTGCGTGCGCCGCCTGGAGCGTGCGGGGGTCTGCCCCGGGGTGTGGACCGTCACGCTGTCCCCCATCGGCCCGGGTGCGGGCGTGTTGAGGGGTCGTCGGCATGAGTCCGCAAGGTCGTCCGGTTCATCCGGGAACGTCCTGCCGATCCACGGCTCCCGCCCTCCATGGGTGGGTCGTGCTCCGTGGCGATGTGGCGCCCTCCATGGCGCCGCGACTGCTGTGGTGCTACTGCGTCACGTAGTTGGTGAAGTTCACCTCCAGCACCGTGTCGTGGTACCCGTCGTTGAGCTGGGCCAGGAACTGGTCCTTCAACGCGACCCGGCTGTCGGTGCCGGAGACCTCGGCCACGGTGCGGCCGGAGTACAGCTCGATGGCGGTGTCGATCGCCTTGGAGGTGTCGATCCCGCCCTCGCCCTCACCCTCGCCCGCCGCCGCGTCCGCGGTCATCTGCATGGCGAAGCCCAGACGCAGGTAGTGCCCGTCGGCGAGGTTCAGGCTGATCGGTTCGACCGTCAGCACCTCGCCCGGCTCCGGCTCCGGCTCGGCCGCCGGTTCGCCCGATCCACCGGGCTTGAGCAGGAAGAAGTAGGCAGCCGCGCCACCGACCACGATCACCAGAGCGGCGATGATGATGAGCAGCTTCTTGGACTTCTTCTTCGGCTCCTCGGCGGCCGGCTCCTCCTTGGCGGGGCTCCCGCCGATCTTGCCGCCGCCGATCTTCTGGCCGCCGCCGATCACACGCTGTTCGATGGGCATCTCACCCCTCCGTTCCGTCGGCCGCCACGGTGGGCAGCAGGGCGCGCACCGTCTCCGGCGCCGCGCTGAGGATCACGATGTCGACCCGCCGGTTGGCGGTCATGGCGTCGTCGCCCGTCCCCAGGACCAGGGGGCGGGTGTCGCCGAACCCGGTGGCCTGGCCCCGGGCTCCGGGGAGTCCGTCGTTCTCCACCAGGCGCCGGAGCACCTGGGTGGCACGGTCGGACGAGAGCTCCCAGTTGGTCGGGTAGCGGCCGGACACCGGGATGGTGTTGGCGTGCCCCTCGACCGCGATCTGTTCGTTCAGGCCCACCAGGGTCGGCGCCGCGTTGTCCAGCACCGCCTGCGCCGTGGGCGTCAGCTGGGCGGAGGCCGGGGCGAAGAACACGTCGTCCGCGACCAGGCCGAGCACCAGGCCCCGCTCGTCGATCCGGAACCGCACGGTCCCGTCCAGGCCCTGGGCGGCCAGTGCGGCGGTGATCTTCGCCTTGACCTCCTCCAGGTGCGCGGCCTCGGCCTGGGCCGCTGCCAGGGTCGCGGCGTCCACCTGGGCGGCCGGATCCGGGTTGGTCGCCGGGTCGGCGGCCTGCATGCCCAGCCCCTCGTCGGCGTCCACCACGCCGGCGGTGCCGACATCGGGGGCGTCCGCCGCGGCGGAGGTGCCGTCCATGATCCCCTCGGACCCGTCCAGCACCGACTGGTTCACCGACCCGTCGCCGAAGCCCGCCGCCAGCGATGCCTTCAGCTGGACGTACTTCTCCTGGTCGACTTGGGAGATCGCGAACAACACGATGAACAGCGCCATCAGCACCGTGATCATGTCGGAGTAGGACACCAGCCACCGCTCGTGGTTGACGTGCTCCTCCTCCTCGTGGCCGCGACGGCGACCCTTGGCGGTGGTGCTCATGCCGCTTCCTTCGCGGCGGCCTGCTCGGGCAGCAGGCTGCGCAGCCGTTCACCGACCAGGCGCGGGTTCGCCCCGGCCTGCACGGCGAGCAGGCCCTCGAGGGTGACCTCCATCTGCTGGCACTCCAGGTCGGAGAACCGCTTGATCCGGGCGCCGATCGGCAGCCACACCACGTTCGCCGACAGGATGCCCCACAGGGTCGCGACGAAGGCGGCGGCGATCGAGTGGCCCAGGCTGGACGGGTCGGACAGGTTCTCCAGCACGTGCACCAGGGAGATGACGGTGCCGATGATGCCGATGGTCGGCGCGTAGCCACCCATGTCGGCGAAGTACTTGGACCAGACCTTCTCCCGGGACCGCTTGGTGGCGATCTTGTCCTCCAGGATCAGCCGGAGGTCATCGGGGTCGGTGCCGTCGATCGCCGACTGCAGACCGCCGCGCAGGAACGGGTCGTCGATGTCCTTGGCGGCGTCCTCCAGCGCGAGCAGGCCCTCGCGACGCGCCCGGTCCGCCAGCGAGACCAGGGTGTCCACCGTGGTCGAGGGGTCCGGGATCTTGTTCATGAAGGCGCGCGGCACGGCGGCGAAGGACGCGATGACGTCCTTGATCGTGTGCCCGGCGATCCCCACGCCGATCGTGCCCACCCACACCAGCAGCAGCGGTGCGGGCAGGAAGATCGACATCGGGTCGGCGCCCTCCATGAGCAGCGCGCCGAAGATCGCGCCGAAGGCGACGACCAGACCGATGAAACCTGCGGGGTCCATCAACGACTCCTGGGACGGAGGGGAACAGGGTCGGCGAGCGGGGTCGAATCCTCAGCGTCCTGGGCGTGGGCCGGTGCCGGGGTGTCCCGGACCAGCTCGACGGCAGGGGTCGGATCCGCCTGGATCTCCTGCGCTCGGGCCAGGAGCTGCGCGCGGTGCTCGTTGACCCGCGCGATCACCTCGACCATCGACTCGCGGACGATGTACTTCGTCCCGTCGATGAGGGTGAGGATGGTGTCCGGCGCGCTGTCGACGCGCTGGAGCAGGTCGGGGTTGACCCCGAACTGGGCCCCATTCAAGCGCGTCACGACGATCACGGCCGTATCCCATCCCTGGTCTGTTGCACGAACTCGGCCCATCCGTGGGCCTTCGATACCTCCCCCATCGGCCGCCACGACCCATTCCTGAGCCTCCGGCAGCCGCCGAGACTCTCTTCCGAGCCTTCCGCGGCCGCCGAGACTCGCGTCTGAGCCTCCGGCGGCCCCCCCCCCCCCCCCCCCCCCCCCCCCCCCCCCCCCCCCTCCCCCCCCCCCCCCCCCCCCCCCCCCCCCCCTTCCGAGCCTCCCGCGGCCGCGGAGCCCCGCGTCTGACCCCCCGGCGCCCGCCGAGACTACGGATATCGACGCGTGCAGCGGGGCTGAGCGTCGGTTTCCGTAGTCTCGGCGGGAGAGAGGGGGCGCGGGGTCAGCGCTTGAGGTTGACGAGCTCCTGGAGGACCTCGTCGGAGGTGGTGATGACGCGGGAGTTCGCCTGGAAGCCGCGCTGGGCGATGATCAGCGACGTGAACTCGCTGGACAGGTCCACGTTGGACATCTCCAGTGCGCCACCGGCCAGCGAGCCGCGGCCACCGGCACCGGCGACGCCGACCTGGGCCTCACCGGAGTTGACCGACGAGCCGAACAGCGAGCCGCCGGCCTTCTGCAGACCGGCCGGGTTGGTGAAGTTCGCCAGGGCGATCCGGCCGATGGCCTGCTTCAGACCGTTGGAGAACGACCCGGTGATGGTGCCGTCCGCGCCGAGCTGGAACGACTGCAGCGTCCCGGCGGAGCGACCGTTCTGGGTGCCGGTGGCCACGGTGTCGACCGAGGCGTAGCCGGTGATGGTGGACAGGTCCACGGTCACGCCGCCCAGGGTGAAGGAGCCGGCGGAGGTCAGCTTGCCGGAGGCGTCGAAGGTCATCGCCTCCGGGGTGCCGGTCGCCGGGTAGGTGGCGGTGCCGTCCGTCGCCGACATGCTCCAGCCGGTGGCGCCCTTGGTCAGGGTCAGGGTGATGTCCCGCGCGTTGCCCTGGGCGTCGTAGACCTCCAGGTCGAGCGACTTGGTGGTGCCGGTGGCGGCGTCCGAGGGCAGGTTGCCGAGGAAGGAACCGGTGGTGGTGCCCACCGCGCCCATCACGGTGCCGGCCGGGACCTTGAGGTCGGTGACCGGGGCGTTGGTGTCGATGACGCCGTTGACGGCCATCCAGCCCTGGACCAGCGCGCCGTCACCCGGCAGGGTCATCTGCCCGGTGGAGTCGAAGTCGAAGGACCCGGCGCGGGTGTAGAAGGTCTCCGCGCCCTTGCGGACCACGAAGAAGCCGTCGCCCTGGATCATCATGTCGGTGCTGCGGCCGGTGAGCTGCGAGGCACCCTGGGTGAAGGACGTGGTGATGCCGGCGACCCGGACACCCAGACCGACCTGCGCCGGGTTGGTGCCACCGGTGCCCTGCTGGGCGGCGCCCGCGCCGGTGACCAGCTGGCTGAGGGTGTCCTGGAACTGGGTCTGCGAGGACTTGAAGCCGGTGGTGTTGACGTTGGCGATGTTGTTGCCGGTGACGTCGAGCATGGTCTGGTGCGAACGCAGACCGCTGATGCCGGAGAACAGTGAGCGGAGCATCTTCGGATCCCTTCGGATGGGTCAGGACTGGGTGTCGTCGGTCGTCTCGGGGAGCTCGGTGGGCCCGCCCGGTGTCGCGACGAAGGAGATGGAGTTCAGGCTGATCTGCTTGTCGCCGATCAGGACGACCGGCACCGAGCCGGAGTAGGAGACACCGGAGACGGTGCCGTTCTGGGTCTTCTTGTCCTCGTCGACCCAGGACACCTGCTTGCCGACCAGGTCGGCGGCGGACATCCGCATCTGCAGGGCGAAGGTCTCGCGGGAGGTGGCGGTCATCTCCTCCAGCGACTCCATGGTGGACAGCTGGGTGGTCTGCGCCATCATCGCGGAGGTGTCCATCGGGCTGGACGGGTCCTGGTACTTGAGCTGGGCGACGAACAGGTTCAGGAACGCCTGCCGGTCCAGCTCGTTGGAGGCGGTCTTGGGGGTGGCACCGGTGCTGCCGGTGCCCCCGGTGATGTAGCTGACGTCGACGGACATGGGGCTGCTCCTCTAGACCAGGAGGTCGAGCCCGCCGGCGGCGGACATCGGGCGGACGGTGGGGGTGGACTCGGGCTGTCCGGTCACGGCGGCGGGGACTGCCTGGCCGGAGGTCGGACGGGGCGCACGGGGGTCGGTGCCGCGCTGGTCGGTGCCGCCGGTCTGCGACTCCCCCAGCTGCACATCGGCGGCCAGACCCGGCTGCTGAGCCAGATCGCGGCGCAGGTCCGGCAGTGCGGCCCGCAGGGCGTCCCGACCGGCGTCGGTGGCGCCGACCAGCTCGACCCGCATCGACTCCGGTCCGATGTGCGCCACGACCTGGACCGTGCCGAAGTGCTCCGGCGTGACCGTCATGGTCAGCACGTGCCGACCGGGACCGGCGGCGCGCAGGCCGGGCAGCTGCTCGGCGAGCTTGCCCGCCAGCTGGTCGGCCAGCGGGGCGGCGGTGTCGCGGGTGGCGGTCGCCAGGGTGACGGCACCGACCTGCACCGCGGGGGCCGACGCTGCCTGCGGTGCCACGGCGGCGGTGGGCTGACCGGAGGCGGCAGGGGCCGGGGCAGCGGTGGCGGTGGTCGAGGTGGTCGCCGCGACGGCTGCCTCGGCGGCCCGCGGGCCGACGGCAGCGGCCACCATCTCCGGTGCCAGCCGGGTGTCCGACGACGCCGTGGCCGGGGCCGGGGCGGCCGCCGGGACGGCGACGGTCGGTGCGGCGCCGGAGGCCGTGCCGGCCGGGGCGGTCGCCGCGTCGGACGGAACGGTGACGGCGGGGTCGACCGGGGCGGCGTCGTCAGCCGACTCCTCCGGGTTGGTCGGCTGCGCAGCGGAAGGGGTGGACTCGTCGGACACCGGCTGCGGGGTGGTCGCGTCCTCGGTCGCCACCGCGGCTGTCGGGGCCGCGAGGATCGGGGCGGTGGGGACCTGCGGCTCTGCCGGCGCCGGGGTGGTCGGCAGCGCCGGGGCGGCGTCGACGGGGTTCGGCATCGACTCGACCGCGGGCACCGGTGCCGCGCTCGGCCCGGCGGTGGGGTCGGTCGTGGCCGCAGGGTCGGTGGTGGCGGCCGACCCGGCGGTGGAGTCGGTGGTGGCAGCCGGGTCGGCCGGGGCGGCGTCGGACGCGGTGGTCGCGCCGTCGTGCTGCGCGGCCATCCGGTCGGCGCGGTCGGCGGCGGTCCGGTCGCGCTGCACCGTGCGGGTGTCGGCGGCGTCCTTGTTCCGGGCGGCGGCGGCCCGGCTGCGGTCGGCTCGGTCGGCGGCGGCCTGGTCGCGGAGGTCGGCGGCAGCGCGGCTGCGGTCGGCGGCGGCGGCGCGGTCGGTGGTCGCGCGCTGGCGGTCGGCGGCGGCACGGTCGGCGGTGACGGCGCGGTCGGTCCGGCTGCGGTCCGCCCCGGCCCGGTCGGGGGTGCGGGTGGCGCTCCGGTCGTCGCGGACGGCACCGGCCAGCACGGCGTCGAAGCCGGTGGACCGGGTGCCGGTGCGGGCGGCCTCGGAGACGGCCCCGGTCCGGTTCAGGACGGTGTTCTGCACGATGGTCATGCGGTCGCTCCCCACAGGGCTGACAGGTCGGTGGTGGGCGGGGTGGCGCCGGAGAACAGCCCGGTGGTCGCCCCGTTCCCGGCGAGCAGGGCCAGGGCGGTCTGCCCGGCGGCGGTCGAGGTGTCCGTGGTGGACGTGGTGGCCGGGCCGGCCGTGGTGGCGGCACCCCAGCTCGCGGTCGCCGGGCCGGCGACCTCGGCGGCCGACGGCAGGATGCGGCGGATGGTGGTCGGCTCGGTGTAGACGTCCCGGATCCGGACCTGGTCGCCGGGCTTCGGCGCGTCGATCATCTTGCCGTCGCCGACGTAGATCCCGATGTGCGAGCCACCGCCGAAGACCACCAGGTCGCCCGGCCGTGCCTGGTCCAGCGACGGCACCTCCTGGCCCAGGGTCATCTGCTGCCGGGCGGTGCGCGGGATGTCGGTGACCCCGAGGTCGGCGAGGGCACGCTGCACCAGCCCGGAGCAGTCGAGCCCGCCCTCGGCGAGTGACTCACCGCCCCAGACGTACGGAGTGCCCTGGTACTTCTTCGCGGATTCGACCAGCGCCTCACCGGTGACGGTGGAGCCGGAGGCCGCGGGCGTGGTGGTGGCCTGGGCCGCGGAGAGCGCCTGGGCGAAGACCGGCTCGGTGCTCACGGCGGACGTGCTGACGGTCGGGGTGCTGACGGTCGGGGTGAAGGCCGCCTGCAACTCGGCGATCCGGGCCTGCACCGCGGCGATGCCGGTCATGCGTCCTCCCCCGGCACGGTGGGCCGCGAGCCACCACGGCGACCGGCGATCTCGTCCAGCACGATCTGCTCGGCGCGCTGGTCGGCCTCGGTCTCGGCGGTGACGTGCTTCTCTTCCAGCTTCTCCAGCGTGCGGGTCCGGGTGCGGGCGGCCGACCAGTCGTCGGCGCGCTCGTCCATCACCTGCTGGGCGGCCACGGTCAGCGCCCGCTGCTCGACCAGCAGACCGCTCAGCGCCAGACGGCTGGCGATGATCGCCCGCATCGCAGTCGGGTTGTTGCCGAGCGGGAACTGCGCCGCGCCCAGGGCCTCCTCGGTGGCGACCCGCCGGGCGACCGCCGCGTCCCGGGACCGGGTGGCACCGGCCAGCTCGACGGCCGCCTGCTCCTCGGCCAGGGAACGCAGCCGGAGCAGACCTGCCAGACGGAACGCGCTCATCGGATCTCCCCCATCGCGTCGACCAGGGCGGCCAGCCGGGACCAGGACTGTGCGGCGGGTGCCGCCTCGTCCATCCCCTGGCGCAGGAAGTCGTCGATCGCCGCGGCGTGGGTGACGGCGGCGTCGACCAGCGGATTCGAGCCGGACACGTAGGCACCCACGTCCAGCAGGTCCTGGGCCTGACGGCGGGCGGCCATCACCCGGCGCAGCTGGGTGGCGAGCTGCTTCTGCCCACCGTCGAGCACCCGGGAGGCGACCCGGCTGATCGACCCGAGGGCGTCCACCGACGGGAAGTGCCCGGCCACCGCGAGCTTGCGGTCCAGCACCACGTGACCGTCCAGGATGGAGCGGGCGGCGTCGGCGATCGGCTCGTTGTGGTCGTCACCGTCGACCAGCACGGTGTACAGCCCGGTGACCGAACCGACCGGACCGGTGCCCGCACGCTCCAGGAGCTGGGCGAGCAGGGCGAAGGTGCTCGGCGGGTAGCCCCGGGTGGCCGGCGGCTCGCCGACCGACAGGCCGACCTCGCGCTGGGCCATCGCGACCCGGGTGAGCGAGTCCATCATCAGCACCACGTCGTCGCCGCGGTCCCGGAACCACTCGGAGATCCGGGTCGCGACGAACGCGCTGCGCAGGCGGACCGCGGGCGGCTCGTCGGAGGTGGCGACCACCACCACGGAGCGGGCCAGTCCCTCGGGGCCGAGGTCGTCCTCCAGGAACTCGCGCACCTCACGGCCACGCTCACCGACCAGCGCGATCACCGACACCTGGGCCTCGGTGCCCCGGGCGATCATCGACAGCAGACTCGACTTGCCGACGCCGGACCCGGCGAACAGGCCGAGCCGCTGTCCCCGACCGGCGGAGACCAGGGTGTCCAGCACCCGCACGCCGAGCTCCAGCGGCTGGTCGACCCGGGCGCGGGCCAGCGGGTGCGGCGCGTGTCCGGTGACCTCGACCTGGTCGACGCCGACCAGCGGTCCCTTGCCGTCGATCGGGCGGCCGAGGCCGTCCAGCACCCGACCGAGCAGCCCGGGGCCGACCGGCGCGGACAGCGCCCGACGGTGCGGGCGGACCCGCATCCCGGCACGCAGGCCGTGCGTGGGTCCCAGCGGCATGCAGTGCGCGGAACCGGCACCGGTGGCGACCACCTCGGCCAGGGTCTCGGCGGTGTCGGAGCCGATACCGGTCTCGATGCCGACCAGCTCACCGACAGCGGCGCCGGTGCCGGCGACCTCGACGGTCAGGCCGACCACACCGCGGACGGTGCCGGTGCGCTCCGGGGCGGCGGCGGTCAGTGCCCGGTGCCAGCGCGGGGCGGCGGCGGGCGAGAACGCGTGGGTGGTCACCGGGGCCGACAGCGGCTCGGCGACGCCGCGCTGGGCGGGGATCACCGGGCTGCCAGTTCGGTGCGGGCGCGGTCGAGGGCAGCGCCGATCCGCGCGTCCAGCACGCCCTCGGGGAACTCCCCCACCGCATCGCCCGGGGCGAGCGAGGGGTCGGCGACCAGCTGCACGCCGGTCAGCGACGGGTCGACGTCCACCCCGGCGGCCCGCAGCGTCGCCAGGTCGGCGGGGTGCAGTCGCACGGTGTGCAGCCCGGCGCCGGGGGCGGCCGCGAGCACCCGACCCAACGCCGCGCGGGCGGAGGTGTCGGCGTCGGACAGTTCCCGGCCCAGCACCGCGGCGGCCAGCTCGACCGCCGCCGCGACCAGCGCCTGCTCCGCGTCGACCAGCACCGGCAGGGCACGGTCGGCGGCGGCTCGGGCAGCGGCCGCCAGCGTCGCCAGCGCCGCCTGGTGGTCGGCCTCCCGCCGGGACTCGGCGAGCAGCAACTCGGCGCGGACCCGCTCGGCCTCCAGTTCGGCGGCCCGGGCCGCCTCCCGGGCTCCGGCGGCATAACCGCTGGCGTAGCCCGCGGCGTAGCCGGCGGCCCGCGAGTCGCCGGTCTGCTGCGCCGGCACGGCACCCGCGAAGGCGGGGGTGAAGGTCTCAGGCAACGTACTCGTCCTCGCCCTCGCGGCGGATCACGATCTGCCCGGACTCCTCCAGGCGACGGATCACCTGGACGATGCCGGCGCGGGCCTCCTCGACCTGGGACAGGCGCACCGGGCCGAGCAGCTCGATCTCCTCCTCCAGGTTCTCCCGGGCACGCTCGGAGAGGTTGCGCAGGATCTTCTCCCGCACCTCCGGGGCGGCACCCTTGAGGGCCACGGACAGCTCGTTGGTCTCCACCCCGCGCAGCACCAGCTGCATGGCGCGGTCCTCGAGCAGGACGATGTCCCCGAACACGAACATCCGGCTGCGCACCTCGTCGGCCAGCGACTCGTCCCGGCTGGTCAGCCCCTCCAGGATCAGCTTCTCCGTGGTGGGGTCGGCGCGGTTGATGATCTCGACCAGCGGCTGCACGCCACCGATCGCCGCCATCTCGTTCGGGGTGAGCACGGTGGAGGCCTTGCGCTGCAGGCTCTCCGCGATCACCTGGACCACATCCGGGGATGCCCGCTCCATCAGGGCGATGCGGTGCGCGACCTCGGCCTGACGCTCGCCGGGCAGACCGGCCAGGATCGCCGAGGCGTGCTCCGGGCGCAGGTGGGCCAGCACCAGGGCGACCGCCTGCGGGTGCTCGCCGTTCAGCAACGAGAGCACCTGACGGGCGTCGGCGTGCTGCAGGAACTCGAAGGGCTGACCGGCCATCGAGGTCTGCAGCCGCTCGATCATCCCGGCCGCCTCGTCCCGGCCCAGCGCCCCTTCGAGCAGCTGGGTCGCGGCGCCGAGACCGCCGCCGACCGTGGGGCCGATCGCGGATGCCTGGTAGAACTCCTCGATCACCTCGTCGGCGACCCCCGGGTCGAGCCGCTCCAACCGCATGATCTCCGCGGTCAGCTCCTCGATCTCGGCGGTGTCGAGCTGGGCCATCACCCGGGCTGCCCGCTCGCGGCCGAGCTGCAGCAGCAGCATGGCGGCCTTCTGGGTCCCGCTCAGTCCGATCGTCGTGGTGGACATCAGCGCCGTCCTGCCGGGTTGCTCATCCAGCCGCGGAGCAGGTCGGCGACCTCACCGGGCTGTTCGTCGGCCAGGGCGGAGATCTCGGCCCGCTTGACCGCCAGCGACTCGGCGACGGGGTCGACCTCAGCGGGTCCAGGCAGGGCGGGAGGGATGTCCGCGGGCTCCTCCAGCTCCGGCAGGTCGGCCGGCGGCTCCATCACGGTGGTCAGCTCGCCGATGTCTAGCGCCTCCCGGCGGGCGCGGCGCGAGCGACGGGCCAGCACGATCCCGATGATGATGACCAGCAGGAGCAGCGCCCCGGCGATGGCCGCCTGGCGGATCATCGACTCGCGGGCGGCGGCGGCGCTCTCGGCGTCCGCGGCGGCCAGTGCCTGGGCGGCGGCGTCGGCACCGGTGGTGTCGAAGGCCATCCGCTGCACCGCGATCGTGTCGCCGCGGGCCGCGTCGATCCCGGCCGCCGCCGACAGCATCGCGGTCAGCTGCGCCATGTCGACCCCGGCGGACGCCGTGGTGTCCACCGCGACGGCCAGCGACTGGCGGCGCACCGAACCCGGTGCCTGCTGGGTGACCTCGGTGACCTTGTTGACGGCGTTGTTCACGTCCTCCGAGGTGCTCTTGTACGAGCCGTCCCCGTTGCCGTCACCGTTCGGTACCGCGATGTTGTCCGGGCCGAGCACACCGGTGGCGTTGCCGGAACCGGTGCCGGTGTACTCCTCGGTGGTGGTCGAGGAGGCCAACGGCGGCACGTTCTCCGCGGCGGTGAACTCCTCGGTGGTGCGCTGGGTCTGGTCGTAGTCCAGGTCCGCGGTCATGGTGACCGCCGACTTGCCGGTGCCGAGCACCTGGTCGAGCAGCGCCTGGACGGCGGTGGTGACCCGGGACTCGTAGTCGGTGGTGGTCTGGTTGCCGGAGGCACCCGCGACACCGGTGCCGACCGCGGACAGCACCTGGCCGGAGGCGTCGATCACCGCGACGTCGGTGGCCTTCATGCCCTCGATCCCGGCGGAGACCAGGTGCACGATCGCCTCGACCTGATCGGTGGACAGCGTGGTGCCGGTCTTGGTGCGGATGAACACCGAGGCGGTCGGGTCCTGCTTCTCGGAGACGAACACCGAGTCGGTCGGCAGCGCGAGCTTCACGCTGGCCGAGTCGACACCGGACATCGCGCCGATGGTCTTGGCCAGCTCGCCCTCGATGGCGCGCTGGTAGGTGGTCTGCTGCTGGAACTCGCTGGACGTCATCGACATGCCGTCGAGCAGCGAGTAGCCGTCGCCGTCCTCGTTCGCCGGCAGACCGGCGGCGGCCAGCTTGAGCCGCATCGAGTACAGCTGGTCGTTGGGCACCATCACGGTGGCACCGCCGTCGGTGAGCTGATACTTCACGCCCTCCGAGTTGAGCTGGTCCACCACGGCGGACGCGTCCGACGCCGACAGGCCGGAGAACAGCGGGCTCATCGTGGGCTTGGCGGCCCAGTTCGCCAGCGCGATCCCGCCGAGGACCAGGGCAGCGACCGCGATCAGCGCGAAGGTGCGCTGCGGGAGGCTGAACTGCTTGACCGCACCGGTGAGGCGGCCGAACATCGACTTCACCTGGGCGGGCATCAGGCCTGCATCCTCATGATCTCGGTGAAGGCGTCGACCGCCTTGTTCCGGACGGCGGCGGTCAGCTCGAGCTGGAGCTTCGCCTCGGCGGCGGCCACCGTGTAGTCGTGCACGTCGTCCAGGTCACCGGAGACGGCCTTGATCGCGAGCTCGTTGCTGGTCGACTGCGCCTGGGTGACGTTGGTGATCGCGCCGCTCAGGACGTTCGAGAACCCGTTGTCGCCGACCGCGTTCGTCGTCGTGGCGGGGCTCAGGGCGGGCAGGTAGGAGGTGCCGGTCACGCCGGACACGGGGCTGATGCTCATGCGTTGCGTCCGATCTGGAGAGCTGCCTCGTAGGAGGCCTTGGCCCGGTCGACCACCGCGGCGTTCGCCTGGTAGCCGCGCTGCGCCATGATGAGCTGCCCCATCTGGCTGGCCATGTCGATGTCGGGGTACTTGACGTAGCCGTCGGCGTCCGCCAGCGGGTTCGTGGGCTCGTAGACCATCCGGCCCTCGGCGGACCCCAGGGCGATGCCGCTCACCTGGGCGCCGCCGCCGTTCTGGGCGGAGATCTCCGAGGCGACCACGTACTTCGCCTGGTAGGCGGCCTCGTTGGTGGGCCGCACGGTGTTCAGGTTGGACAGGTTGTCCGACACCGCGTCGATCCACTTGCGGTAGACGGTCATGCCGGTGCTGGCGATGCCGATCGCCCCGAAGGTGGTCATCAGGAGGTCCTCATCGCGGAGCGGATGGACGAGAAGGTGCCGTCGATCGCCTGCGTGGCCAGCTGGTAGCGCAGGTTCGTGTCGACGTTGAGCAGGGTCTCGGTGTCGAGGTTGACGTTGTTGCCGTCCTCGCGGGTGGGCTCCAGGGAGCGCGCCACCGAGGCGGTCGCAGCACCGCTGCCGTTCGAGACGGCGCGGGTCAGGGCGTCCTCGAAGCTGACCCGCTTGGCGTGGTAGCCCGGGGTCTGGATGTTCGCCACGTTCTC
Organism: Cellulomonas taurus; assembly: GCF_012931845.1. Classification (NCBI taxonomy): domain Bacteria; kingdom Bacillati; phylum Actinomycetota; class Actinomycetes; order Micrococcales; family Cellulomonadaceae; genus Cellulomonas; species Cellulomonas taurus. The sequence goes on from NZ_CP051884.1 coordinate 2,864,123, forward strand.
GGCGATGGTGCGCTGGCGCAGCGCCAGACCGTCAAGGGCGCTGGAGAGCGCGACGAAGCTCACGGAGTCGAACATGCCCATCGGCCAGTGATCCTCTTCGAGGGTGGTTCCTGGTCGGCCGATCCGTGGCCTGCTGCGCGAGCGATCCGTGCTCGCTGTCCCCATCGGTCACCGCGTCGTCACGATGAGAGGTTTTTTGCGCCGTCTTCGCAGGTCAGGGCATTCTGTCGGGCATTGTCCGAATTGCCGTAAAAGCCGTCTCAACCCTCGGCGTCGAGGTACACCGGCAGGGCGGGTGCCTTGGCGGTGATCTGCTGCACGACGGCGGCCTCGCGGCGACTCATCGCGGCGGCCGCGGCGGTGCGGTGAGCGAGGTCGAGGTGTCGGGCGAGCAGTGCCTCGGCCCGGTCCTTCAGTTCCAGCGGCAACGGACCCAGTCCGTGCGGCGGCGTCCACCGAGGCACCTCGACCAGGGGCAGGTGGGCGGCGGCCAGCAGCCGCTCGGCGTCGTCGGCCGCCAGCTCCAGCTCGTCCAGCGCGGACAGCCAGGCGACCTCCCAGTCCAGCAGGTCAGCCGACACCGAGCACCCCGGTGGGGGCTCCGAGCACTCCGGCCCGCTGGGTCGGCACGTCGGCGGACATGCTCGCCGCCGCCTCGTGCCAGGTGTCCCGCAGCGGGGCGATGACGCCGCGCACCCCGGCCACCCGGTCGGCGTCGCCGGTCAGCCCGGCCTCGATCAGCTCGGAGAGCGCGAAGGTGTAGAGCGCGAGCAGCCCTTCGCCGCCCTCCCAGGCGTCCACGTCCAGGTCGGCGATCAGCTCGGCGACGATCTGCTGGGCGTGGGCCACCTGCTGGACACCCTCCGGTCGGCGACCCTCCCGCAGTGCTGCCTCGCCCCGGTCGAGGTCGAGGACCAGCCGGTCGTACAGCATGGTGAGCAGCTTCGCCGGGCCGGCGGTGGCGACCGCGTCAGCCAGGAAGCGCGAGCGATAGGCGTCGATGCCAGCCATCTTCCGGTCCCCCGTCACTTCGAGTTCGAGTTGAGCTGGGCGATCTGGCCGGAGAGCCAGTCGGACTGCGACTGGAGGTTCGACAACGAGACCTCCAGCGCGGCGTAGGTCTTCACCAGGGCGGCCCGTCGATCGGTCAACCGGGTGTCCCAGCTCGCGATCCGGTCGGTCAGGTCGTCGACCTCGCCCTGCCAGGTGGTGATCTGGCTGGTCAGCGTGCCCTTGGTGGTGTCGGAGGCGGTGGTCGCGACCTTCTCCACGTTGCCCGCGAGCGTGGTGATGACCTTCTGCACCTTGGCGGGGTCGGCGGCCATCGCCGTCGCGAAGACGTCCGCGTCGAAGGTGAAGGTGCCGTCCTTGTTCAGCACGATGCCGACCTGCGCGGCGGAGCTGTCGCCCACCGCGGCCGACCCTGCCCGGGTGACCTCCTGCTGGAGCAGCCGCACCGTGGTGTTGCCCGACAGCAGGCCACCCTTGATCAGCTTGCCGCCGTCGGAGGCGGTGCCGGTGGAGCTGGCGGTGCGCGAGGCGATCTCGGACAGCACGGTGTTCAGGTTGTTCACCAGACCGGACGCCAGCGAGCTGAGCGCCGCGTCGTTGCGGCTGATCGTCACGGTGACCGGGTCGGTGCTGGTCTTGACCGCATTCACCGTGACGCCGGTGGCGAGGTCGGTGAAGGTGTTGGTGCTCGAGGTGACCGCGGACTCGGCGTCGGAGCCCGGCCACAGCGTGATCTTCGCGTCCGAGGCGGCGCGGATCGACTGCGTGGTCAGGCTGGACCCGTCCAGCGGGTTGTCGGCGGTGAGGGTGAAGGCATGTCCGGCACCGGTCTCGGTGGCGGTCAACTGCAGCCGGATCTGCGGGTTGTCGGCGGTGCCGACGTTCAGGGCGGAGGCCTTCACCCCGGTGCCGTCGGCATTGAAGGCCGCCAGCACGTCGGTGATGTTGCTGCTCACGGGAGTGAGGGTCTGCGTCGACCCGTCGGCGGCGGTCAGCGTGAAGCTCGGGGACCCGTCGTAGTACGCGGGCAGGGAGTACATCGTCGACTGGGACGCGGCCACGGCGTCCACCCGGAAGGTCAGGGTGGAGGGGGTGGCGCTCTCACCGATCGAGACGCCGGCGACGGCGGAGTCGGAGGTGGTGGCCTTCACGGCCTGCCAGGAGGTGGCGGTGGCGGCGGTCTTCGCCGAGGTGGCCAGCGAGGCGACCTTGGTGTTCAGCGCCTGCAGTGCCGCGACCAGGGAACTGGTGGAGGACTTCTTGGACTTCAGCAGGGTCTGCTGGTTGGCCTCCACGGCCATCAGCTTGTCGATCACGTCACTGGTCTTCAGACCGCTGACGAGTCCGTCGATGCCCATTCCGGCCATGGCGGGATGTTCCTCTCCGATGATGCGCCACGGGCGGCGAGCCGGATGTGGGTCCGACTCGCCGCCCGTGGACTACAGAATCACTGCAGGAGCTGCAGCACGCTCTGCGGGATCGACTTGGCCTGCGCGAGCATGGCCGTACCGGCCTGGGACAGGATCTGGGCGCGGGTGAACGAGACCATCTCCTTCGCCATGTCGGTGTCGCGGATCCGGCTCTCCGAGGCGGTCAGGTTCTCGACCGCGACGTTGAGGTTGTTGATGGTGTGGTCGAAGCGGTTCTGGACCGCACCCAGCTGGGAACGGGTCTTCGACACGTCGGTGATCGCGGCGTCGATCAGGTCGATCGCCTCGGTCGCCCCGGACTTCTGGGTGAAGGTCGGGGAAGCGGCGGCCACGGCGGAGGCGGACGCGTCCGCTGCCGGGGTGGTGCCGGTGATGACCAGGCCGTCGGTGGCGTCGAACGCCGCCGTCACGCCAGCACCGAAGGTCTTGGTGAGGGCGGTGTTCAGGGTGGCCAGGTCGGCGGTGCCGGCGCCGGTGGCACCGGTGCCCTCGAACTTCACCGAGGCGAGGTCCAGGGACTTGGAGCCGATGGAGATGGTGCCGTTCAGGCCCTTGAGCGAGGTGTCCGCGTCCAGGCTGGCGATGGCGACCGAACCGGCGGTGCCGGCCACGGCGTTGGTGACGGTGGCAGCGGTGGCGTCGGAGGCCACGGCGGTCACGTTGATGCCGTTGACACCCAGACCCTCCGAGGACAGCCCGTTGGCACGGGTCAGGTCCACGGTGATCTTGTCCTGCGCCGAGGTGTTGGCGCCCACCTGGAAGGTGCCGGAGTACTTGCCGTCCAGCAGCTTGGTGCCGTTGAACTGCGTGGTGTCGGAGATCCGGGTCAGCTCGGTCTTGAGCTGGTCCATCTCGTCCTGGATGTTGCCCTTGGCGGTGTCGGACAGACCACCGTCGTTGGAGGCCTGGACGGACAGGGTCCGCATCCGCTGCAGGATGGAGTGGGTCTCGGTCAGGGCGCCTTCAGCGGTCTGCACGACCGAGATGCCGTCCTGAGCGTTACGCACTGCCTGCTGGGTGCCACCGATCTGGGCACGCAGGCCCTCGGAGATGGCCAGGCCGGCTGCGTCGTCCGCCGCGCGGTTGATCCGCAGGCCGGAGGACAGCTTCTCCAGCGAACGGCTCAGGTCGTTCTGCGTGTTGGACAGGTTGCGGTACGAGTTCATCGCCGCGAGGTTCTGGTTGATCGACAGACCCATGATCGTTTCCTCCGTGAGTGGGGTCGTAGGTGGCCCATCCGTGGGCTCACCCGGTCACATCGGCCGGGCGGGAACCCGGCTGAGGGTTTTGGGGGCGGAAGTTCTCAGACCGCGAAGGTCTGGTGCTCCGCGGGGGTGTGCTGCGTCGGCACCGTGTGCGGTGCGGCGGCGGCGGACATGGCGGCCCGGCTGGCCACCGCGGCGAAGTAGGACCGGCGACGGCGCTCGGCCACGCCGTCCGGGCGGGCACCGGTCGGCACCAGCTCCGGGTCGAGGCTCGCGTTCAGCCCGTCCTTCATCAGACCGAGGCCCTCGGTGCGCAGCTGGCTGATCCGGGACTGGGTGACGCCCAGTTCCTCCGCCAGTTCGGCCACCGACCGGTCCTGCAGGAACAGGCCCTCGATCACTAGGCGCAGTCGCTCGGGCAGCGTCTCGACCGCCGCCCGCAGGTAGCGCAGCCGCTCCCCCATCAGGACGTTGTCCTCCGGGCCGGGCGCCTCGTCCCGGACCAGGTCGGCGACCGGGTGCACGGTGGCGTCCATCGACAGCACCCGACGCTCGGCGTCCTGGCGGGCCTGGTCCACCGCTGCCACATCGGTGCCCAGCTCGCTGGCGAGCTCGGTGCGCGACGGGGTGCGGCCCAGGGTCGCGGTCAGTCGGTCGCTGGCGGCACCCAGTTCACGGGCGCGGTGCCGGGCGCCACGGCTGGCCCAGTCCATCGAACGCAGCTCGTCGATCAGCGCGCCCCGGATCCGCAGCGCGGCGTACCGGCTGAACGGCACCCCGGTCTCCGGGTCGTAGGCACGGGAGGCCAACACCAGGGCGAGGTGCCCGGCCGAGACCAGGTCCTCCCGGCTGACGGTGGCGGGCACCCGGGCGAGGACCTCGCTGACGTGGTAGCCCACGAGCGGGAGGTTCGCGACGACCAGGTCGTCGGCGGCGGGGGCGGCTGCGTTGTTCACGATCCGGTTCTCGGCCCCGCGCTGAATGGCCTTGAGCGTTTCCCAGGAACTTCATCGCTTGTCCGATTCCTCCCCGAAATACCGGAATTTCGGACCTATCCGGTCGACGAATCGGACAAGCGACCCCATTCCTCCGGGTGACACCCGGTTGGGTGTGATGCACGTCACAGTGACAGTCGTCCGATCCGTCCGATTCACCTGGGAGGACCCTGGGATTCGCCGGGACTGTTCACATCCCTCACCGGACGACCGATGAGCAGGGGGTAGCACCCACACCACCCCAGCGAAGGAGACCCGCGCGATGGCGCTCAGCGAGCTGTCCGACGTCCTGTGGACCGAGCGACACCTGCTCGAACTCCTGCTCTTCAAGCTGGAGGAGGAGCAGCTGCTGCTGACCAGCGGCCGCACCCGCTGGCTGGCCCACGCCACCCGCGAGGTGGAGACGGTGCTGGACCAGATCCGCGACGCCGAACTCGGCCGCTCGGTCGAATCCGATGCCGTCGCCTTCGAGTTGGAGCTGCCCGCCGGCTCCTCGCTGGCCGCCCTGGCGGAGCACGCCCCCGCCCCCTGGGACGAGCTGCTGCGGGCGCACCGCGACGCCTTCGTCACCCTCACCACGGAGATCGCGCAGCTCGCCGACGGCAACCGCGAGCTGCTCGCGATGAGCCACCGCGCCACCCAGGAGACCTTGCTCTCACTGCAGGACTCCGTGCAGACCTACGACGGCCAGGGCAACTCCGCCGCCTCGGACCGCACCGCCCAGCTGATCGACCGGTCGTTCTGACCGGCAGATGAGGACTAGTAGACGATGAGCACCTTTTCCGGACTCGGCACCGCGCTCTCCTCGCTGATCGCTCAGCGGCAGGGGCTGGAGGTCTCCGGCCAGAACGTCGCCAACGCCAACACCGTGGGGTACACCCGCCAGCGGGCCACGATGTCGTCCCTGCCGGCCTCGTCGGTCCCCTCCATGTTCGCCACTTCCTCCGGGGTCGGCCAGGGGGTCTTCACCAGCGGCTTCGAGCGGATGGGCGACATCTTCGTCGACGCCCGGCTGCGCACCGAGACCTCCGGCGCCGCCTACCTCAAGCAGATCAGCGCCTCCTACACCCAGCTGGAGGACGCGGTCGGCGAGCCCGGGAAGACCGGGCTGTCCAGCCAGCTCACCGAGATGTGGACCGCGTGGTCCGAGGCCGCCAAGTCCAGCAACACCTCCGCCTCCCGGTCGGTGCTCCTGGAGCGCTCGACCGCGGTCACCAACCGGATCGCCACCCTCTACAACGGTGCGCAGACCCAGTGGAACCAGACGCTGACCACGACCCAGTCGCTGGTCACCCAGGTCAACACCACGGCGAACAACCTGGCCGACCTGAACAACCGCATCCTGTCGATCACCAACGCCGGCGGTTCGGCCAACGAGCTGATGGACGCCCGCGACCAGCTGATCACCCAGCTCTCCGGCCTGGTCGGCGCCTCGGTCCGGATCCAGGAGAACGGCACCGTCGACGTGATGGTCGCCGGCAACGCCCTGGTGAACGGCGCCAAGGCGAACGCCCTGGAGGTCACCGGGGCGAAGAACTTCGACCAGGCGATGGCCGGTGAACAGGTGTCGGTGGTCTGGGCCAAGAACCAGGCGAGCGCCGGACTGGACGGCGGCCGGGTCGCCGGGCTGCTGACCGTGCTCGCCCCGCCGAACGCCACCGGCACGGGCGGGATGCTCACCGAGGCCGCCACCGGCTACAACGCATTGGCCACCCAGATCGCCACGCAGGTGAACGCGCTGCACTCCACCGCGTACACCGAGGCCGGTTACGCCACCGCGACCACCGCCGGGGACTTCTTCGCCCTGGAGGCGGGCAAGCCCGCCGCCCTCGGCCTGAAGGTCGCGATCACCGATCCGAAGGACATCGGACTTGCGGCGGCGGGCGCGGGTGCGCTGGACGGGTCGATCGGCGACAAGCTCGCCGCCCTGGCCACCGACACCACCGGCCCGAACGCCACCTGGTCCGCGGCCGTGGTCCAGCTCGGCGTGCGCGCCGCCAGCGCGTCCTCCCGGTCCTCGGTCGCGGAGGCCGCTCGGGCCACCTCCGAGGCACAGCAGCTGGCCCAGACCTCGGTGGACACCGACGAGGAGAGCATCAACATGCTCGCCTACCAGCGCGCCTACGAAGGCGCCGCCCGGGTGCTCACCGCCATCGACGAGATGCTCGACACGCTGATCAACCGCACGGGGGTGGTGGGCCGATGACCGCGATCGGACGGGTGACGCATCTGACGGTGCGCAACTCGACGCTGAACAACCTGCAGGACAATCTGAAGAAGATGGCGGACCTGCAGTCGCAGGCGTCCTCGGGGAAGACCATCAACCGTCCCTCGGACGACCCGGCCGGTGCCTCCGACATGCTCCGCCTGCGCGACGAGCAGCGCATGCTGGACCAGTACGACCGGAACGCCGCCGACGGCAAGGCCTGGCTCACCACGGTCGGCGACGCCCTGACCACCTCGCTGGCCGACGCCCGCCGGGTCCGGGTGCTCACCCTCCAGGGCGGTGACGCGGCCCTGGGCCAGACCTCCCGGATCGCGCTCGCCGAGGAGATCGACGGACTGAAGGCCGACCTGCTGCGCCAGGCGAACACCAGCTACCTCGGTCGCAGCGTCTTCGCCGGGACCACCGCAGGCGGCGCGTTCGCCGACGACGGCACCTTCCGCGGCGTCGCCAGCGGCAGCGTCACCCGCACGGTCGGTGACGGCACCACTGTCCGGGTGGACTCCACCGGCAGCGCCGTCTTCGGCGACGGGCCCGACTCGGTGTTCGCCCTGCTCGACACGATCTCCGCCACGCTGCGCGCCGGAGGCGACCCGACCGACCAGGTCGATGCCTTGGACGGCCACATCACCGCGATGCTCACCGAGGTCGCCTCGGTGGGTGCGCGCACCAACCAGGTCGAGACGGCGCAGAGCCGGATCGTCGACCAGACGCTGAACAGCAAGACGCGTCTGTCGGAGATCGAGGACATCGACCTGGCGCAGATCATCCTGGACCTGCAGACCCAGGAGGTCGCCTACAAGGGCGCCCTCGGGGCCGCCGCCAAGGTCCTCCAGCCGACTCTCCTGGACTACCTGCGATGACCATGACGCTTGAGACCACGCCGCTCGTGCTGCCCACCACGCTGCACCTGACCACGCCCATGCCGGGCCTGGACGAGCACACCGAGTTCGAGGTGTCCGCCCTGGACGAGTCCGGATCGCTGTACGCCCTGCGCTCGGCCCCCGAGGGCGCCCGACCGGTGCGGCTGTTCGTCGTCGACCCGGAGCCGTACTTCCCGGACTACACCCCGCGGATCGGCGCCGACGTCCACGCCCAGCTCGGTGCCGACCAGCTCCGGGTCCTGGTCGTGGTCCGTCCGGCGCAGGGCACGCAGCCGCCCACCGCCAACCTGCTCGCCCCGCTGCTGGTCGACCCGGCCACCGGCGCTGCGATGCAGACCGTCCTCACCGACGACTGGCCGCTGCGCGCGCCGCTCGGCCGCCCGTGACCCTCCCTGGAGAAGCGATGACCACCGTCGGAGTCGGCACCGTCACCGTCCTGCGCCAGCCCGTGGTGCAGCCCGACCGCTCGGTCTACGGCTACGCCGTCCAGGTCCGGGTCACCGGGACCGACGGTCGCCCGCTGCCCGACGAGCTCGCCGAGCAGCACGCCGACGCCGAGTACGCGGCCCTCGACCTCTCCGGTCTGGCCGCCGACCGGCTCGTGCTGCTCCGCGGCACCGTCGGTGTGCTCGCCGGGACCACCTCCATCTGGGGTGACCCGGAACGGCTGATGCTGGAGATCACCCCGACGCTGGCCCGGCACCCCGAGATCGACGCCCTGGTCGCCCTGGCCCAGCAGCGCGGCTCCCGGCTCGCGCTGGCCGACTACGACGGCTCGGCACCGCAGGACCGCCTGCTCGACCGGGTCGCCCTGGTCAAGATCGACCTGGCCCGCTACGACGACCAGCTCGCCCTGCTGGTCGACCGTGCCCACCACGCCGGTGCCGCGGTCATCGCCGAGCGCGCCGACACCACCGAGCGGATCGCCCGGGGCATCGACCTCGGCGCCGACCTGCTCCAGGGCCCGATGTTCCAGCGCGACCAGACACCCGTGCGCCGCGCGTTCAACGCCGGCGAGCTCCAGTGCCTCGAACTGCTGCGCATCCTGTCCGCCGACCAGGTGGACCAGAACGCCGTCGTCACCACCGTGGCCGCCGACCCCGAGCTGTCCATGCGGGTGCTGCACCTGGTGAACTCCTCCGCCTTCGGCCTGCGCACCGAGGTCGACTCCGTCCGCCAGGCGGTCGTCCTGGTCGGCCCCCGGCAGCTGCACGCCCTGGCCATCGCCTCCCTGATCGACGCCCGACCCAACACGGTCGCCGCGCTGTGGACCGTGCTCACCCGCGCCATGACCTGCCGCACCCTCGCCGGTGACGACGCCGGGTACACCGTCGGACTGCTGTCGGCGGTCGCCGCGCAGCAGGCCATCGAGCTCACCGACCTGGTCGAGCGCACCGGCATCTCCGACCAGCTGTCCGCCGCCCTGCTGCGCCACGAGGGTCACCACGGCCACGTGCTCGCCGCGGTGCTCGCCCACGAGGAGAACGACTCCGACGCGGTCGCCGCCACCGGGCTGGAACCGTGGGACGTGGCGCACGCCTACCTCGCGGCGGTGCCGCAGGCGCTGGCGACGGCGACGTCGTTGGCGTTCGGGGGGAACTGAGGCCCCGCACCACCCCCTAGGCTGGCCTCCGTGCCGTCATTCCTGCAGCTCGCGCTGCGCCCCGAACGCCGCCGACCCACCCCCGACCCGGTGCCGGTGAGTCTGCGTCCGGTGTTCCGGTTCGGCATCGTCGCGTGGGCGGTCGCCTTTGTGGTGGCGCTGGTGCTGTGGCTGACCGGCCCGATCGGGCCACACGGGCCGGTGACCTGCGCGGTCGGCGGGCTGCTCGGGGTGGCGGGGCTGTGGTGGGTGCGGCAGCGGCCTGGGCGCTGACGGACAGTACGGCTCGCGCTGCCCACGGCCCGTCGGCTGACGACGACTAGGAGTAGTGCCCGATCGGTGCGTACTCACGCCAGTCGGCGAAGTGCTGCACGGTGGCCGACGAGGGGTCGCAGTCGCCTGTCACAGTCTGGTTGCCACGCACCCACAGGGCGGGCGGGTCGAGACCGAGGTCCGTGAGACGAGCGATCTCAGCCTCCGTCAACGGGCTGAGGGTGGTGTCGACCAAGATTCCTTGGCGCTGATCATTGTCGTAATCGCGTGATTTACCGGTGTCCTTGCTGACCTCGTCGGTGGTGTACCCACACGAGCGAACGACGATCGAGCCATCAGGATTGTCCGTCACCGACTGTACGGTCTGCGGCGCGGGGCCGATCGACACCCACCGGTATTGCGGCGGCGCGGGCCTGAGGTCGGGTTCGCGGGCCGGGTCGAAGTACTGGGTGTATTGCGCGAACTCCCGGGTGTCGGTGAGTTCGGACCAGGCCCAGATCATGTTGGTGGTGCGCATGATCTGGACGGCCAAATGGTCTTCGAACGGGGCCGTAGCATCCAGAGCCGGTTCGAGCGGGGCGATGTCCGCGACCGGGTACGGCGGACCCGTGGGCGAAGGCTCAGCTGTCGTGTCATCGGTGCACGCAGCCAGCACGAGCGCGGCGATCACGGCCACGACGGCGATCGCTCGTCGCCCGGCGCGCAGTGGCATGGGCCGGGTCATGAGTAGTGGCCGATCGGTGCGTACTCACGCCAGTCGGCGAAGTGCTGCACGGTGGCCGACGAGGGGTCGCAGTCGCCTGTCACAGTCTGGTTGCCGCGCACCCACAGGGCGGGCGGGTCGAGACCGAGGTCGGTGAGACGAGCGATCTCCTCGTCAGTGAGCGGGCTGAGGGTGGTATCGACCAGGAGACCTCGCTGCTGGGCACTGACATAGTCGCGTGGTTCACCGGTGTCCTTGCTGACCTCATCGGTGGTGTACCCGCACGAACGCACCACTGTTGAACCGTCGGCGTTGTCGGTCACCGACACAATCACCCGAGGTTTCGGACCGATGGCGATCCAACGGTATTGCGGTGGCGCGGGCCTGAGGTCGGGTTCTCGCGCGGGGTCGAAGTACTGGGTGTATTGCGCGAATTCCCTGGTGCCGATCAGCGTCGACCACGCCCCGATCATGCTGGTCGTGCGCATGATCTGCACCGCCGGGTGGTCCTCGAACGGGGCAGCGGCATCCAGGGCCGGTTCGAGCGGGGCGATGTCCGCAACCGGGTACGGCGGACCGGTGGGCGATGGCTCAGCGGTCGAGTCATCGGTGCACGCAGCCGATACCAGGGCGGCCGCGAGCATGAGCGCGGTCAGGATGCGTCGGCGGGTGCGGGCGGTCATGGCATGTCTCCCCGGTTCACCGAATGGCGGTCGCCGTCCTCGTCGATGGTGGTGACGTCGTACATGTCGTCGGTGGTGGGGCTGTTGAGCGCGGTGGCTTTGTCTCCGTACTCGGTCATCGCCTCATTGACCAGGGTCTGGGCGGTGGTGGGGTAGGCGGGGTCGATCTGCTCCCACGGGCCGACTAGGCCCTGGTCGAGTGCGTTCTGCAGGGTGGCGTGCCCTTGGTCGATCCCGGCCTGCTCGGTGATGTTTCCGGTGGCGGATTCGCGGATGGCGGTGATCTCCTCCGGGGAGAGCATGTCGCCCCAGTGGTCTTGGGCCAGCAGGTCGAGGTTCCCGGCGGCGATGTCGATCAGCCAGTCCACGGCTGCTGAGCCCGTGCTGACCCCGGGGATGATCCCGATGATTCGCATCATGGTGTCCAGGTCCTGACGGGACTGGGCGTCGAGGGCTTCGGCGTGGTGGGCTGCCTCGGCGGTACAGGACGCCTGCGTCAGCCCGTACACACCTCCCAACCCGCGCAGCAGCTTCTCAGCCGTCTCCCGATCCGGGTGACCCGCCCCGGTGACGTGTGCGAACACCTGTTGTCCGTAGTCACCGACGGCAGCACCGATCGTCCCCAGTGCTGCCAGGTCAGTGGTCGCGATCCCCAACACCCGGGACAGGTTCCCCAACGGCACCCCGAACGCCGGGACCTCCACCAACCGGCCATCGATGAGGACCGTTGCCTTGTCCTGCCCATCTTCCGTTTCGGCCACCGTCACCATGCCGCCGAGATCGGCACCGATCTCCGGCACAAAGGTGGCCAGCGCCTGCGCGATGTCGAGTTGCGCGGCACCGGACATGGTCCCGACCTGCAGGTGCTGGTTCCCGCCGAGCCGTTCGGTGGCCAGGGCAGCGAACTGCACGATCCCGGTCCAGGTCGCGCCCAGCGGGTCGTTGCTGTGCGCCTGGAGCCCTTCGGAGCTGTTCACGATCGCGTCGATCAGCGCTGCGGGTCCCTCGAACCCGTCATCACCCCAGTCGTAGCGCCCGAACCAGTAGTCGCTGACCCCGTCCGCGCCCAGCAGGTCCATGGCTTGTGCGGGGATGGCGGTCAGCTGGTCGAAGATCGCGCCCATCAGGGTGGGCACCGACCCGCCGAGGTTCCGGCGCACCTCGGCGTCGTACTCGGCGCGGGTGTACCCGTAGAAGTCGATGGTCGGCAGTGAGGCCCGGGTGATCAGCGCGAACCGCTCGGGGTCACCGGCCCGGATCTGCTCGACCCGGGTGAACGCGCCCACGGCGACCTGGGGGTTCAGTCCGGGGGTCCCCAGCAGGGACGGGACGATCATCGAACGGGCGTAACCGTCCATGGTGTCCACCAGGCCGGTGCCCCAGCCCTGCGCGGTCGGGGCGTCCCAGGTGGTCGACGCGGTGGCCAGCCCCACACCGAGCAGCCCGGAGAGCGTCGCGGCACTGACCCCGCCGCGGAATGCGTGGTGCAGATCGTCGGCGGTGGCGAACTCGGCCATGAAGCCGGTCAGACCCTCGGGTCCCAGCCCGTCGTAGAACCGGGCCATCACCTCATCGTCGGCGGAGTACATCATCAGGAACTGCGCGACCAGGTCGTAATCGGCGCCCGTGCGCTTGTCGGAGCCGATCCGCTCCAGCAGGTCCTCGACCACGTCGTCGACGTTCCTCGGTGTGCCACCGGACCGGTAGGCGATCTGGGTCCACGCGGTGGCACCCGGTCCCGGAGCTGTCTGCAAGGCGGCGATGATCCGCGCGTCCAGCGCCCGGCGCCGCTCCCCGAGCTCCTCCAGCAGTCGTTCCTGGAACCGGACGGCGGTCCGCGCCTCAGCTGTCTCTCGCTCCAGGGACGCCGCCCGGAGGTGACCCGCGGAATCGGCGAGGTCCACCGTCGAGCGAGCCGACGTCAGCTGCGCCTGATACGCGGCCACTTCCTGCTCACCGTTGCTCAACCGCCACCGGATCGCATCACCCTCCTCTTGCAGCAGGAACAACCCGTTGGCGTAATCGATCAGCGCCTGCGACACCCGCGCCCACCCCTGCGCCGTGGCCTCGGCCAGCTGCTCGACCGACACGCACGACGCCACCATCGCCTGCGCGCCCTGCCCGGCCCACACCTGATCGCTCACCCGGCCCCGCGCAGCACCAGCGATCTGACGACGCTCCAGCACCTCGGCCGCGACATCCTCGATCTGCCACCCGGCGCTCCGCACCACCGACACATCACCCCGGTCCGGGAACCGGTCAGCCTCGCTCACGACCCGGCACCCGCCAACGCCGCATCCGCCTGCTGCATCACCGCGACAGCCGCACGCGCCTGAGCACCCAACCCGGTCCAACTCTCAGCCAGGTTCGACTGCTGGTCGTACACCATCGTGAACGCCTGCCCGAACGCCTCCGCGACACCGGCCGACCCGCACGCACCGATCCCGGGACGCAGCACCGACATCCCCATCCCGGCCCGGGACAGCTCACCCGCCACCGCTGTCATCTCGCCCGAGTCCAGCACCAGCTCGCCCACGACACACCCTCCTGCCTGCGCACTGAATCGGCTCAACGCGCGCGAGGAAGCTATCGCCGCACGGTCGGTGATGGGCGCTGAACAGCAGGAATTGAGTGCGGTCTTGTCGGATTTGAGTAGTGCTACTCAGCCCCACCCGCCGAGGTACGCCTCCAGATCCGGCTCCCCGGCCAGCACCCGCACCTGATCGGTGACCACCTCGGCCCGGGGGAACAGATCGGTCCGCCCCCACCGGCGTTCCCGGGCTTCGGCGCGGGTGGCGCGCACCCGGAGCAGTCGGCGGCCCTCGGGGTGGAGCAGCGTGAGCTCACCGAGTTGTTCGGCGTCGAGTCGGCGCACAGCCTCGCGCACCGCGTCCCCGTCGACGCGCAGCGGGTGGTCGAGCTGCACCACGATCCGCACCCGGTCACCGATCCCGCCCGCCACCGCACCGGGCAGCGTCGCGAGCACCGAGTCCAGGCTGACGAACCGCTGCGCCGGGCTCACCCCCGGGGGCGGCAGCACGACGGTGTCGGCGTGTGCGCTGGGCAGCCCACGGCCGCGCGACCCCGGCACCGGGATCAGGTCGGTGAGCAGCAGGGTCTCGGCGTTCTTCGCGGTCAGGCTGGCCGCGTCGCCCCGGTCGGACCACTCCGGACCGTCGTGCCAGGCGACGGCGGTGGGCACATGGGCGAGGACCGCCCCCGCCAGCCAGGCGCGATAGGTCCACTCCCAGTCCTCACCGCCGTAGGAGGTGAACGACTCGTCGAACCCCCCGGCGGCGTCGAACAGGGTGCGGTGGCAGGCGGTGACGGCACCTATCACGTGCCGGTAGGACCGGTCGTCGGCATCGAGCAGGTTGCGCGAACGACGGTAGGCGTCGATCAGCCAGGCGGGCTCGGGCAGCTCGCGGGCCGGTCCGAGCTGTTCCACCGGGTCGTGGATCGGCGTGCCGGACAGCTCGGCGTGCCGTCGGCGACCCACGGTGAGGCAGTCGGGGGCCAACGCCGGGAGCCGGGTGAGCTCGCGCAGGTAGGAGGGCTCGGGAGCGGTGTCGGCGTCCAGGAACACCAGCACGTCACCGGTCGCGGCGGCGGCACCGAGGTTGCGGGCGGCGGCGAGTCGGAAGCCCCGGTCGTCCTGCCGCAGGAGTCGCACGTGTGCCGGGACCACCGGGGTGGTGGGCGACCCGTCGTCCACCACCAGGATCTCGGTGCGCTCCGCCGGGTGGTCCTGGCGGGACAGCGCGTGCAGGGTGCGCGCGAGCTGCTCGGGCTGGTCGTAGTGGGCCACGATGACCGAGACGGTGGGCGGTTCGGCGGGCTGCACGCCGTCCAGCAGGTCCCAACGGTTCCCGGGAAGCGCGGTCACGACTCCGCCCACCAGCGCAGGTATTCAGCCGCCACGTCGGCGAGGGTCGGCCGCAGCGATGTCCCCGGCGGCAGCACCGTCGATCCCGGGTCCCGCACCGCCCGCACCAGCGCCTCGACCAGCCCGTCGTCCGGGTAGGTGACCAGGGTGCCCGGCCGCAGTCCTGCCATCTCGGCCGCGTAGCGCGACTCGGCGACCAGGGGCCGTCGTCCCTGCTCCCCCCAGTCCAGCAGGCTCCGGGACGCCGACAGGTGCCGGTGGGCGGCGACCGGCACGCCGGGACCGCGCAGCGCGGCCGCGTAGTCGGCGTCGTCCAGTCCCCCGGTCACCGTGAACGTGACATCGAGGTCGGCGGCCAGCGCGGTCAGCCGGCGGACATCGTCCTCGTGTCCGGGGGACGGGGCGCCGATCGCCAGCACCGTCCCGGTGGTCGACCCGAGGCGCCGCGCAGCCGCTGCCACCGCCCGCACCACGTCGTCGTGCCCCTTCCCGGGGTAGATCCAGCCCGCGATCAGCGCGGTCACCCCGGCGCCGCTCGGCGGTGGGAGGACCGGGATCGGCAGCGTGCCCGCGCCGAGCGGGATCACCCGCACCGGTCGGTCGGCCACGCCGTGCTCGCCCAGCAGCGCCGCCTCGTGTCGGCTGTTCACCGCGACCCCGTCGGCCGCCGCGCACACCCGGGCGTAGGCGGCACCCCGGCGCACCAGGTTCCGCGCCCCGTCCGACTCCTGGGGCACGTCGTGCAGGGTGACCGTCAGCCGGGTGCGACCGGCGATCGCCTCGACCAGTTCCGCCGCGCCCTCCGGGGAGGACGCCACGAGTCGGTCGGTGAACTGCAGATGCGCCCGGCGGTGACCGGCCACCGCCGCCACCAGCTCGGCCGGGTCCTGCGCCGTGACGACGGGCACCCCGGGCATCTGTGCGACCAGATCGCGGGTGTACCGGGCGACCCCGTGCCGGGGCGGTCCGGTGAGCAGATGGACGGGAACATCAGGGGTGGTCACCAGGGTGATCGTCGTGGAGTCGCGGGGGGTCGGCAACCGCGCGAGACTGCGCAGACCGCCACAGCACGGCGCCGCTCCAGAACCGGGCGGTCCCCGCGGCACGGCACGTTCGAAGGACCCGGATGTCTCTCCTGTCCCAGACCACCAGCGGCGCGATGCGCCCGGTGGTCTCCCCCGCGACGGCGCAGCCGGTGCGGGTGGTCTCGGTTCCTGCCGGGCACCCCTATGTCGCCCGGGTGACCGCGGACCGTGAGGTCATGGTGCTGCCGGACCCCGCGCCGGAGGGGGCAGCGCCCGGGCAGTGGTGGCCGCCGGTGGTGCTCGATCCGGAGTGGATCACCGCTCACGCAGCGGACGCCGACCTGCTGCACCTGCACTTCGGCACCGAGTCCTTCACCCCGGAGCACCTGGCCGCCTGTGTCGACGCCGCCCACGCGGTCGGCTGGCCGGTGGTGCTCACCGTGCACGATCTGGACCACCCGCAGCTGACCGACCAGAGCCGGTACGTCGCCCAGCTGGACCTGCTCGTCCCCCGGGTGGACGCCCTGATCACGCTCACCCCTGGAGCCGCAGCGGAGATCGCCGCACGCTGGGGACGCCGCGCCCTGGTGCTGCCGCATCCCCGGCTGCTGTCCGGCAGCGCACCCCGGGTGCAGCCGACCGGCGGCTGCCGGGTGATCGGCCTGCACCTGAAGGACCTGCGGCCGAACGTCGACCCGATCGGTGCCACCCGCGCCCTGCTGTCGGCGCTGGCCGACCCGGCGCTGGACGGGCTCGGCACCCGGGCCGAGATCCGGATGCACCGCTCGGTCCGCGACCCCCGCGCCCGGGACGCGATCCGTGCGCTGTGCGCGTCCTCCCCGCTGGTCACCCTGATCGAGCACGACCGCCTGGACGACGCCGAGCTGGAGCGCAGCCTGGCCGGGTTGGACGCCTGCGTGCTGCCCTACGCCCACGGCACCCACTCCGGCTGGCTGGAACTGTGCTGGGACCTCGGCGTGCCTGTGGCGGCGCCCGCGGTGGGTCACTACGGCGATCAGCACCCGGACGGCTCGGTGGCGGTCTTCGGCCCCGGCGAGCTGGCCGCCGCCCTGCACCGGCTGCTGACGACCGGGACCCGGGCGGGCACCGGCGACCGGGACGCCGTGGTCCGCGAGCGCCGGGAGCTGCGCGTGGTGGCCGACCTGCGCGTCAGCACCCGGCACCGGGACCTGTACCGCGAGCTGCTCGCCGGATCCGCCCGATGACCCCGCTGCGGATCTGCGTGATCGCCCCCCTGCGGTTCCCGATCCGCCGTCCGCACGCCGGGGGGTTGGAGTCGGCGGTGTGGAACGAGGTCCGGGCTCTGCGGGCCCGTGGGCACCAGGTGTCCCTGATCGGGGTCGAGGGATCGGACTTCCTGGACGACGGCCCGCCGGAGTTCGTGCTGCCGTCCTTGTCCTGGCCGACCGGCACGCGGCCCACCGACTCGACCTATCCGCCCGGGTACCTGACCCGCTCGGTCCCGGCGCTGGACCGTGCGCTGGACCTGGTGCGAGGCCGGTTCGACGTGCTCTCCAACCACTGCCTGCACGGACTGCCGTTGCGGCGGTCGGCGGAGCTCGGCGTCCCGATGGTGTCGACCCTGCACACCCCGCTGGACCCGGAGCTGGTGGACGCGCTGCCCGGTGCCGGGTCGGTGCGGTTCCTGGCGGTCAGCGAGCACACCCGCGAGCAGTGGACCCGGGTCGGGGTGGACGCGACCGTGCTGCCGAACGGGATCGCCGCCGACGACTGGCCGCTGGGGCCCGGTGGCGACGGGTTGGTGTGGTTCGGCCGGATCGTGCCGGAGAAGGCACCGCACGTCGCGATCGCCGTGGCCCGGGCGCTGGGCATGCCGCTCACCCTGGCCGGCCGGATCGGGGACCAGGAGTACGCCGACCGGGAGGTGCTGCCGCATGTCGACGGGACGTCGGTGCGGTACGCGGGCCTGCTGGACCAGTCGGCGCTGGCCGCGCTGATCGGGTCGAGCGCCTGCGCCCTGGGCACCCCGGCGTGGGCAGAGCCGTTCGGTCTCGTCGGGCCGGAGGCGCTGATGTGCGGCACCCCGGTCGCCACCTTCGGGGTGGGCGGCATCGTGGAGATCGCCCGCCGCGCCACCGGGATGATCGCCGCCCCGCCCGGTGACCTGGGTGCGCTGGCCGAGGCCACCCGCCGGTTGACCCGCCGCAGCACTCCGGAGTTCCGGGCCGCGATCCGGGCGACCGCGCGCCGGCACTGGTCGCTGGACGCGCGCACCGACACCCTGGAGCGGGTGTTCGGCGAGCTGGCCGGTCGCCCGGTGGAACTCCTCGCATGAGCCGACCCGTGATCGGCTGGTACGTGCACCACCACGGCTCCGGGCATCTGGGGCGGCTGCGCGCCATCGCCCCGCACCTGGACGCCGACCTGTTCTGCTTCAGCTCGCTGCCAGCGCCCGACGACCTGCCCGCGCACTGCCGGTGGGTGCCGTTGGACCGCGACGACCAGGGCGAGACCCCCGCGCCCACCGCCGACGGCCTGCTGCACTGGGCACCGCTCGGACACCCCGGCCACCGCCGCCGCCTCACCACCATCGCCGACGCCGTGGAGCGGCACGGGATCAGCGCGATGGTGGTCGACGTGTCGGTGGAGGTGACGCTCTTCGCCCGGCTGCTCGGCATCCCCCCGGTGCTGATCGCCCAGCCGGGGCGGCGGGACGACCTGCCGCACACCCTCGGTCTGCGCGCGGCGACCCGGGTGCTCGCCCCGTGGCCCGCCGATCTGGTCCCGGCCGCTCACCTGGACGCGGTGCGGGAGAAGGTGGTGCATGTCGGCGGGATCAGCCGGTTCGAGGGCCGTGCGGTGCCCACCACCGAACGTTCCGGGGTGCTGATGCTCGGCGGCCGGGGTGGCACGACGGTGACCGGCGAGCAGATCGAGTCCGCCGTGGCCGCCACCCCCGACCGCCGCTGGACCCTGCTCGGCACCCCGGCGGCCTCGGTGACCTGGTCCGCCGACCCGTGGTCCGCGCTCACCGCCGCCGACACCGTGGTCTCCTGGGCCGGGCAGAACGCGATCGCCGACCTGGCGGTGGCCCAGGCCCGCGCGGTCGTCGTCCCGCAGCCGCGGCCCTTCGACGAGCAGCACGCCACCGCCGCCGCTCTGGCGGCCGCCGGACTGGCCGTGGTCGCCGACGACTGGCCGGAGCCCGCCGCGTGGCCGGAGTTGCTGGACCGGGCGGCGGCGCTGCGCCCCGACTGGTCCCGGTGGCGGACCGACGGTGCGGCGGCCCGGGCGGCCGAGGTGATCGATCAGGTCGCCCGAGGCGGTGCCGGATGCTGACCCGCGCCGTCGTCACCCTGTGCTCCGCCCCTCGGCTGGACCACCTGCGCCACCAGCTGCACGCCCTGCGCGACGCGCCCCGGACCCGCACCGTGATCGCCTGGGTCGGGGACGACCGACCGCCCGCGCTGGACGTGGACGCCGTGCTGCGGCTGCCGCCCGGTCCGGACGGCCTGCGCCTGGCGGCCGCCCGCAACGCGGCCGCCGATCGGGCTGTCGACCTCGGTGCCGACCTGCTGGTCTTCCTGGACGCCGACTGCGTGCCCGGACCCGAGCTGGTGAACCGCTACCAGGCGGCCGCCGTCCGGCATCCGGATGCCGTGCTCTGCGGTCCGGTGACCTACCTGCCGCCGGGGGTGGACGTGGACGACCCGGCGGTGCTGACCGCCGCCACCCGCCCGCACCCGGCGCGACCCGCGCCGCCGTCCGGGGTGGTCGTCCCGGCCGCGCCGGACGACTATCCGCTGTTCTGGTCGTTGTCCTTCGCCCTCACCGCCGACCGCTGGGCCACCGGGCCACGGTTCGACGAGCGCTACCAGGGCTACGGCGGTGAGGACACCGACTTCGCCTGTGCGCTGCGGGCCGCCGACATCCCGCTCGCCTGGGTCGGCGGGGCGCACGCGTATCACCAGCACCACCCGACCAGCAGCCCACCGTGGCAGCACCTGGACGACATCCTGCGCAACGGCCGGTTGTTCGCCCGCCGCTGGGGCTGGTGGCCGATGACCGGGTGGTTGGAGGCCTTCGCCGAGGCCGGGGCGATCCGCTGGGACGGCACCGACTGGGTGCGGGAGCCGACGGTTCAGCCGAGCAGCTGATCGGCTGCCGCCAGCAGGTCCGCCGCCACCGGGTCGGCGGTGTAGTGATCGGCACCAGCCCGGGCCCGCTCCCCCAGTCGCCGGGCCAGTGCCGGGTCGTCCAGCAGCCGCAGGATCGCGGCCGCCAGGGCCG
The DNA here is from genome assembly GCF_012931845.1 of Cellulomonas taurus. NCBI lineage: Bacteria > Bacillati > Actinomycetota > Actinomycetes > Micrococcales > Cellulomonadaceae > Cellulomonas > Cellulomonas taurus. The sequence continues at coordinate 2,884,317 of NZ_CP051884.1, forward strand.
GAGCCTCACCCGGGGGCACCAGCAGGCTGTCCTCCCCGTCGGTGCAGAAGTCGTCGTAGCCGCTGCCGCTGGTCAGCACGACCGGGCTGCCGACGGCCTTGGCCTCCAGCGCCGCATTGCCGAAACCCTCCCAGCGGGACGGGCAGATCGTCACCGTCGCCGCGGCGACCGCCCGGTGCAGGGCGGGTCCGGCCACGTGACCGAGCCAGGTCACCCGCTCACGGGCCGCCGCTGGCAGCATGCCGAGCAGCGTCGGCCGGTCGGGTTCGAAGCGCCGGTCGCCGCTCGCCCCGGCCAGCACCAGGCGGGCATCCGGTCGGCGTCGACTCAGCTCCGCGAACGCACCGAAGGCCTCGACGATCCCCTTGCGCCGTTCCAGCCGCCCCAGGAAGAGCACCACGGGACCGGCGCCGGTCGGCCACCCCTCCGGCAGCGCTGCAGACCCGGCCGCCGCCCGGACCCCCGCCACGTCGATGCAGTTCCGCACCACCCGGGCCGGAGGCAGGGACCCGAGGGTGCGCCGGTTCCAGGCCAGCATCGCCCGGGAGATCGCGATCAGCCCCGCCGACCGGCGCACCTGCCGGTCCTCCCGGCGCTGCTGCACCCGGATCGCCGTGCCCTGCCGCACACCGAAGCTGCGCGGGGTGAACCCGGCGATCTCGTTGATCAACCGGGTGCTGGTGGCCAGATTGGTCAGCAGCGGCGCCTCCGTCGGCAGCCGCACCCCGAGCGCCGCCCACTCCGGCAGGAAGACCCGGTCGTACCGCCCCGCGCTGAACGCCGCCCGCACCACCCCCGCCCGGTGCCAGGGACCGGTGACCCCCGGTGCCGCCAGCACGCGGACCCCGGCCACCTCCTGCGCGGGCACCGGGTCGCCGCCGAGCAGCAGCAGATCCACCCGGGCACCGGCGCGGACCAGGGCGGGTGCCAGCGCCGCGTAGTGCCGCCCGATGCCGCCGGTGTAGGGGGTCAGCCCGGCGTACTCGGTGGTGGCGATCAACCAGTGCGAGGGCATGCTCCATCGTCGCTGACCTGCGCGGCGATGGCAGGTCGAGCGTCTCAGGGCGCCAGTCGCCGCCGGGCCGCCGCCGCCCGGGTCCGGGCGTTCGCGTGTTCGGACCACCGGGGCACCCACCGGGCCAGCGCCGCAGCGCCGACCAACCCGGCCACCCCCATCGTGACGATGCCCCCGGCCAGACCGATCGCGCCTCCGACCAGCGAGACCACCAGCGGCCCGGCCGCGGTGCCGGAGTCCTGGAACACCCGCCACACCCCGAGGAAGGTGGCCCGTGCCTCCGGCGGCGCCACGTCGGCGCCCAGGGTCATCAACACCCCGGAACTGATCCCGTTGCCGAAGCCCATCGCCATCGCCGCCACCGCCAGGGTGCCCACCGAGCCGGTGAGCGGCAGCAGCGCGATCGCCCCGCCCAGGATCAGCATGGACGGCACCGCCACCCACAACCGGCCGCGGCGGTCCATCAACCGCCCGCCCGGGTAGAACAGCAGCACGTCCACGGCACCGGACAGCCCGAAGATCAGGCTGGTGGTCGCCGGGGCCATGCCCAGGTGCTCGGACCAGATCGGCAGCACCACCTGTCGGGTCGCCCGCACCGCCCCGACCAGCACCACGGCCAGCCCCAGGGTCGCGAACATCCGGCCGTGCCGACGCAGCAGCGCCCACGCCCCCGGCCCCGCGCCGTGCGCCGCTCGGGTGGCACCGTCACGGTCCACATCCGGGGCCAGGGCGACCACCAGGCCGGCCAGCAGCGACATGCCCGCCGCCAGCCAGAACACCGAACGCAGCGGCGCCAGGTGCAGCAGACCGGCACCGAGGAACGGCCCGAGGAACGCCCCGATCCTGCCCACCCCGCCCAGCGTGGACAGCGCCCGGGCGCGCTGGGCCACCGGGATCACCTCGGTGAGGAACGACTGCCTGGCCAGGTGGAAGACCGCGGACACCGCACCCACCACCAGCACGCCGAGCGCCAGCGTGAGCAGCGACGGGGCCAGCGCGCAGCCGGTCAGCGCCACCCCGGCCACCAGCGCCGCGATCAGCATCGCGCGTCGATCGCCGATCCGGGCGGCCAGGGCACCGGCCGGGACGTCACCCAGGATCAGTCCGACCCCGAGCAGCGCCACCACCAGCGCACCCTCACCCAGGCCACCGCCGAGCCGCACCGCGAGCAGCGGGATCACCGGGGTGATCGCCCCCAGCCCGGTCTCGAACAATGCCGCCGGGGCGTAGGCCGAGGCGATCAGCGTCCGGATCGGGGGCGTCGCTGCCGTCATGCGTCGTTCGGGGTCACCTCGACCACCAGCTCGTCGATGATCGGCGCCGGGGCGGGCCAGTCGGAGGGCCGGTCCGGCACGTCGGTCTCCGAGTGCGCGCCACAGCCGTGGTCCAGGGCGACCACCTTGCCGTCGTCCGGCGACCACTCGTTCGCGCACACCCCGAAGACCGCACCGAGCGGGCCCTGCAACGGGATCAGGAACCCGCAGGTCAGGCAGCCCGCGGCAGCGGCCACGGCTCCGGCACTGGTCGGACCCTGGCTGCCCCGGTACCACCGGTCGGCGGCCTCGTGCAGCCCGCGGGGCGAGAGCACCCGCTGCCGGGCCAGGGCCAGCTCCTCGATGGCGACCTCGTCCTGCTCCGGGTCGCCGGTCGGCGTCCACCCCGGCTCCAGGCGCGGGTCGTCCGGCTTGAACGGCAGCACGTCACCGGGCCCGATGTCACCGGGGCGCAGACGCTCGTCCCAGGGCAGCCAGGCGGGCGCCAGGACGGCGTCGTCACCGGGCAGCAGCACCGACTCGCAGACGGTGGCGACCCGGCCCCGCGGCACCCGGGACAGCGTGACGGTCCACACCCACCCCCGGTAGCCGCGCGCGGTGCAGGCGAACCGGTGGGAGACCAGCCGGTCCTCCTCGATGGTGGCACCGAGGTGCTCGCCGACGTGGTCGGGCTGCTCGGCGATCTCCACCGCGGCGGCCCGGGCCAGCTCCACGGCACCGGTCAGCACCGGCTCCTTCACCCGCACGGCGGCTGCCATCACGCCTCCAGGTCGTCGGCGACGGCCCGCAGCAGGGTGGAGACCTGGGTCGCCCGACCCTTCTCCGGGTACCGGCCGCGGCGCAGGTCGTTGCCCACCCGGTCCAGCACCTTGATCAGGTCCTCCACGATCACCGCCATGTCGTCGGCGGGCTTGCGGGTGGCCCGGACCACCGAGGGCACCGGGTCCAGGATCTTGACAGAGAGCGCCTGCGGACCACGACGTCCGTCGGCGACTCCGAACTCGACCCGGGTGCCGGGCTTGGGGGTGCCGATCCCCGCGGGCAGCGCGGAGGCGTGCAGGAAGACCTCACTGCCGTCCTCGGCGGCGATGAAGCCGAACCCGCGGTCGGCGTCGAACCACTTGACCTTGCCGGTGGGCACGAAGTTCCCCTGGGTGTTCGTCGGGGCCGCACCGGATCGCCCGGGCGGCACGTACCGTCCCAGGTTACCGGTCGGTCGCCGCCTGGGGGACCTCGGTGGGCAGCTGAACCCCCTGGGTGGGCAGCGCGGGCCCCGACCGGCGTCCGACGGCGGGCTGGTAGACGGTGGCGAGCAGTGCCCGGGCCTCCCGCAGCGCCGTCAGGTAGACCATCGACACCTGCAGTCCGGTGAAGGGTTCCGGGATCACCGGCGACCGCTCGGACCCCATCGCGTCCAGGTAGTCGTCCAGTACGTCGCAGGCCTCGACCACCGCCACGCTCGGCGCGCGCCGGCGCAGCTGCGGGTCCAGTTCGGTCATCGGCACGGACAGCAGGTCGCTCATCATGCGCACCAGTGCCTCGGTGGAGGCTTCCAGGGCGTCGTGCGGGGCCAGGATCTCGGCCGCCCGGGTGCGCGCCAGCGCCGCGAGCGGGATCTCGTCGTCGTGGTGACCGGCGGTGGCCAGCACCTCCAGCACCAGCATGGCGCGCAGTCGCTCCCGGCCGAGCAGCACCAGCGCCTGGTGCAGGTGCCGCACCGTCCGCCCGGCACCGGAGACCGAGTTCACGATCCGGAACACCTTGAGCGCGATCGCCGGGTCGGCGGCGGTGAGCCGCGCCAGCCGGCGGTAGGACACCTGCGGGTCGCCGAGCTGGACCAGCAGCCGCCCGGCCACCACGGCGTGGTGGGCCAGGGCCGGGCGGGTGAAGATCGTCGGGCGGCGGAAGAAGTAGCCCTGGAACAGCGGGAACCCGGCGTCCTGGGCTGCTTGCAGGTCCTCCTCCGTCTCCACCCGTTCGGCCACCAGGGCCGCCGTGGGTGCCGCCTCGCGGAGCGTGGCGGCGAAGGATGCCAGGTCGTCGCCGAGGTCCGACATGTCGACCTTCACGTAGTCGGCGAAGCGCAGCAGCGGCCAGCGCGGGTCGTCCGGGACCATGTCGTCCAGCGCGATCCCGAAGCCGCGCTCGCGCAGGGAGGCGATGCCCGCCTGCACCTGCTCGTCCGGCGGCACGTGCTCCAGGACCTCCAGCACCACCCGGTGCGGATCCAGCGCGACCGGCAATTCGTCCACCAGGAACGAGCGCGGCACGTTGACGAACAGGTCGCCGTGTCCGGCCAGGTCGTCCACCCCGAAGGCGGTCAGGGTGGCGGCGATCACCGAGGCGGTGGCCCGGTTGTCGTCGATGCTCTCCACCCCGCCGAGGCCGGAGCTCTCCGCGGTGGCCGACGGGCGGAACAGCAGTTCGTGCCCGATCGTGCGACCCAGGACGTCGTGGATGCCCTGGCGCGCGACACAGACCTGGTGGGCCGGGCCTACGGCAAGGCGGCGGTGGGGCATCGAGCTGCGGTCCCTCCGGGCGGGGAATGGTACGACCCCTTCCATCGGCAGCCGACCCCGGTGAGCTGAGCCTCACCCGGCACTTCACCCCCGACCGCCACGGACATCCGCCCTGTTCTCAGCCCTGGGCCAACCGGTCCAGGGCGAGCGCCGCCAGCACCGCGGGACCCACGGCGAGCGCCTCGTCGTCGAACCGGGCCCGCGGCGAGTGGTTGTACGCGGCGGTCGCCGGATCGGTGCCGGCCGGCACCGCGCCCAGCCCCAGGTACGCGCCGGGCACCTGCTGCAGCACGTAGGAGAAGTCCTCCGCTCCGGCGATCGGCTGCGGTGCGTCGTGCCAGGCGTCCTCGCCGAACAGCGAGACGGTCAGCTCCCGTGCCCGGTCGTTCTCCTCCTCCCGGTTCACCGTCACCGGGTACCCGCGCTGGTAGTCGACGGTGACGCTCAGTCCGTGCGCCGACGCCACGCCCTCGCACACCCGGCGCAGCCGCTCCGGCACCCGACCGTGGGTGTCCTCGGAGAACGTGCGGATCGTCGCCTCGATCAGCGCGCTGTCCCCGATCACGTTGTTCACGGTGCCCGCCGAGATCCGCCCGACCGTCACCACCACCGGGTCGAAGACGTCGAACTGGCGGGTCACCATCGCCTGCAGCGCCAGCACGATCTCGGCCGCCACCGGCACCGGGTCCAGCGCCAGGTGCGGGGCGGAGCCGTGACCGCCCCGACCGTGCACCGTCACCCGCACCGAGTCGGCAGCGGCCAGCATCGGCCCCGAACGGCCCATCACCAGGCCGGAGGGCAGCACCGACGACAGCACATGCAGTCCGTAGGCGGCGACCACCCGCTCCCCGGCGGCGTCCAGCACCCCGGCGTCGATCATCGGCTGCGCGCCGCCCGGTCCCTCCTCCCCGGGCTGGAACATGAAGACCACCGACCCGGCGATCTGCTCGCGTCGGGATGCCAGCAGCCGGGCGGCACCCACCAGCCCGGCGGTGTGCAGGTCGTGACCGCAGGCGTGCATCACCCCGGGGTGTTCGCTGGCGAAGGGCTCCGCGGTCTCCTCGGTGACCGGCAGGGCGTCCATGTCCCCGCGCAGCAGCACCGCGGGGCCGGGTCGGTCGCCGCGCAGCACCGCGGTCACCGAGGACATCGACTCCCCCGGTGTCACCTCCAGCCCGAGCGGGGCCAGGGCGTCCAGCACCAGGGCCTGGGTCCGTGGCAGGTCGAGCCCGAGTTCGGGCACCCGGTGCAGGGCGTGCCGCAGGTCGGCGATCTCCGGGAGTTGTGCCTGCGCCTCGGTGCGCAGCTGGGTGAGAACGGCGGGGTCGAGGTGCATGGCGACTCTCCGGGGCATCGACGGCGCGGACCTACTCACCGTAGACAGCAGCAACCCGCACTGCACCTAGGTCGATCCCTGAGTAGTGCGGAGCTCTTCCACCCCCTAGACCCCCATGAATCGCCCTAGACAGCGGCGACTACCACTACGTGACCTCCGGGCGCACCTAGGTGGTGTCGCCGTGCCGCGACGCTGGCAGTCGACGCCGCTGCGCTCCCTCGATCAGGGACCCGACGGCACGACCCCACCCTGGTCCTGGAGATTCGATGCCCGCGCACTGGAAGCCCACCGCCCGCACCCGCCGCACCGGCCGCGCCCGCCCGGCGTGGGCGGTGGTCACCGTCCTCACTCTGCTCGTCGCCCCGTTCCTCGGGCTGATGGCCGCCTCGGCCGCACCCACCGGCACACTCACCGAGCTGGGCATCACCGTCACCGACGACGGATCCGCCTCGCCGACCCTGGACCCGGCAGGCACCAACGGCCTGGTCGCCACCAACTCGGCGGTGACGATGAGCTGGGCGCTGCGGGCCGACAACCTGAGTGACGGGGTGGTCACCCAGACTTTGCCGGAGGGGTGGTCGTGGGTCACGTCCTCACTCGGGAAGCTCAGCTCCGATTCCTCGCTCTACCAGTCGGCCTACGCGGTCAGCGCCGACGGCCGCACCCTCACCGCGACGATCAGCGTGCCCAGTGCGAGCCTGGTGTCGATCAGCGGGTTGCAGGCGATTCCCGGCCCGACAGCGGCCTCCGGCAGCGTCTACACCCCGGAACTGACCGCAACCGACGCCACCCAGACCCTCACCGCGACCGGCACCGCCCTCGCGGTCGTCAGCGTCCCGCAGGTCAAGCTCGGCGTGCTGGCGATCTACCGCTACTCGTACTTCACCTACGACTTCGGTGCCGGTGCCGAGCCGGCCATCCAGATGCAGATGCGGTTGAGCTACCGAGCAGACACGACACTGGTCGGACAGGTCCAGCCGCTGGAGCTGACCCTCCCGCAGCGCCTCTCGGTGGCATACACCGGAGCCGAACCGGACGCCGTGACTGTCTGCGGCACCGACAACGCCTTGACCCTGGTGTCGGCCGCCGACGGCACCGCCGTGGTGGATCTGGGTGCCCAGCCGACCACCCGGGACAGCAATCCCACGCTGTGCTTCTGGTACCGCACCGCCGACCTGCCCGTGGGTGCCGCTCAGGGCGAGACCCTCAGCACGACGCTGACGGTTCCCGAGCTGACCACCACCGACGGGTCGGTCGTGCAGCGATCCGGGAACGACACGGCGTCGACCACCGTGTACGCCGATGACCCGGTCAAGCCGGTCGTGCCGCCGCGTGCGGCGACACTCGCTGCCCAGGCCTACGGCTACAACTGGAGCTCGTCCAAGACCGATCCGACCTATCCGACGTACATCCGGTACGGGCCGTGGCGCGAGGTGGCCGAGTCGGGCAACCCCCTGCTGTCCGAGTCCGCCTATACCCCGTCATACGACTCCGCGAGCGGCACCTCGGTCGGGACCACGGACCTGGTCGGCTACCAGTTCTGGGACCCGAGCACAGCGACCATCCTCGACGACGCCTCGGCGATCTTCGTCGGGCAGTACCGGACGACGATCGACCCGTCGACGTACCGCCTCGAGTTCACCAACACCCGGGTGACCTCCTCACCCGGCACGAGCAACACCTGGTTCGCCTCGATCGCGGAGGCCGGTGGGCCGGGTGCTGTCAGTGGTGTCCGGGTGGTCTACACCGGCGGGGTGTGGGCGCAGGGATCGGCCTCCGGCACCGGCAGTCAGCTCACGCTCTCCGTGCCGCTGACGGCGCGCGCCGACGGCATCCCCACCCAGTTCTCCGCGACCCACGTCTGGACGGCGGCCGAGGAGGCGACTCTGATCCGCTCCGCACAGATCAAGATCACCCCGTTCTCGGTGAGTGCGACCATCACCGGCAGCCCGAGCTCCGTGGTCGGCGGCAGCCCGCTCACCTACACCGTCTATCCCGCTGCCGCGCACTCCGTGGTCGGCTCCCCGACGGCACCTGACTACGCGATCACTGCCCTGACCACCATCACGCTCCCGCCCACCATCACCACGGTGGACGTGTCGGCGGCCGTCGCCGCCGGGTGGACCCTGGTCAGTGAGACTCCGGCGGATCTGGGTCCGGACGGGGTGCCGGGGACCTCGGACGACCGCTCCGGGATCGTCCTGGTGTTCAGCCGGGACGGGGTGGTCCCCGCCCTGGGCAAGGCCGACCTACCGTCATTCACCCTGCCCGTGGTCACGTCGGCGCACGCGCCGACGAGCCAACGGATCACCGCGCAGTCGCTCACGCAGGTCCAGATCACCTCCCCGACCCCGACCTCGCTCAGTGCGAACGATTCGGTCAACACCACCGTGCTGCAGGGCGAGACGCTCTCGATGGAGGGCGACACCACGACCCCCCGGATCGCCGCCACCGACCACACGGCGTCCTGGACCACCCGCTGGTACAACTACGCCACCAGCGGTCACGACGCACCGACCTATGTGATGGACGTCCTGCCCTACGACGGCGACGCCCGCGGCACGCGGACCACCGGCAAGGTCACGCTGACCGGGGTGTCGTTGCTCGGCGGCGCTGAGCCTGCCGGGGCCGTCGTCGAGGTCACCACCGCCGCACCGGACACCATCGGTGCCGCCCCCGGCACCGGCGTCGCCTGGACGACCCTGACCGACGCCACCGACCTCAGTGCCGTCACCGCCGTCAGGATCGCGCTGTCCGGGCTGGCCACCGGGTCGGCCGGCGGCTTCACCCTCGCCACCGACGTCACCGGGCACTCGCTGGACGACGTCCTGGTCAACTCCGCGACCTCGGCCTCCACCGGCAGCACCCTGACCATGGACACCGGCAACGTGTCGGTCACCGTGGTCGGGGCGGCGCTGTCCGGCCGGGTCGTGATCGACACCGACCGGGACGGCCTGGCGACGTCGTCCGGCGACCCGGCAGTCGGCGCGCGGGTGCAGCTGCTGGACGGCGAGTCCGGCACCGAGATGCTCACCACCGTGACCGACGCCGACGGCGGGTACACCTTCCGCGGTGTCGGGGCGGGGTCCTACCGGGTGGCGGTGGTGCCGACCAGCATCGCCGGGGCCTTCGTGACCCCGACCGTCGACCCGGACGACACCGTCGACGGGGCGACCGACCTCACGGTCGGCGTGCTGGACACGATCGATGACCTGGACTTCGCCTTCGCTGTGCGCAACCCCGCGGTGACCGTCAGCACTGTCGGTCGGGCACCGTCCGGGTCGTTGACCCTCGAGGACGCGCTCACCTTCACCTCCACGGTGACCAACGCCGGTGATGCTCCGCTGACCGGGCTGGCGATCACCGACACCCTGCCTGCCACCGGCACCTGGACCTGGCCGGGTGACGACGGTGCGCTGGCACCCGGCGAGGCCGCCACCTACACCGTGAGCTACCCGCTGACCCAGCAGGACCTGGATGCCGGGACCGTCAGCTCCACCGTGCAGGTCACCGGTACCGACGACGCCGCGCACCCGGTCGACGCCACCGGCACCGCGCAGGTCGACGTGGCCGCGGGCGCCGCCCTGTCGATCACCGGCACCGGCACCGCCCCGACCGCGATCGCCGCCGACGGCACCGTGCGCTGGACCATGACGATCGAGAACACCGGTGCCACCACGCTCACCGGCGTGCAGGTCACCGATGCTCTGGCCGGCATCTCCGCCTACACGATTACCTGGCCCGGCACCGAGGGCCGGTTGTCCCCGGGGGAACGGGCGACTGCGACCGCGACCTCCGCCCTGACCCAGGCGCAGGTCGACGCCGGCACCGTCACCTCGACGGCCACCGCCACCGCCCGCACCGTCTCGGACACCGACATCACCGCGACCACCAGCACACCGGTCACCTTCCCGGTGCTCGGCACGGTGGCGCTCCGGGTCGAAGCCGACGGCAGCCACGTCACCGAGGCACCCGGGACGCAGGTCACCGACGGCGACGACGTCGGTTGGACCTACACCGTCACCAACAACGGCCCGACCACCCTGCACGGGGTGACAGTCAGCGACGACCGCGACCCGGCAACGGCGATCACGGCACCGGAGGGCTTCACCGGGGTGCTCGCGCCGGGCGACTCCGTGGTGTTCACCGCCACCTCGGTCGCGGTGCTCGGCGAGCTGTCGGTCACCGGCACCGTGCTGGCCACCGTGGGCGACGGTGACACCGCGGCGACCGCCACCGACACCGTCTGGTACACCGCCGTCGAGGCACGGCTGGGCAGCATCACCGGGCGGGTGCTGATCGACACCGCCCGGGACGGACTCGCCACCACCGACGGCACCCCGGCCACCGGCGTGGGCGTGCGGCTGGTCGACACCAGCGACGACACCACCCTGACCACCGTCACCGACGACCAGGGCGAGTACCGGTTCACCGGGCTGCCGGGCCGCACCTACCGGGTGGAGGTCGACCTGGAGACCGTCACCGGCGACTCGGTGCTGGTCACCGTCGACCCGGACCAGGAACTGGACGGGACCACCCTGGTCACGATCGGCGGTCGGCAGGAGCTCACCGGCGTCGACTTCGCGCTGGCGGTCCGCAACCCGGCGCTCACGCTGTCGGCCGCCGGGCAGTCGCCCAGTGCTGCCCTCGCGGCCGGTGACCAGGTGACCTTCACCTACACCCTGACGAACACCGGGGACGTCACCCTGTCGAACCTCAGCACGCCGGACACCCTGGACCCGACCCGGTCCACCGTCACCGCCGCCTGGCCAGAGGAGGAGGTCAGCCTGGCTCCGGGACAGCAGGTGACGTTCACCGTCGCCCACACCCTGGATCAGGCGGAGGTCGACGCCGGGGTGGTCAGCACCGAGGTGCACGGCGAGGCGACCGACGACCTCGGCACCGCCGTCAGCACCGACCCGGTGACCGTGCAGATCCTGATCCCCAGCGGTGCGGCACTCGGCGTCACCGGTGCCGGGACGCTGCCCGAGCAGATCGTCGCCGGGCAGGACATCACCTGGTCGGTGACCGTGCAGAACACCGGCACCGTCACCCTGGACACCGTCACCCTGGATGACGCCCTCGACGGTGTCTCCGACTACGCGCTGACCTGGCCCGGCGATCCGGGGGTGCTCACACCGGGTGAGTCGGCGACGGCCACCGCGACCTCCACCCTGACCCAGGCGCAGATCGATGCCGGAACCGTCACCGCCCAGCCCGCGGCGACGGGAACCGCTCCGGACGGCGCGCAGGTCACCGGCACCGGATCGGTCCCGGTCGGCTTCCACGTGCCGGGGCGGGTGCGGATCGAGGTGACGCTGAACGGGTCGCACCCCGATGCCGCGCCCGGCACCGAGCTGGCTGTCGGCGACGCCCTCACCTGGAGCTACCTCGTCACCAACACCGGCGCCGCGACCCTGCACGAGGTCACCGTCACCGATGACCTCGGCACCACGGTCACCGCGCCGAAGGGCTTCATCGGTGACCTGGCACCCGGCGAGTCGGTGACCTTGACCGGCAGCGGGTCGGCAGCCGAGGGCACCTGGTCCCCGACCGCCAGCGTCCGCGCCACCATGGGCGACACCGATCAGGTCGCCATCGACTCCGACCGGGTGTGGTTCACCGCGACGGCAGCCTCCACCGTGACCGGCGACCCCGGCACCCCGGACGCCCCGAGCCCGGACCCCACCGACCCGCCGCGATCCACCGGGCAGAAGCTGGCGATGACCGGTGCCGGGATCGCCGGGGTGCTGACCCTGGCGCTGGTCGCTGTCGGCGTCGGCACCGGCTTCCTCACCACCACCCGCCGGACGAAGGACTGACAGCAGCGCGGCATGGAGGTCGGCCTGCGCCGTCAGCTGACCTCCATGCCGCCGCTCGACGTATCGTGGTGCGGATGTCCACCTTCAGCGAGCACCTGCGCGCCCGGTCGGACGAGCAGCTGGTGGACCTGCTGCTGCGCCGGCCCGATCTGGCGCACCCGTCCCCCGCCACCCTGTCGTCCCTGGCCGCCCGCGCCACCAGCCGGCCCAGCCTCGACCGCGCCCTGTCCCAGGTGGACGCCGGGGTGCTGCAGGTGATCGAGGCGGTGGTGGTGCTGGCGGACGACGACGGTGTCCGCGCCCGGGCCGTGGTGACGGCGGTGGGCGGTGGCCGCGGCGATGGTCCGCTGGTCCCCGAGCGCCTGCGCACGGCGACCGAGCTGGCCCTGCTGTACCCGGTCTCCGGCGGGGTGAGCGACCCCGCGCTGCGCCCGGCCCCCGGGGTCGCCGAGGCCCTCGGCCAGGTCGCTGGGTTGTCCGGTCTGACCTCCGGCGCCGACCCCGTCGGGGTCTCCGCTGCGGCGCAGGCGATCCTGGACGCGCTGACCTGGGGTCCGCCGATGGGACAGCGGCCGACCGACGGTGCGGGCGCCGCGGCCGCCGACGAGCTGGTCGCCGCCGGACTGCTGATCGCGGTGGACGGTGGCCGGGTGGTGCTGCCCCGGGACGTGGCCCTGCGGCTGCGCGACGGCCGGACCCATCGGGAGCTGAGCCGTCTCCCGGCGCCCCAGGACCTGCCCCGTCGTCGGCCGGAGGTGGTGACCGCGGAGTCCGCCGCCGCCGCCGAGCGGGCCGTCCGGTTGATCGCCGCGGTGGTGGACCTGTGGGCGGCCACACCGCCACCGGTGCTGCGGGCGGGCGGGGTCGGGGTGCGGGACCTGCGGCGCACCGCCCAGCAGCTCGACGTCACTGAGCCCGAGGCCGCCCTGCTGATCGAACTGGCGGCGGTCGGCGGTCTGATCCGGGACGACGGCGAGGAGCGCCCGCACTACCGCCCGACCGCCACCGCCGACGAGTGGGCGGCCGCGGACCTGCCCGACCGGTGGGCGGCGCTGGTGTCCTGGTGGGCGCGCACCACGCGGTGGCCCGCCCTGGTCGGCACCCGGGACGACCGCACCCAGGTGCGCCCGGCCCTCGGCCCGGAGCTGGCCCGGCCCTGGGCGCCCCGCCTGCGGCACCAGGTGCTCGACGCCCTGGTCGCGTTGGCCGAGGACGCCGCGCCGGACGCCGAGACGGTCCGGGCGGCCCTCGCCTGGCACACTCCGCGCGCGGTGCCGCCGATCGAGGCCGTGCGGGCGGTGCTCGCCGAGGCCGGGACGCTGGGTCTGCTCGGAGCCGGAGCACTGGCGGGCACCGGTCACGCGCTGGCGGCCGACCCCGAGGCTCCGCTGGCCCCCGCCCTGGCCGCCGCCCTGCCGCCCGCGGTGGACGACCTGCTGTTGCAGGGCGATCTGACCGGCATCGTGCCGGGCCGTCCCTCCGCCGAGCTGGACCGACTGATCGACGCCGCCGCGGTGGTGGAATCCCGTGGCGGTGCCGTCACCATCCGCTTCACGCCGGAGTCGGTGCGTCGGGCGCTGGACGCGGGGACCACCGCCGACGACCTGCTGGCGGAGCTGGCCCGGCACACCCGGGGCGGGGTACCGCAGCCCTTGGAGTACCTGGTCCGGGACGCCGCGCGTCGGCACGGACTGCTGCGCGGCGGCTCGGCGATGTCCTATGTGCGCACCGAGGATCCGGCGCTGCTGGCAGGTCTGGCCGAGGACCCGAAGCTGTCCCACCTCGGGCTGATCCGGCTGGCCCCCACCGTCCTCGCCGCGCAGGTGCCGCTGTCCGAGCTGTTGGCGGCGCTGCGTTCCCGGGGCCTGGCACCTGTGGCCGAGACACCGGACGGCCAGGTGCTGCACGCCGCCCCCACGGTGGCGCGCATCCCCGCTGCCCGGCAGCGTCCGCAGGACCGGGTGGACACCGTCGACCCGCGGGTGCGCGCCAGCACGCTGGTCCAGGTGCTGCGCCGCGGTGAGTCGGCGGCGTCGACCGGGCTGCGCCCCGGCCCCCGGCAACCGGGAACAGACGACCCCGGAACGGTGTTGGCCACCCTGCGCGAGGCGGCCGCCGACCACGCCGAGGTGTGGCTGGAGATGGTCGGCCCGCGTGGCGCGCTGGAACGTCGCCGGGTGCGGCCGTTGCGGGTGGACGGTGGCCGGGTCCGGGTGACCGACACCGCCCGGGACGCCGAGATCGTGGTCGCCGCACACCGGGTTGCCGGGGTGACCAGGATCGCCTCGTCGGCACCGACCGACACCTGACCCGGCGCCACCTGACCGCCCACCGCGAGCACCACCACCAGCCACCAGCCAGCCCAGCCCAGCACGTACCGAGCACCGAGAACCAGGAGCCACGTGACCGACGGACCGTTGATCGTCCAGAGCGACAAGACCCTCCTCCTCGAGGTCGACCACGACCAGGCCGAGGCGTGCCGTCGTGCCATCGCCCCGTTCGCCGAGCTGGAGCGCGCACCGGAGCACGTGCACACCTACCGGCTGACCCCGCTCGGTCTGTGGAACGCACGCGCCGCCGGGCACGACGCCGAGCAGGTGGTGGATGTGCTGCTGGAGTACAGCCGCTACCCGGTGCCGCATGCCCTGCTGGTCGACGTGGCGGAGACAATGTCCCGCTACGGCCGCCTGCAGCTGGTGCAGGACCCGGTGCACGGCCTGGTGCTGCACGCCCTGGACGCGGCGGTGCTGGCCGAGGTGCTGCGCTCTAAGCGCACCGCCGGGCTGGTCGGTCAGCGGATCGACGACACCGACGTGGTGGTCCACCCCTCCGAGCGCGGCACCCTCAAGCAGGCGCTGCTCAAGCTGGGCTGGCCCGCCGAGGACCTGGCCGGGTACGTCGACGGCGAGGCGCACGCCATCGACCTGGACGAGTCCGGGGTGAGCAACCCGGGCAAGGACGGCGAGCCGCGCCCCTGGCAGTTGCGGCCCTACCAGCGCGAGGCGGCGGAGGGCTTCTGGCACGGCGGCTCCGGCGTCGTCGTGCTGCCCTGTGGTGCCGGGAAGACCCTGGTGGGTGCGGCGGCGATGGCCAAGTCGCAGACCACCACCCTGATCCTGGTGACCAACACGGTCTCGGCCCGGCAGTGGCGGGACGAACTGATCCGGCGCACCAGCCTGACCGAGGACGAGATCGGCGAATACTCCGGCGCCCGCAAGGAGATCCGGCCGGTCACCATCGCCACCTACCAGGTGCTGACCCTGCGCCGGAAGGGCAGCTACCCGCACCTGGAGCTGCTCGACGCCCGCGACTGGGGCCTGATCCTCTACGACGAGGTGCACCTGCTCCCGGCGCCGATCTTCCGGATGACCGCCGACCTGCAGGCCCGGCGGCGGCTGGGGCTGACGGCGACCCTGGTCCGTGAGGACGGTCGCGAGGACGAGGTCTTCAGCCTGATCGGCCCCAAGCGGTACGACGCGCCGTGGAAGGACATCGAGGCACAGGGCTACATCGCGCCCGCCGACTGCGTCGAGGTCCGGCTCACCCTGCCCGACCGGGACCGGATGACCTACGCCACCGCCGAGCCGGAGGACAAGTACCGGCTGGCCGCCAGCGCCCCGGGCAAGATCCGGGTGGTCGAGCACCTGGTCCGCCAGCACGCCGGGGAACCGACGCTGGTGATCGGGCAGTACATCGACCAGCTGGAGGAGTTGGCCGAGGACATCGGCGCGCCGGTGATCACGGGCGCCACCTCGGTGACCGAGCGGCAGCGGTTGTTCGACGCCTTCCGCTCCGGCGAGCTCAGCACGCTGGTGGTGTCCAAGGTGGCGAACTTCTCGATCGACCTGCCGGAGGCGTCGGTGGCGATCCAGGTCTCCGGCTCCTTCGGCTCCCGGCAGGAGGAGGCGCAGCGGTTGGGTCGACTGCTGCGGCCCAAGGGCGACGGTCGCACGGCGCACTTCTACGCCGTGGTCGCCCGGGACACCGTGGACCAGGAGTTCGCCGCACACCGGCAGCGCTTCCTCGCCGAGCAGGGCTACGCCTACCGGATCGTGGACGCGGAGGATCTGGACCAGGCGACGGCGGAGTGAGGGACCGCTAGATTCGCTCGGGAACCCATGCGGTGGATCTGCACGTTGAGCAGGTGCATCGTCGGCAGAAGGGAACCCTGGCGTGCCCGTCCTCTCCTCCGTCCTCGGTCTCACCGTCGCGGCCTCGGCGTTCTTCGGCGGGACGGTGCTGCCCGCCGCCGATCCGGTGAGCCTGTCCGGTGAGATCACCGACAGCGCCGGGGTGCTCAGCCCGGCCCAGACCGCCGAGGTGCAGGACGCCCTGGACCAGCTCGCCCGGGACACCGACTACCAGCTCTACGTGGTCTACGTCGACGACTTCGGCTCGGTGTCCCGGGACGACTGGGCGCAGCAGACCGCCGACCTGACCGGCCTCGGCCCGCAGGACCTGATGCTCGCCGTCGCCACCGACGCGCGGGTCTACACCCTGGCGCCGCAGAGCGTGGCCGGGCTGTCCTCCTCCGCGCTGGACTCGGTGGCAGCCGACGTCGAGGACGACCTGCGTGGCGACGACTGGTCCGGCGCGGCGATCACCGCCGCCGACGGCATCCGGTCGGCCGCCACGGGTGGGTCGGCCGGGTCGTCCGGGTCGTCGCTGGGCTGGCTCTTCATCGGTGGCCTGCTGGTGATCGGTGTCATCACTCTCGTCGCCTATCTGGCATCCCGACGCCGGGCGGGACAGCGACCGGTGGGTGTGGGCGGTCGAGGCCACCAGCAGATCCCGACCGCCGAGCTGAACCGCCGATCGGCCTCGGCCCTGGTCGGGATCGATGACGCGCTGCGCACCGCCGACCAGGAGTTGGGCTTCGCGCAGGCGCAGTTCGGGCCGGAGGCCACCGGCGAGTTCGAACGGGTGCTGGCCCAGGCGAAGCAGCAGGTCAACGAGGCGTTCCGCCTGCGCCAGACCCTGGACGACGATGTGCCGGACACCGAGCCGCAGATCCGGGAGACCGCCACCCGCATCCTGCAGATCGTCGAGCAGGTCGGTACCGCCCTGGACGCCCAGGAGCAGGCGTTCAGCAAGCTCCGCGAGGTCGAGGAGCGCGCCGCCACCGCCTTGCAGGAGCACAGCCGCTCGGCGGCCGACCAGCGCGCCCGGATCGCCACCGCCCGCACCACCCTGGACACCCTGGCGGCGCGCTACCCCGCCGACGCGCTCGCCTCGGTGCGACAGAACCCGGACCAGGCCGGCGCGCTGCTGGACGAGGTGGACACCGCCCTCGCGCAGGGCACCCAAGCGGTCGAGGGTGGTGACCGCCGCACCGCGAGCCGCTACGCCCGCGCCGCCCAGGAGGCCCTCGGCCAGGTCCGCACCCTGCTGGACGCCGTCGACCACGCCGGGGCGGAGCTCGCCACCATCGGTGCCCGGCTGGACGCCGGGATCGCGTCGATCTCCGCCGACCTGGACGATGCGGCTCGGATGGCCCCGCAGGACCCCACCGTGCAGGCCCGCGCCGCCGACGCCCGGAGCCGGATCGAGGCCGCCCGCACCGCCCGCGCCGGCACCGGCGATCCGCTGGCCGCCCTGCGGGACCTGACCGCCGCCGAGGCGGCCCTGGACAACGCGCTGGCCCCGATGCGCGAGGCGGCGGACCGGGCACGGCGGGCCCAGGGCCTGCTGGACCAGGTGCTCGGCCGGGTCGCCGCCGGCCTGCGCGGCACCGGTGACTACATCGAGACCCGACGCGGCGCGGTGGGCCCCCAGGCCCGCACCCGCCTGGCCGAGGCCGACCGGCTCTACCGGGCGGCCGCCGACCAGCGCGACTCGGACCCGGAGCGGGCGCTGGCCGCCGCCCAGCAGGCCGAGCAGCGGATCGCCGAGGCTCAGCGGCTGGCGCAGCAGGACGTCCAGCAGGCCGAGCGGGACCGCTGGGACGACCGTGGCCCCGGTGGTGGCGGTGGGCTGAACGGTGTCGGCGGCATGGTGCTCGGCGGCATCCTGATCGATTCCATCCTGCGCGGTGGCGGCGGTGGCTTCGGCGGTGGCGGCTTCGGCGGCGGGTCCCGTGGCGGCGGTGGCTTCGGCGGCGGTGGTCGCGGTGGTGGCTTCGGCGGCGGGGGCGGCGGCTTCGGCGGCGGCTCTCGTGGCGGCGGATTCTGACCCTCAGTTCTCCCGACAGGAAGGCATGACATGAGCGAGAAGCAGAGCATCTTCGGCCGGATCACCCAGTTGGCGCGGGCGAACATCAACGCGCTGATCGACCAGGCCGAGGACCCGCAGAAGATGCTGGACCAGCTGGTGCGCGACTACACCGGGTCGATCCAGGACGCGGAGCAGGCCATCGCCCAGACCATCGGGAATCTGCGGTTGGCCGAGCAGGACTACGCGGAGGACGTCGCCGCCGCCCGGGAGTGGGGCAACAAGGCGCTGGCCGCCTCCGCCCGGGCCGACCAGTACCGCTCGTCGGGCGACGCCGCGAACGCCGACAAGTTCGACAACCTGGCCAAGGTCGCGATCAGCAAGCAGATCGCCGCCGAGCAGGAGGTCAAAACCGCCGAGCCGATGATCGCCCAGCAGCGCGAGACGGCGGAGAAGCTCAAGACCGGCCTGGCCCAGATGAAGGACAAGCTCACCGACCTGAAGTCGCGGCGCGACTCCCTGATCGCCCGGCAGAAGTCGGCGCAGGCCCAGCAGCAGGTGCAGCAGGCGATCGGATCGATCAACGTCCTGGACCCCACCAGCGAGATCGCCCGCTTCGAGGAGAAGGTCCGGCGCGAGGAGGCGCTGGCCATGGGTCAGGCCGAGATCGCCGCGTCCTCGCTGGACTCCCAGTTCGCCGAGCTGGAGTCGGCCGGCACCGAGATCGAGGTCGAGGCCCGGCTGGCAGCGCTCAAGGCCGGTCGCCCGGCCCCGCAGATCGAGGGCTGAGCACGACCGCGCGACGGCCCGTCACCTCCCCGGGGTGGCGGGCCGTCGCCGAGTTCGGCGGCTCCGCTCACGACCTCGCGGCGGATGTGCCGACCTGGGTGCCGCTCATCGGTGCCGGACGTGGTCCCGCACCCGGGCCGCGAATGCCTCGGCCAGCGTCCGACCGTCGCGGGCCACCCGCTCGTCGGCCTCCCGTGCGGCGGTCACCATCGCGTCGGCCTCATCGGCGGGCAGCTGGTCGGCCACCGCCCAGCGTCGCAGCAGCTCCGGCGACGCCTCCGGGTGGAACTGCACACCCCAGGCGTTGCCGACCCGGAACGCCTGGTACGGATACATCGGCGATGACGCCAGCCAGGTCCCGGTGCGCGGCAGGTCCACGACCGCATCGGAGTGCATGGTCGGCATCACCACGGTCGGGTCCGCTGCCAGCGCCCCGAGCAGGGGGTCGGACTGCGCCTCCGGCCGCCAGCGCAGCGCGACGGTCCCGGCCTCACGTCCGGGCGGCGCATCGACGTGCACCCGGCCACCGGTGGCGACAGCGAGCAGCTGCGCGCCCAGGCAGATGCCGAGCGTGGGCACCCCGGCGGCGACCGCCTCGGTCAGCGCTGTCCGGGCGGCCGGGATCTGCGGCAGCTGATCGTCGTGCGCGGACATGTTCCCACCGAGCACGATCAGGCCGTCCACGGCGTCGACGGGGCCGATGTCCTCGCCCTGGTCGGCACGCACCAGGCGGAGGGTCACCCCGTCCAGCCACTCGGCGAAGCGATCCAGGGGCACCTCGTCATCCAGCTGGACGACGGTCAACACAGGGGGGAGGCTGACGGTCACGGTGCAGCAGGCTAGTCCCTGACCCGTCGATCCCGGCAATCCGCAGCCGCTTCCCAGGAAACCCTCAGAGATCGGCTGCACACTGAATGGCGTGACCGCCACCACCGGAACCGAAGCCACCCTGCTGGTCGTCGACGACGAGCCGAACATCCGCGAACTGCTGGCGACCTCGCTGCGGTTCGCCGGCTTCGACGTGCACGCCGCCGCCGACGGTGGCACCGCGCTCCGCCTGGCCAAGCAGGTCCAGCCCGACCTGCTGGTGCTGGACGTGATGCTGCCCGACATGGACGGCTTCACCGTGACCCGGCGGCTGCGGGAGAAGGGCCAGCACGTCCCGGTGCTCTTCCTGACCGCCCGGGACGACACCCAGGACAAGATCACCGGCCTGACGGTGGGCGGCGACGACTACGTCACCAAGCCGTTCAGCCTGGAGGAGGTGGTGGCCCGGATCCGCGCCATCCTGCGCCGCACCACCGGGGTCGAGGCCGAGTCCACCAGCGTGCTCAGCTACGAGGACCTGGAGCTGGACGAGGACTCGCACGAGGTGCGCCGGGCCGGACAGGTGATCGACCTGTCCCCCACCGAGTTCAAGCTGCTGCGCTACCTGATGCTGAACCCCGGCCGCGTGCTGTCCAAGGCGCAGATCCTGGACCACGTCTGGCAGTACGACTGGGGCGGCGACGCGAACATCGTCGAGTCCTACATCTCCTACCTGCGCCGCAAGGTCGACCACATCGAGGGCGCCGCGGGGCCGGTCGCACCGCTGATCCAGACCAAGCGCGGTGTCGGGTACATGCTGCGCAAGCCGAGCGGGTCGTGATCGAGCGCGCTCGCACGCTCTGGCGGCGCACCCCGCTCAGCGCCCGACTGGTCGGCATCACCACCGTGCTGCTGGCGATCGGCCTGACCATCGCGGGCACCGCCACCACCACGCTGCTGCGCAGTTACCTGATCGGGCAGGTGGACGAGCAACTGGCCGCCCAGACCCAGTACTACTCCGAGCGGATGGCGGCGATCTACTCGGTCGAACAAAGCCTGGAGTCGGTCAGCCGGGACAGCTGGACCCAGTTCGACTACGCCCTGGACGTGCAGATCCTGGACGAGAGCGTGCAGATCCCGCCCTCTGCTGCCACCGCCTCCGCGTACGGCGCACCGGTGATGCCGGACCTGACCCTGGACACCGTCGCGGACTACACCGGCCATGCCTTCACCGTGCGGTCGTCCAAGGCGGCCTCCGGCTGGCGGGTGATCGTCACGCCGGTCACCACCCGCGGCACCGACACGGTGGTCGGCTGGGTGACGATGGCCAAGCCGATGGGCGAGGCCGGGGACATCGTCCGGTCGGCTGCGGTGGCGATGTGGACCTCCGCCGCGGCGATCATGATCATCGGCGCGGTCGCCGGGACCTGGGCGGTGCGCCGCTCGCTGCGGCCGCTGCGCGAGATCGAGGACACCGCCGCCACCATCGCCGCCGGTGACCTGTCGCGCCGCGTCCCGGAGGCCCCGGAGACCACCGAGGTCGGTCGGCTGTCCGCCTCGCTGAACGGGATGTTGACCCAGATCGAGGCGGCCTTCGACGCGCGCACCGCCTCGGAGGAGCGGATGCGCCGGTTCGTCGCCGACGCCTCCCACGAGCTGCGCACTCCGCTGGCGGCGATCCGCGGCTACGGCGAGCTGTACCGGATGGGTGCCCTGACCGAGAAGGAGCAGGTGGACGACACCATGCGCCGGATCGAGCAGTCGGCGACCCGGATGGGCGGTCTGGTCGAAGACCTGCTCGCCCTGGCCCGGCTGGACGCCGACCGACCCGGCCGCACCGACCCGGTCGACCTGGCGGTGCTGGCCACCGACGCCGCCCACGACCTGCGTGCCCTCGACCCCGGCCGGGAGGTGCGGGTCCGTTCCCTGACCCCGGGCGCGGACGACGAGCTGCCCACCACCGTGGTGCTCGGCGACGAGCCGCGGCTGCGTCAGGTCCTGGCGAACCTGATCGGCAACATCGCCCGGCACACCCCCGCCGGATCACCCGCCGAACTGCTGGTCGGCCGGATCGGGGACCGGGTGGTGCTGGAGGTGCGCGACCACGGACCCGGCATCCCGCCGGAACACGCGGGCCGGGTGTTCGAGCGGTTCTACCGGATCGACGCCAGCCGCACCCGGGAACCCGCAGGCACCGGCGGCGGGGCGGGGCTGGGCATGGCGATCGTCGCCGCGATCATCGACACCCACCTGGGCAGCGTCGCCATCGACCGGACGCCCGGCGGCGGCACCACCGTCCGGGTCGAGCTCCCGGCGCTCGACCGCCCCGACCAGCCCGGGGACTGACCGCCCGCCGGCCGAGGTCACTGTCCCTCCGGGTCCGGGCTACGATGGCGCGCCGTCAGGGTTTCCCGTCTCCGTGAGGCTTGTTCCATGGGCGTCTACGACGCACCGCAGTGGCTGTTGTCCGCCTTCGTCCGCAGCACCCTCGGTGCCGGGGCGACCGCACCGGAGGACGAGATCCGTCGGGTCGGGACCGAGCTGGTGGAGCGGTGGACCGGACCCGGCCGGACCTACCACAACCTGCGGCACCTGACCGATGTCCTGGCCCGGGTGGACGAGCTGGCCGAGGAGACCCACGAGCCGCACCTGGTCCGGCTGGCCGCCTGGTACCACGGTGCGATCTTCGACGCCGACAAGCTGGCCACCTACGCCAACCGCGGCGGTGAGGACGAGGTCGCCTCCGCCGCCCTGGCCCGCGAGCAGCTGACCGCCCTCGGTCTGCCGGAGGCCGCCGTCGCCCGGGTGCACCAGATGGTGATCGCCCTGGTCCGGCACCAGGCCGACCCGACCGACTTCGACTGCGCGGTGCTCTGCGACGCCGACCTGGCGATGCTGGCCGCCGAGCCGCAGCGCTACAAGGCGTACCTGCACGACGTGCGGGAGGAGTACGCGGACATCCCGATGCAGGACTACCTGCGCGCCCGGGTGAAGATCGTGCGCAAGCTGCTGGGCCGGCCCAGCCTGTTCGTCAGCCCGCTCGGTGCCGCCTGGGAGGAACCCGCCCGGCAGAACCTCGCCGCCGAGTTGCACAAGCTGGAGAAGGTCCTGGCCGAGGTCGACGCCCCGGCCCAGCCCCAGCCCTGACGCCGCCCGGCGGACACCCCGCCGTTGCCCCACCCCGGAGTCGTCAGCCCGGGTCCTGCCGAGTTCGTGGGTTCGGCCCCGAGTTCGGCACCCGCGCTGCCGAACTCGGGGCGGAAGTGCCGAACTCGACGCACGGAGCCCGCCGCACTCTCTGCTCGCCGGATCGGCGCGTGGGCGGTGCAACGGAACGGCCGGCCACCCCCGAGGGGGTGACCGACCGCTGCGCTGTCAGTGGGCGGGACTCAGAAGTCCATGCCGCCCATGCCACCGGCGTCCGGGGCGGCCGGGGCGGCCTTCTCCGGCTTGTCGGCGACGACTGCCTCGGTGGTGAGGAACAGCGCGGCGATGGAGGACGCGTTCTGCAGCGCGGAACGGGTCACCTTCACCGGGTCGTTCACACCGGCGGCCAGCAGGTCCTCGTACTCGCCGGTGGCGGCGTTGAGGCCCTGACCGGCGGGCAGGTTGCGGACGCGCTCGGCGACCACGCCACCCTCGAGACCGGCGTTGACGGCGATCTGCTTCAGCGGGGCGTCGATGGCGACCTTGACGATGTTCGCACCGGTCGCCTCGTCACCGACCAGCTCGAGGGTCTCGAACGCGGTCTTGCCGGCCTGGATCAGGGCGACGCCACCGCCGGCGACGATGCCCTCCTCGACGGCTGCCTTCGCGTTGCGGACGGCGTCCTCGATGCGGTGCTTGCGCTCCTTGAGCTCGACCTCGGTCGCGGCACCCGCCTTGATGACGGCGACGCCACCGGCCAGCTTGGCCAGGCGCTCCTGCAGCTTCTCGCGGTCGTAGTCCGAGTCGGAGTTGTCGATCTCGGCGCGGATCTGGTTGACCCGGCCGGCGATCTGCTCCGCGGAGCCGCCACCCTCGACGATGGTGGTCTCGTCCTTGGTCACGACGACCTTGCGGGCGGTGCCGAGCACCTCGAGGCCGACCTGGTCCAGCTTGAGGCCGACGGTCTCGGAGACGACCTGACCACCGGTGAGGATGGCCATGTCCTGCAGCATCGCCTTGCGGCGGTCGCCGAAGCCCGGGGCCTTGACGGCGACGGACTTGAAGATGCCACGGATGCGGTTGACGACCAGGGTCGCCAGCGCCTCGGACTCGACGTCCTCGGCCACGATGATCAGCGGCTTGCCGGTCTGGATGACCTTCTCCAGCAGCGGCAGCAGGTCCTTGACGTTCGAGATCTTCGACTCGACCAGCAGGACGTAGGCGTCCTCGAGGATCGCCTCCTGGCGCTCCGGGTCGGTGACGAAGTACGCCGACAGGAAGCCCTTGTCGAAGCGCATGCCCTCGGTCAGCTCGAGCTCCAGGCCGAGAGCGTTGGACTCCTCGACCGTGATGACGCCTTCCTTGCCGACCTTGTCCAGCGCCTCGGCGATCAGCTCACCGATCGCGGCGTCACCGGCGGAGATCGCGGCGGTGGCGGCGATCTGCTCCTTGGTCTCGATCTCCTTGGCCTGGGCCAGGAGCTGCTCGGTCACGGCGGCGACGGCCTTCTCGATGCCCTTCTTCAGGGCGATCGGGTTGGCGCCGGCGGCCACGTTGCGCAGACCCTCGCGCACCAGCGCCTGGGCCAGCACGGTGGCGGTGGTGGTGCCGTCACCCGCGACGTCGTCGGTCTTCTTGGCGACCTCCTTGACGAGCTCCGCACCGATCTTCTCGTACGGGTCCTCGAGGTCGATCTCCTTGGCGATGGAGACACCGTCGTTGGTGATCGTGGGGGCGCCCCACTTCTTGTCCAGCACGACGTTGCGGCCCTTGGGGCCCAGGGTGACCTTGACGGTGTCGGCGAGGACGTTCAGTCCACGCTCGATACCGCGGCGGGCCTCCTCGTTGAAGGCAATGATCTTGGCCATGGGGCTATCGATCCTTCACTGGTGGCTTGGGCGGCCGGCTGATGCCCGCGACGGACGGTCCGCCGCCCACCGGTCAGGTCCCGGTGCGCGGCTGACCTCATCGGTCGGCCTGATGTTCTCGATTCTGTCACTCTCCACCGGAGAGTGCTAAGTCAATGGTTAGCACTCGACCCCTGCGAGTGCAAGGTCCGGTCCCGGAATCGTCTGAGCGCGAACGACCGGTGGTTTACGGTGTCTGTCCATGTCAGCCGCGCGCGCCGCCACCGCCGTCGTCGCGCTGTCCGCCCTCGCCGTCGGGCTGGTCACCTGGGGGGCGAGCGGCCCGCGCAGCGCCCGGATCGCGCTGTACTCCGAGGGGGTCGTCCTGGAGGCGGACGGCAGCCGCACCCTGGTCCCCGAGGGCGCGGAACCGCTGCTGCACGACGGCACCCGCGTGCTGGACGACCCCACCACCGACACCGACGACGCCCTGGCCGCCGAGCAACGCGCCTGGCTGGCGGCCGGTGACTTGCCCGGCGCCGAGGGCCCCTACGCGGATCTGGTCACCGACGCCCTGCTGGACCTGCACACCCTGGTGCTGGACGACGGTGCCGCGGTGGCCGCCTGGTCGCCGTACTGGCGCTACGTCTGGCCCCGGGACTCGTCCTTCGTGGCGGTCGCCCTGGCTCGCACCGGCCACGTCGAGGACGCGCTGGCGATCCTGGACTTCCTCGCCGGCGTCCAGGAGCCCGACGGGTCGTTCCAAGCCCGCTACCTGCCCGACGGCACCGGCGACACCCCGGACGACCGCGGCGAGCAGACCGACGGCACCGGATGGGTGCTGTGGGCCGCGCACGAGGTGGCGATCGCCGCCGACGACCCGGTGGCCACCGCCACCACGCTGCGCCCGCTGGTGGACATCACGGCACGCCATGCCGAACGCCTGGTCGCCGGGGACGGCCTGCCGGAGGCGTCACCCGACTACTGGGAGGTGCACGAGAGCGAGCTCACCCTGGGCACCGTGGCGCCGGTGCTGGCCGGGCTGGAGGGCGCCTCGGCGTTCTACACCCTGCTCGGCGACGCGACGGCGGCGGCGGCGGCCCGCTCGGCCGCCGACCTGACCCGGACCGCGATCCAGGAGGACTTCGACGAGTTCGGGCGCTACGCGGACGGCGACCTGGCGGATGCGGCGAGCGCCTTCACCCTGCCGCCGTTCCAGCCGACCGCCCTGGACGGCGCGCTGTCCGCCTGGCAGGAGTCGGCCGCCGACATGGCACGTCCGGCCGGTGGACTGGCACCGGGCGCCGGCTGGCGGCAGGACGGCATCTCCTGGACGCCTCAGACCTCGCTGTACGCGCTCACCGCGGCGAGCAACGGCGACCGCGACCAGGCGGTCGCCTGGCTGGACTGGCTGGACGCGCACCGGACCGATCTGGGGGCACTGCCGGAGAAGGTGCTGGACGACGGCTCACCGGCCGCCGTGGCACCCCTCGCCTGGACCGCCGCGTGTGTGGTGCTGGCGGTCGACGCCCTGGACGACTGACGGGGCCGAGCGCACCGGGGCGCGCCTCGACCCCGTCGGTCGTGGTCTCAGAGCGGTCGAACCTGCTCGGCCTGGGGACCCTTGGTGCCCTGACCGACCTCGAACTCGACGTTCTGGCCCTCCTCGAGGCTGCGGTAGCCCTCGGTCTGGATCGCGCTGAAGTGCACGAACAGATCCTGAGTGCCGTCGGCCGGGGTGATGAACCCGTAGCCCTTCTCGGCGTTGAACCACTTGACGGTGCCCTGCGACATGCGGTGCTCCTGCGACTGGGTGTTCGGCTGACACCGCCACAGCGGCCCCGAGCGGGACTGTCTGCGGCGTGGCGCTGAGCGTAGCCGCGCCCGAGTGAGGGCGAAAGGGGTGATTCCGGCGGATCAGCCGTGGCGGTCGCGGCTCAGTTGGCGAAGTCGCGGCGCAGCAGCACCGTCACGCCGCTCCCGGCGTTGTCCGCGGACTCGGTGACCGTCGTGATCCCCAGGCTGTCGGCCACCGCCTGCGCGGTCGGCTGCAGCTCCGGCGAGGCGTAGAACACCGTCGTCACGTCCGCGATCGAGGCGCTGCCGTTGCCGGCGGTGACCGAGGTGAACCCGGCGGTGCCGAGCCGGTCGGCGACGTCCGCCGCCAGGCCCTGGCGGTTCGCCGCGTTGAGCACGTCGATCGCCTGGGCGTAGTCGACGGTGGCCGCCGGGGGCTCCTCGGTGGCCGGGGCCTCCGGCGCCTGCTCACCGTCGGTGCTGCCGTCGGTGGCAGCCGGGTCGCCCGGCTGCTCGGCGTCCGCGGCACCGTCGGTGGGGGTGTCCACCGGGTCATCGGTCAGCTCGACGTTCGCCTGGTCGTTCTTGTTCCCCAGGCCGTCCCAGGACGAGGCCCAGAGCACGGCGCCGATGGTGACGGCGGGCACCAGCACGATCACCGCCACGAAGGGCCACCAGCGCGACCACCAGGTCCGGGGTGCGCGGTGCACACCGACCGGCGTGTCCACGCCCGGTTCGGCGTCGAACTCGTCCTCGGGATACGGGTAGTTGCCCTTCGTCACGCCGGACAGGCTAGCGGCTCAGCTCCGGGGCCAGGGAACCGGCGCGGGCGCACGGCGTGGAGAAGGTGTGCAGGTCGGCGCGTCAGGCGTCGGAGCCGAGACGCCGGGCCGTGCGCTGCCGCTGCCGGGTCGAGCGCATCCGCCGCAGCCGCTTGACCAGCATCGGGTCGTGCGCGAGGGCAGCCGGGTCGTCGATCAGCGCGTTGAGCACCTGGTAGTACCGGGTCGCCGACATGTCGAAGAGCTCGCGGATCGCCTGCTCCTTGGCACCGGCGTACTTCCACCACTGCCGCTCGAAGGCCAGCACCTGCTGATCGCGCTCGGAGAGGCCGCCGTCGACCTGGAACGTCTCGGCCGTCGCGCTCATCCGTGCCTCCCTCGTCCTGCGTGCCCTGCTGGGATCAACCGCGTCATCGTACGACCCGAATCACACGGGTGTCATTCGTGCCGGTCAGCGTTCCGGCCCCACGGCGGGCCGCTGCTGGCTACCCTCGCCGGGTGACCACGCACGCCCCCGCACCCCTGTCCGATCTGATCGCCGCCGACTGGGCGGCGGCCCTGGCGCCGGTGGAGCAGCAGATCCACGCGATGGGGGACTTCCTGCGGTCCGAGGTCGCGGCCGGTCACGGGTATCTGCCGGCCGGGGACGCGATCCTGAACGCCTTCCGCCGACCGCTGGCCGAGGTCCGGGTGCTGGTCGTCGGGCAGGACCCCTATCCGACGCCTGGTCACCCGATGGGCCTGTCGTTCTCCGTGCAGCCGACGGTGCGCCCGCTCCCCCGGTCCCTGACCAACATCTTCACGGAGCTGGAGGCCGACCTCGGCATCCCGCCGCACGGGAACGGGGACCTGTCGACCTGGGCGGACCGTGGGGTCATGCTGCTCAACCGGGTGCTGACGGTGCGCCCCGGCGCGGCGGCCTCGCACCGGGGCAAGGGATGGGAGCAGGTCACCGACCGGGCGATCGAGGCCCTGGTGGAGCGCGGCGGGCCGCTGGTCGCGATCCTCTGGGGCCGGGACGCCCAGTCGCTGCGGCCCCGGCTCGCCGGTGTGCCCACGGTGGAGAGCGCGCACCCGAGTCCGCTGTCGGCCAGCCGGGGGTTCTTCGGCTCCCGACCCTTCTCCCGGGTGAACCAGCTGTTGACCGAACAGGGTGCCGAGCCGATCGACTGGGCGTTGGCCTGAGGGGGAGAATGGCTGCCATGACCACGGATCTGCCGCGCTGGGAGCGCTACGTCGCCGTCGGGGACTCGTTCAGCGAGGGACTCTGGGACGCGCCCCACGGTCAGGACGCGCCGATGCGCGGCTGGGCCGATGTGCTGGCCGGGCACCTGTCCGTCCGTCGGCGCGCGGCCGGGCTCGCCCCGCTGCGGTACGCGAACCTCGCGGTGCGCGGCAAGCTGCTCCGGCCGATCGTGACCGAGCAGGTCCCGGCGGCGCTGCGGATGGAGCCCGACCTGGTCAGCCTGGTCGGCGGCGGCAACGACATCCTGCGCCCGGCGGCCGATGTCGACCGGCTCGCGCGCAACCTGGAGGCGGCGGTGGAGCGGATCCGGGCCACCGGTGCCGATGTCCTGCTGGCCACCGGGATGGACGTGGCCGGTGCCGGGCTGATGACCGCCACCCGGCCGCGGGTCGCGATCTTCAACGCGCACCTGTGGTCGATCGCCCGGCGGCACGGTGCCTACGTGGTCGACCTGTGGGGGATGCGCCACCTCAAGGACCTGCGGATGTGGGCGCCCGACCGGATCCACCTGACCACCGAATCGCACGCCCGGGTCGCCCAGGGCGCCCTGGTCGCCCTCGGTCTCACGCCGGACGACGCCGCCTGGGACGAGCCGCTCGCCCCGGCTCCCCCGGTCTCCCGCGCCGCCCAGGCCCGCGCCGACGCCGAGTGGCTGCGCAGCCACGTCTACCCGTGGGCCACCCACCGACTGCACGGCACCAGCTCCGGTGACGGCCGCCGGGCCAAGCGACCCGAGCTGACCGAGGTCTGACTCAGTCGCCGACCACCGCCACCGAGGCCCCCGCGACCTGCTCGGCGGGCACCGATCCGGTGAGGGACACCGTGGTGGTCGGCGCGGTCACGGCCGTCCGCGACTCGGACAATGCCCGGTCGGCGGTGTCCCGGAGCGTGAGCGCCAGCTCCCGGCCGGAACAGCCCTCGGGCACCCCGGTCAGCTGGGCGGTGGTCACCGCATAGCCGCCGACCGACTGGTCGTAGTCGACGTCGTAGCCGATCCGGATCGAGTCCACCACGCAGGTCCCGGCGGACACCGGCCCGAGCTGCTCCCAGGTCATCGCGCGGGCGGCCGACACCGCCAGTCCCGCGCCGCCGAGCAGCGCCAACGTGACACCCGCAGTCCGGCGGGCACGAGTGAGCCCCATCGGTGTCCCTTCCGTGGACAACAACCCGGCCGATCCATCGTCCGGTATCGCCCCATCGTCCGCCCGCGGTGCCCGGTGAGCATCCTGGGCCGAAGTTCACTCCGGCGGGGGACGTCGCACCGGCCCCGGGCACCCCGTCGCGCCAGCCGGGGCCGGGGCTGGGCTCGGAGCCGGCGGCGCTGTCCGGGGCACCCCGGCGTCGCTGCCCGGGGCACCCCGGTCGACTCAGGGCTGGGCGCAGACCTGGACGCTCTGCGGGGATCCGTCGCGTACGCCCCAGGTGTCCCAGGCGGTGGGCGTGACCCGGTACACGGTGCCGCTCTGCTGGACCAGCGTGTAGTTCCCCGGGGCGGTGAACCGTGGCGCGGTGGTGCCACTGCCCTGGGCGCGCAGGTAGTCGACCAGCGGCCGCAGGTCGATGTCGGCGCGCCACCCGGCGTAGAACTGCGGGGTGCCGGTGACCGCGACGCTGGTGGTCATGCAGGCGTAGTTCGCATCGCCGGTGACGGCTGCCGAGCTCTGGCTGTAGCTGAGCGCCGGGTCGTACTGCGGGGCGGGCAGGTTGTAGTGGCAGACGGTCACGGTGATCGACTGCCCGGCCGCCAGGGTGCTGTTCCCGGCGCGACCGCCGATGGACAGCACGTTGTTGGCCGGAGCGCCGAGCACCTGGCCGTACCAGGGACTGTGCACCTGGAAGCCGTCGGCCGAGGCTACCCCGTTGAACGGTCGCTGATCCAGGTGCAGGTCCACCCGCCAGGTGGTGCCGGCCGCACCGGAGACCTGCACCGAGAAGCAGGCCTGGGTGCCGGAGCTGGCGATCTGGGACCAGGTCAGGTTGGTGAAGGTGCTGCCCGGTCCCGGGGTGACCGGGCCGCCGTCGAAGGCGAGCGGAGCCGTCCAGGTGACCGGCACCGACCAGCCGTTCACCAGCAGGGCGACGCCGGAGACCTGGCCCGCGGTGTAGCTCGGGACGGTGAGGGTCACGGTGCCGGTCGCCGCGGTGCCGGTGCTGTCGGCGGTGGCGGTGGGGGTGCCGTCGGCGGCATAGAGCCGCAGGGCGAGCGCCGCGCCGGAGCAGGCGGCGGGGACGTTGCTCAGCACGACGGTGCTGGATCGTCCGGCGCTGACGGTGCCGGGGGTGGCGGCGAGCGCCGCCCGGGTGCACGGGGTCGCGGAGGTCAGCAGGTGGGCGGCACCGCGCAGGGTCAGCTGCGCGGCGCTGGCGGTGTGCAGACCGAAGACCGCGATCACCACCAGCAGGGCGGTGATCGCGGTGGCGGCGATCCGGCGGCTCATCGAACGGCTCATGCCACCGGCTCCGGCAGCGGCCGCTCGGCGCCGGTGTCGGTCGGGGGCGCGGTGTCCGGCCCGGGCTTCGACGGCCAGAGCAGGACGCCGCCCGCGATCACCAGCAGCGATGCCCAGGCCCACGGGTCGAGCAGGATCGACGCCACCCGGCCCAGGCCCGGGACGTGCAGCACCGCGATGCCGAGCACGTCCTCCTGGGTGGGCCGCCACGGGTCGTAGAAGTCGTTGTTGTCACCACGGATCGCCCACCCGTGGGCGGCATCGCCACCGACCACGCGGTGAATCACCCGGCCGTGGTCCACACCGGGCGGGGTGTAGACCACCACGTCGCCGGTCGCGGGCACGCCGCAGCGGGACACCACCAGGTCACCGGTGTAGTACGTCGGTTCCATGGAGTGGCCGGAGACGATGGTCAGCGTGGTGCAGCCGCCCAGCGTGCTCGGCCAGCCGAACCAGACCAGCACCCCGACCAGCGCCCCGGTCAGCACCCACCCGGCGGCCGACCGGAGGCGCGCCGAACGGGGGTGACGCGTGGGCGTCACCCCCGTCGATGCGGCCGGGCGGCCGTGCCGGGTCATGCCTGGGTCAGCTGGCGATGACGACCGCGACGCCCTTGACGTCGGAGGCCTTGACCGCGCTGGTCACCGGGATGGTGACGGTGCCGCCGCCGGCCGGGACCACGCCGGTCAGGGTGCCGATCGAGGTGGCGGTGGCAGCCGGGTCGTTGTCCAGCAGGTCGATGGTGATGTTCTGACCGGCGCAGGCGGTGGCCACACCGGAGAGGGTCACCCCGGAGACCGCGTAGCCCTTGGCGGCGGAGGAGAAGGTGTCGGCGAACTTCACGGCCACGCCGTCGGTGTCGCAGGAGGCCACCACGGTGGTGCCCGCGCCCAGCGCGCCGGAGGTCAGGTTCAGCTGGGCGGCGGATGCCAGGCCCAGACCGGTGATGCCGAGGGCGGCGATGGTGAAGGCGACCACCTTGCGGCGGGTGGTGCGACGGGGAGCGGCGGCTGCGGACATGAGTGACCTTCCAGGTCGTCAGGGGGACGTCACGGCTGCATGACGACGCCCCGGACGCGGGCGGAGGGCGCGGGCGACCGAGGCGCGGGAAATCTAGAGCCGCCCCTCACCTGCACAGATAGGCCCTTTGGGTGGAAACACCCAACTCCCGGGACGGGTGAGCCACTTTCACCCGGTCGGACCGGGACAAAGCGGACATCCGACCCGGTACCACCAGGTTTCGGGTCACCCGTTTGCCGTAGGACCTAGGTCCCGGCGGGCGGGTGACCGGGCCGTCACCGCATGCGTTCAGCCAGCTGAGGGGGCCGGCGGCACACCCACGCGCAGGGACTCCACCGGCACCCGGGCGATCACCTGCGTGCCGTCCCCCGGCACCGAGGACAGCCGCAGCTCACCTCCGGCCAGCCGCAACCGGTCGGCCAGCCGCGCGGTGCCGGACGCCGGGCCCGGACGATCACCGAAGCCCACCCCGTCGTCCCAGATCGACACCACCACGGCCTCGCCCTCCTGGGAGAGCCGGACGTCGATCACCTCGGCATGTCCGTGCCGCAGGGCGTTGCTCACCGCTTCCTCGACCACCCGCACCGCGAGCAGCCGCTCGCCCTGACTCAGCCGCGAGGCGGCCGGGTCGTCCAGGGCACGGATCTCCGGCTCGACCCCGAGCCGGGTGTTCACCGAGGTCGGGATCCGGCCGAGCAGCGAGCGGATCGCCGGGACCATGCCCACCTCCAGCTGGTCCGGGTACAGCATGCGACTGGTCGCCCGGACGTCCGCCTCGCGCACGGTCTCGATCTCGGCGCGGAGCTCGGCCAGCAGCTCCAGATCGGCCTCGTCCACGGTGCCGCGCTCCAACCGCGCCGCCAGCCTGTCCAGCCGGGCGACCACCAGCACCAGCCGCTGCTGCACGGTGCCGTGCAACCCCTCGGCGACCTCGCGCCGGACCCGGACCTCCTCGTGCTGCAGCGCCGACAGTGCCAGCTCGATTTGCACCTGGCCCCGGGCGGCGTGCTCCATCTGCGCCCGGAGCCGTCGTCGGGAGCGCATCGTGGTGTACCCGATCGCCGCCGCGATCCATGCCACCACGGAGGCGCTGGCCATGTCGGTGGCCAGGGCCGTCACATGCGACGGCTCGTACACGCCGAAGGTCACCTGCAGCACCGCGCGGGTCAGCCCCGCCAGCAGACCGGCGCCGATCACCCCGACGATCAGCCGCCAGGTGCCGCGGGCCGGGAGCTCCGCCCCACGCCAGCCCAGCAGCGCGGTCATCGCCAGCACGGCGCCGGAGTTCGCGGCGATCCGGGCCAGCACCGGCACCCCGTCGCCGTCGGCGACCTGGTTGTTGTAGATGTAGGCGGTCTGCACCGCCGCACCGACGGCGAACACCGACATGACCGACCCGGTGGCGAACAGCAGTGCCCACCGATCGGCGTGATCGGCGTCCCGGGGTCCCAGCCTCATCGTCACCATCCGTGGTCGGCGGCCCCGATGCGTTCCGCGCGTCGCGGCACGTCGCGGGCCGGGAGTGACGATACTGGGCGGCGATGACCGAGAACGCCGCCCGTGCCATCCGTGTGGCCATCGTCGAGGATCAGCCGCTGTTCCGCTCCATGTTGGAGCTGACCCTGGGCTCCGCGCCCGGTGTGCGGGTGGTCGCGTCGGTGGGCACGGTCCGTGAGGCCACCGCCGTGCTGCGCCCGGGTGCCGTCGACGTGGCGGTGCTCGACATCGACCTGCCCGACGGGAACGGCATCGCGCTCGGCGTGACAGTCCGCCGCGGCCAGCCGAACCTCGGCATCCTGCTGCTGTCGGCGCACGACGCGATGGACCTGCTGCTCGATCTGCCGCCGGATGTGGCCAGCGGGTGGAGCTACCTGTCCAAGACCACGTCGACCAGCGCCGACACCCTGGTGCAGGCGATCCGGGCCGCCGCCGCCGGGCGCACGACGCTGGACCCGGTGCTGCTGGACCGGATGTCGCCGCGGGCCGGTTCGGCGGTGGCACGGCTGACCGACCGGCAGTACGCGGTGCTCCGCCTCCTGGCACAGGGACTGTCCAACGCGGGCATCGGCGAGGTGCTGCACATCACCGAGAAGTCGGTGCAGAACCACATCAACGGGATCTACGGCACCCTCGGCATCGACGCCGACCCGGCACGCAACCCGCGGGTCACGGCGGCGCTGCGGCTGCTGGAGGAGACCGGCCGAGCCGCCGGCTGATCCGGGTGGTCAGCGTCACACCGCTTCACCCGGGGCCAATCCCTACCGTCCTGTAGGATGGGTATCGCCCTTGGCCGCCTGCCCCCTGCGCGGTCAAGGGCCTTTTCATGTCCGGGTGCCGGTCGTCAGTCGTGGATCAGGCGGTCCAGGAGCGGGAACTCGTCGAACTCCTGGTTCCAGTCGCCGAAGTGCCCCTCGTCCCGGATCACCAGCGTCCCGCCGACCCGGTCCCGGATCGCCATCCCCTGCCGCCAGTCGCAGCCGTAGGGGTCGGTCATCGAGTTGATCAGCACCAGGTCCTCGGCATGGGCGGCGATCCGGTCCCAGTCGTACGACTCCCGCAGCACCGGCTCGGGGTCACCGCTGGGCGAGGTGCTGTACCCGGCGACCAGCACCGCCTGGGGCACCCGCACCTCGATCGCCTCCAGCACCGCCAGCAGCAGGGCAGCGCCCCCGGAGTGCCCGATCAGCACCGTGTCGGCGTCGACGGCCATCCGCGCCAGCGCACCGGGCAGGAAGTCCGCCACCGGGGTGACGTTCACATCCGGGAAGTGCGGTCGGTCGACCTGCCAGCCGCGGGCCGCCAACCGCTGGGCGAGCCAGGGCAGCCAGACCACATCCGGGCTGCCGCCGGTACCGTGCACGATCACTGCGCGGGTCATGGCCGCATCCTGCCGCGACGCGACCAGCCGCGCCTGCCCACGCCGGCGCGCGGTCGGTCAGGTCGGCGCGTCCCGCGACGGGGTCGGCGAGCCGGGGTGGTTCAGCTGAACCCGATCGCCCGCTGCGCCACCCGGTAGGCCAGCACCGACACCCGGCGCCCGGTCCGGCCCGGGAGGTTGCTCAGCTGCCCGAGCACCGACCAGCGCACCCGGCGGTACAGCCAGCGGTCCTGCGCCCGCAGCTCGGTCCAGAGCTTGTCCTTCTCGGCCAACGACCCGGCCCGGATCAGCAGGATCGAGGACACCGCGCAGATGATCGCCACGTAGTGCAGGCGGTACGCACGCAACCGCCGGTCGGACACCGGCGTCGACGCGACGTGGTCCAGCATCAGCCGGTTCACCCGGAGCTGCTGGTCCAGGCGGCGCAGCATCACCGACTCCTGCACCGACTGGTCGGAGCGTCCGATGAAGTACCGGTACAGGTCGACATCCAGGTAGGTCAGCGTCCGCACCCGGCTCAGCGGCACCAACGCGTAGAGGTTGTCCACGTAGAAGGTGTGCTCCGGCAGCCGCAGCCCGACCTCGCGCAGCACCGCGGTGCGGTAGGTCAGGGCGTGCATCATCAGGTACTGCCGCTTGGCGAACCGGCGGGTGCGCTGCCAGCCGATCGCCTCCCCGGTCGGCAGGGCACCCCGGTAGTGCACCACCGTCTTGTGCTTCTTGCCGACCTTCTCGTAGACGAAGTTCGACACCAGCAGATCGACCTCGGGGCCGGTGCTCAGCCGCTCGACCACCGCTGCCAGCGCCTGCGGGTTCAACCAGTCGTCGGCATCCAGCACCTTGAGGTAGTCGCCGCGGGCGTGCGCCAGGCCGGTGTTGATCGCCGCCCCGTGCCCGCCGTTGGCCTGCCGGATCAACCGGGCCAGACCCCGGTCCACGTACTGCTGGGCCAGAGCCGCGGTGTCATCGGTGGATCCGTCGTCGACGACCAGCACCTCGACCCCGGCCACCCCCACCACCGAGTCCAGCGCCCGGCCCAGGTACCCGGCGGCGTTGTAGGCCGGGACCACGACGGTCAGCACCGGGGTCATGCCACCGGCTCCGGCTTCGGCTCCGGCTCCTGCTTGAAGATCACCTTGAAGATCGGGAAGAACACCCAGAAGGAGATCGCGGCGTTGATGATCATGGTGACGAAGTCGGCCAGCGTCTCGCCGGTGCCGCCCCAGCCCCAGGTATCGATGAACAGGTCGTAGATCGGGGTCTTGTAGAGGCCCTGCGCCGCGGCGGCCAGGATCGTGATGATGACGTAGGCGATCGCGTACCAGAACGCCGCCTTGCCGATCGACGAATTCGACTTGAAGGTGATGCTCCGCTGGGCGAAGAAGTTGATCACCTGGGCGATCAGCAACGTGATCTGCACCGCGAGGAAGTAGGCGAGACCGCCACCGCCCTGGGGCAGCGCACCGGCGGCGTAATCGAAGATGAAGTACTGCGACCCGTCCGGGTTCGACCCGATCGGCCACACCTGGAACGCCGTGTCCACCAGCGAGGTCATGCCGAAGACCCACTTGATCAACGGCATCAACGCCAGCTGCAGCACGGTGATGCCGTTGCTCAGCACCAGGAACACGATGAACTGCGCGAGGCCGGGGCGCTTGACGGCGAAACGACGCCAGGCGGCGGTGAGGCGGGACATGCGAGGGCCTTCCAGATCAGAGCTGTGCGGCGGTGCGCCGGTTGGCGCACCAGTTGCGGACGAATGCGGCCACGGTGCGTCCCGTGCCGGAGAAGAAGTGCCCGTTCACGATCCGGACGATGCCGTCCACCATCTCGGTGCTGACCATGCCGTTGGTCATCTTCCCGATGGCCCGGAACGGCATGTTGAGCAGGAACAGGATGTTCAGGTCGGGCGCGCCCTTGCGATCGGCCGCCGCACGCCGGGAGGCCAGGATCCGATAGGCGAGGCGGGCCAGCGGTGAGGGGGCGTGCTCCATCGCCGACAGCGGGTCGTTCACCCCGAGCGGCCCGGCCCGGCGCGGTTCCGGCAGCGGGCGGCCGAGCAGCGCGGAGAAGTCGGCGTCGGTGACCGCGGCGACCTGACCGGTGCGGTAAGCCTCCGGCAGTGCCTCGGTGCGCGGCTCGACGGTTCCGGTGACCTCGACGTCGGCGGACAGCGGCAGGTCGTCGACGTGCGACCCGGCCAGGATCGTCCAGGTGCCCGACTCCACCTGCCAGGCACCGGTCGCGATGTCCCAGTGCCGGAAGGAGGCCAGCGGGATCGTCACGGTGCGCGACTCCCCCGCCGCCAGCTCCACCCGGGCGAATCCGGCGAGGGTCCGGGTCGGCCGGTGCACACCCGGGGTCCGGCGGCGGGCGTACACCTGCGCGACGTGCGCACCGGCCCGGTCGCCGGTGTTGGTCACGGTCACCGTCGCCGACTCGGGGGTCGCGGTCAGGTCGCTCAGCGCGAAGTCGGTGTAGGACAGCCCGAAGCCGAAGGGGAAGGCCACCGGGACACCCGCGGTCGTGAAGTAGCGGTAGCCGACGTACAGGCCCTCGCGGTACTGCGCGTACTGGCCCTCGGAGGGGAAGTGGTCGGCCATCGGGGTGTCGCCCAGCGTCACGGGCACCGTCTCGGCCAACCGGCCGGAGGGGTTCACCGCGCCGGTCAGCACGTCCAGGACGCCGCCCGCGCCCGCCTGGCCGGAGAGGTAGGCGTGCAGCACCGCCTGCGCCGAGTCCAGCCACGGCATCTCGACCACACCACCGGCCGCGAGCACCACGACCACGCGCGCCCCCGACCCGGCCAGCGCCGTCAGCAGCTCCACCTGGGCGTCCGGCAGCCGCAGATCGGCGCGGTCCATCCCCTCGGACTCCGCGACCTCCGGCAGTCCGAGGAACAGCAGGGTCACATCGGCCCGCCCGGCTGCCGCCAGTGCGGCATCCCGCAGCTCGGTGTCCGGCCGACCGTCCCGGCGGAAGCCCGGCAGCACCGCCACCGGGTCCAGGCCGGAGTCGCCCACCAGCTCGGCCACGCTGTCCACCCGGGTGGGGTTCACCGCCGACGACCCGGCACCCTGGTACCGGGGGGTCAGCGCGAAGTCGCCGATCACCGCGACCCGGGTGCCCGCCGCCAGGGGCAGCACCGCGTCCTGGTTCTTGAGCAGCACCGCCGACCGCGCGGCCGTCTCCCGGGCGAGCCGGTGATGGGCGTCCGGGTCCACCGCCGGTGCGGTGCCCGGCTCGCGCGCGTCGTCGATCAGGCGCAGCACCTCCGCGGCCCGGGCGTCCAGATCCGCCTCGGCCAGCCGGCCGTCACGCACCGCCCGGACGATCTGCCGCGCCGAGTCCAGCCCCGCGGCCGGCATCTCCAGCGTGCCACCGGCCTCGACCGCCGACACGATGTCGTTCGAGCCACCCCAGTCGGAGATCACCGCCCCGTCGAAGCCCCACTCGTCCCGCAGCACGGTGCCCAGCAGGAACGGGTCCTCGTGGGCGTACACCCCGTTGATCAGGTTGTAGGAGGACATGATCGACCGCGGGTGCGCCTCGGTCACCACGATCCCGAAGGCCGACAGGTAGACCTCACGCAGCGTGCGCTCGTCCACGATCGAGTCCGACGCCATCCGGCGCAGCTCCTGGGAGTTCGCCGCGAAGTGCTTCGGGCAGGCCGCCACCCCCTGCGACTGGATGCCGCGCACGTAGCCCGCCGCGAGCTTGCCCGACAGCAGCGGGTCCTCGGAGAAGTACTCGAAGTTGCGGCCACCCACCGGCGACCGCTTGATGTTCAGCCCGGGGCCGAGCAGCACGTCCACGTCCTGCGCCGCCGCCTCGGCGCCCAGCGCCGCACCCACCCGCTCGGCCAGCTCCGGGTCCCACGAGTTCGCCACCGCCGCCGCCGTCGGGAAGCAGGTCGCCTCCTGCGACGCCGCGATCCCCAGGTGGTCGGCCGACCCCAGCTGCTTGCGCACCCCATGCGGCCCGTCCGCCATCAGCAGCGAGCGCACCCCCCGCCGCGGCAGCTCCCGGGTCCCGAACACCGACCCACCGGTCAGCAGCGCCGCCTTCTCCAACAGGGTCAGCGCGTCCACGCCCGTCATGCGTCTCCTCGGCGAGTCGTCCTGGCGGCACCCGGGCGGCGCGGCCATGCGTCGTCGACGGGTGCGGGTCGGCCCTGGTCGGGGCGACGCACCGAGTGAACCTGAGCGGGGGGTGGTGCGGGGGCGCGGATGGATGGTCCGTCGGTTTGGGCGCACAACCTGTCGGTCGGACGGCATTGCACGGCGAGCGGACCGGCTGCTCGTGCCGGCCGGCCGCGCCGTGGGGGTATCGCCCTGCGGTCGTGCCCTACCCGAGCCCTCGGGAGATGAGGTCGGCAACCCGGCCCGCGACCGCGATGGTCGTCAGGTTCGTGTTCGCGCGCGGCACCACGGGGATGAGGGAGGCGTCGCCGATGTGGACGTTCGTCAGGCCGTGCACCTTCCCGTCCGGGCCGGCGACGGCCATCGCATCGCCGTCGGGCCCCATGGCGCAGGTGCCCACGGGGTGCCAGTAGCCGGCCTGCGTCCCACCGACGGCGTCCCTCTGCGCCGACGTCCACGGCTGCAACGTCGCGAGCTCCTTGACCGGCGCCGTCCCCGCGAGGGCGTGCACGACGTCGACGCCGTCGAGCACGACCCGCCGGTCGTACCCCTCGGCGTCGCTGAAGTACCGCGGCTCGATGAGGGGCGTGTCGGACGGGTCGAGCGATCGAGCCCGGACGAAACCCCGCGAGCGCGGCACCAGCCCGAACACATGGATCGACACCTCGAGGGGGCCCACGAACTGCCCCAGGTGATCCTCGGCCCGCCCTGCCGTCGGCACGATGTGCAGGTCCCAGTAGTCGTCCTCGGCCATGCTGGACCGCGCCTTCACCAGGCTCTGCGGGACGTAGACCTCATGGTCCGGCAGGACATGGGCGGCGGTGGGCTCGAGCTTCACCTGGACCTTGGGATGGTCGATCAGGTTGGCGCCGACCCCCTCCAACGGGAGCGCCACCCGAACCCCGAGGTCCCGCAGCACGGAGCGGGGTCCGATACCGCTGCGCATCAGCAGCGGCGGATCCCCGTAGGCGCCCGCCGCCAGCACGACCGTGCCCGCCGCGACCACCTCCCGGCGACCCGCTCGCACGATCTCGACACCGACGCAACGATCACCTTCGATGATCAACCTGCTGGCAGACGCCTGGGCGACCACACGGAGGTTCCGGCGACCCCGCGCCGGGTCGAGGTAGGCGAAGGCCGCATTCCACCGGGTGTGCCCGACCGCGTTGAGCGGGACCCAGCCCGTGCCTTCGGTGGCGTCGATGGCATTGACGTCGTCGAGCACGGGGACGCCGAGCTGGACGGCACCCGCCACGGCGGCTCGATGCCAGTCGCTCTTGTCGCTGTCCGGCACCTGGCGCACCCGCATGGTCGCCAGGGCCTCGGTGAAGTACGGCGCGAGCGTCGCGTAGTCCCACGCACCGCCCGAGTACGGTCGCCATGCGTCGTAGTCGGGCGGCGCACCGACCAGGGTCCAGCAGGCGTTGCTGACCGACGACCCCCCGATCACCCGGGCCCGCGAGTAGTGCGCCGGATAGCCGGGATCCCAGTCGTGGCTGCGCGCCGGCGATCGGCAGTCGAGCAGGTCGTCCGGCCACCGCCCGTCGTCACGAGGGCCGTAGTCCGGGCCTGCTTCGAGCAGCAACACTGTCCGGTCGGCGTCCTCGCTGAGCCGTGCCGCCAGGACGCAGCCCGCGGCACCACCGCCCACCACCACGACATCGGCACGCAGTTCGTCGGTCATCGGTCCTCCCAGCGTGTGGTCACACCACGGCCCGGTACTGGTCGTGGCGTCGAGCTCGTCGGCGGGCGGCCACGCCGCCCCACAGCAGCGCACCGCTGGCCGCGATCAGGACGGGTTCGATGGCGAAGGCCGCGAACAATCCCACTCGGTCGGCAAGGCTTCCCAGAATGAACGGCGACGCCGCGGCGACGAGTCCGACGACCAGCTGCGAGCGGGCGTTCGCCTGATCCTCCTGACCCGGGGCGGCATCGAGGGTCAGGGCCAGTGCCAAGGGGTAGAGGTTGGCGACCCCGATCCCGCACAGGAAGAGCCCCGTCACCGCGAGGACGCTGTTGTCGGTCAACCAGAACAGCGCGAAGCTCGCCGCCGTCGTGGCGAGCGACCCGGCCAGCAACGGCGCGGTGATGCCGGGTCGCCGGGTCAGCGCGGCCCCACCCAGGCGACCGACCAGGATGCCGAGATAGTTGGCACCGAGCGCAGTGCTGGCGGCCGCAGCCGACATTCCGGTCGCGATCAGGACCTGCGGCCCGAAGTACACCAGGCAGAACTCCATCGCCGACCCGAACGCCATCAGCACGGCGAACAGCCAGCACGCGGCGGGCAGCCGACCCGAGCGCCCGCCGGGTGCGTCGGGCTGGGGCACCTGGTAGGTCTGTCGCCGGTAGCGCAGGAACAGCGCGGCCAGGACCAGGACGGGAATGGCGAAGGTGGCCCGCCATCCCAGAGCTGTCGTCGCCAGCGCGCCGAGAACCAGCGGCGCGAAGACGGCGGACGCACCGGCGCCGATGTTCGCCTCCGTGAGTGCCCGGTCACGACGAGGTCCGTGCTGATCGGACAGGATCGCCTGGATGACGGCGAGCAACATCGTGCCGGCGAGCCCGAAGACCACGGCGCCCGCGAGGGTCGCCGACACGCCCCTCGTCAGGGTGAACACCGCGGCGCCCCCAGTGGCTGCCGCAGCTGCCGCCCACAGCAGCGCACCCCGACTCAGTCGGCGGGCCACCCAGGCGAACATCGCCCCCGCGAGAGCGGCCCCGAGGGACCAGAGCACCGAGTACAGACCCAGCAAGGTATAGGAGAAGCCGAGCTCGTCCCGCAGCAACGTGACGGCCGGCCCGAAGGCGTACAACCAGAACGTGTAGCAGCCCAGGACGGCGTACGACAGGACGGTCGGACCGCCGCGGACGAAGGCGGGCGCCGGTGAGGTCGACGCCACGGCAGCCGATGGTCCGCGATCTCCTGACACCTTCGATCCTTCCTGTGTAGCGTTACACGCCCAGCATGCCCCACGATGACAGCTGGCGGCACCCCCAGAGGTCGATCACTTCGGTGGAGTTGTGTATCGTCACACAAATGCACCGCATCGATGCCCGTTCCTGGGCGAGCCTGATCCTCCTGGCCTGCGCGGCGTTCGCCTACAACACGTCGGAGTCGTTCCCGGTCGGTCTGCTGCCGGAGATGGCCCGGGACCTCGGCGTCGCCGAGTCACGGATCGGCTCGCTGCTCACGCTGTACGCCGTCGTGGTCGCGGTGACGGTGCTGCCGTTGGTCGTGGCCGCCTCCGGCGTCGCCCGGCGTCGACTGATCCTGATCACGATCGGCGTCCTCGTGGTGTCCAACCTGGCGATGGCCGTCGCTCCGGGATACGCGTGGGTGCTGGCATCGCGGCTCGTGTCGGCCACCACCCACGGGATCTTCTGGTCGGTCGTCGCGCCGACCGCCGCCATGCTGGTGCCCCGGGGCCGCGAAGGATTCGCGACGTCGGTGGCGTTCATGGGGAGTTCGCTCGCGATGGTGGCGGGAACACCACTGATGACCGCCCTCGGCACGACCTGGGGCTGGCGACCGGCGATCATCGTGCTCGCGGTCGCAGCGGCGCTGGCGTTCGTCGGACTCGCGCTGGTGATGCCGACCCTCGAGGGCCGATCCGACACCGGCGGCCTGCGCAGCTGGTTGCCGCTGCTCGCCTCGACGGTCAGGAACCGATCGTTGCTGCGCGTATGCGCCCTGACGATCGTCCTCGTGGTCGCGTACTTCGCCGCGTACACCTACATCGCGCTGATCCTCGACCGCGCGGCCGGGGTGACCGGTCGAGGGCTCGCGGTGGTGTTGCTGGTCTATGGATTCGCGGGGCTGATCGGGGTCTGGGCGATCGGGAAGGTGACCGATTCCTTCCCGCGCCGCGCGGCAGTCGTCGCCATGGGCGGCCTGGCCCTGGCATTCGCCGGGATCGGGATCTTCTCCTCGTGGGCACCTGCCGGTGTGGTGCTCTCGGTCGTGGTGCTGGGCGCGGCCTTCGCCGCCACCCCGGTGTTCCTCCAGGCGACGGTACTGCGGGTGGCCCCGGAGACCAGCGACGTCGCCTCGTCGCTGTACGTGGTCGCGTTCCAGGTCGGGATCGCCGGGGGATCACTGGCAGGTGGGCTGGCCGTCGACCACGGGCTCCTCGGCCTCATCCCCTGGACCGCCGCCGCCGTAGTGCTGCTCGGCATGCTCGCCCTGCGGGTCCCCGTCCGTGCACCGATCGACGAACGCCGCCCCGTGGCGTGAGTCAGCGGGCGGTCCCGCTCACCCGCGTCGAGCTCCGGGGCACGATCTGCCACTCCGGGTCGGTGCCGGTGACGTCGAGCCCGGCCGCGACAGCGCCACACACCCGGCCCTGGTCGTACAGCGACTGACGCACCGTCGACAGACCCGCCGCCTGGGCCGACGGGCCGTCGTCCCACCCGGTCACCGCGACCCGGTCGGGAATGCTCAGACCGTGATCGCGGAGGGCCTCCACGGCACCCAGCGCGAGCTCGTCACTGGTGCTCAACACCAGGTCGACCGGAGTGCCTGCTGCGAGCACCGAGGTCAACGCGCGTCTCGCCTCGTCCCGGTCGTTGCGCGCGAGCGCCAGGACGAAGGTGGCGTCCCAGTCCAGCCCCGCTTCGGCGATCGCGTCCTGGAAGCCCGCGAGCCGGTCGAAGGTCACGGGCATCCGGGCGGTGTCCGGCGCGATCCCGTACCCGGACCGAGCGACTCGATCGGTGTCGAGGGAGAAGCTGAGCACCACCGGATGGCGCACACCGCCGACAAGTCCCACCCGCGCGAT
Source organism: Cellulomonas taurus (assembly GCF_012931845.1). Lineage (NCBI taxonomy): Bacteria > Bacillati > Actinomycetota > Actinomycetes > Micrococcales > Cellulomonadaceae > Cellulomonas > Cellulomonas taurus. The sequence goes on from NZ_CP051884.1 coordinate 2,928,116, forward strand.
GGCGGCAGCCGCCGCGCGGTCGGGTGTGCCGACCCGGACGAATCCGTCGTGCGTCGGGCCACCCTGGATCGCGCACGGCCGGTGGGTGTTCGCCGCTGCGTCCAGGCAGGGGTCATCCGAGCGGGTCGTCCAGAACACGTATCCGTCGACCGGTGCCGCCGCGACGCGCTGGGCGTCCTCGGTGTCACCCACCGTGGGGATGATCGTCAGGCCCAACCCCTCCTCGGCACAGACCGACGCGACCCCGGCCAGGAAGTCGGTCGCCTGCGGGTCGGTGAAGGCGTAGGTGAGGTGCTCGCTGAACACCACGCCCAGCGCTCCGGCGCGGCCGCGACGCAGCGCCGTGGCCCAGGGGTTCTTGCCCTGGTAACCCAGCTCGGCGGCGGCGGCGAGCACCCGTTCGCGGCGCGCGTCGGACACCCGGTCCGGGTCGTTGAACGCATAGGACACCGTCATCACGGACACCCCTGCTCGCTGCGCGATCTCGCGCAGCGTGGGCCGGCGACCGGCGGGAGTACCCATCCCTGCAGCGTACCGACGCGCCGAGTCGCTCAGCGAGCGGCGCGGACCAGCGCGGCGCCCCCGTCCACGTCGAGGAACTGACCGGTCAACTGTCGGGCGGCAGGGGAAGCCAAGAAGACGACAGCTTCCGCGACGTCGGTCGGCAGTTGTTCCCGGGACACCGTCTCACCCTGGTCGAACTGGGCGAGCGGGACCCGGTCGGCCACGACCGCGTCGAACTCGCCGCGGTCGACTGCGGCCCACTGGCGCGACCACACGAAGCCCGGACGGACGGCGTTCACCCGGATCCCGCGCGGACCCAGCAGGACCGCCAGGGAGGTGGTCCAGTGTTCGAGAGCCGACTTCGCGGCACCGTAGGCGGGCGACACGACCCAGGGCATCGTCGCGGCGATGGAACTGATGTGCGTGATCGAGGCACCCTCGCGGAGACGACCCTCCAGAGACCGCACGATGCGGTACGCCGACCCGGTGTTCAGCGCGACGATGTCATCCCAGACCGCAGGCGGAGGCCATGCCGTGTCGTGCACCGGTTCCACTGGCGGGTTCTCCTCCCCACCCAGCACGCTCACATAGCAGTCGACCCGGGCGGGCAGCTCCTCGACTGCCGCGCGGAGCTGATCGTCGTCGCGCAGGTCGCACACCACCTCGGTCACCGCCGTGAGGTGGTCTCCGACGGGCGCCGAACGGTCGAGGCTCCACACCTGGTCGACGACCCGCCTCTCCAACAGGCCGGTCACAATGGCACGTCCGATGAGACCGCGACCTCCGACAACGATTCCTACGCGGGGGTTCTGTGGGTTCACGAATTCCCTTTCTCAGTGTCGAAGCAGGTCGTAATCAGTGGCGAGTCGATCGATCAGATAGTGACCGCGCACGGAACTCTCGGCCGCTGCCCCGATGTCCATGCGCATCTGCTCGTCGGCGAGCAATTCATTGACGGCGGTGACGAAGGCGCGGTCGTCACCGGGGTGGACGAGCAGCCCGCTCACCCCGTGATCGATCTGGCGGGGAATTCCGCCCGTGTGCGACGCCACGACCGGCCTGCCCTTGAACATCGCCTCGGTGACGGTGAGGCCGAACCCCTCCTCGAGACTGCGCTGGACCACGACGTCGGCCCGCCGTTGCAGGGCGTTGACGCACAGCGCGTTCAGCTCCCGATCGTGGGACGACAGCGCGATGACATGCACGCGACGACGCACCGGTGCCGGCAGCGCGCGCACCTGCTGCAGCGTCGCGCGCAGCTGAGCGATCCCCTCGGGATCGTCGAGCACCTCCGCGGGGTCGGGGCCGGCGAGCACCACGTGGGTGCGGGGCTCGAGCTCCGCCGTCGATCGCAGCACGTCGGCCATCCCTTTGAGCGGATCCCACCGGGAGACCTGCAACACCATCGGAGCGTGCTCCGGGAGCGGCACGTCCTGCCACACCCGGCCGCCCGGCACCACGGCGCCATCGGCGGCCACCGCACCGAAGGGCCGCAGACACCGCGCCACCTCGTCGTCGCTCATCGTGGCGTTCTTGGGCGCCTCGGGATCGATCGCGGGCCGCACGATCCGTACCCGGGCGACCGTTGCCCCGACGAGGTAGCCGGGCTCGGTGACCAGCACGGCATCGACGGCACTCAGATCGTCGGCGAAGAAGTCCCACAGCGCGCCCTTGACCCCGTCGGGATCCTGCAACGATCCGATGTGGCAGTGCCAATACACCCGACGTGCACGGCCTGCGGCCCATCGCGCGAGGCCCAGCGTCTGAGGGTCGTGCAGCACCACGATGTCGTCGGCCCGGATGTCGGCTTCCAGGAGCGCCGGTACCCGGTCGAGAACCTGCCGGTACGTCGCACCTCCTGCGGCGAGCAGGTGCGGGTCGCCGCGGCCGTGGAACAGGTGGTGCAGGCCCTTGGTGAAGGCGAAGAACTCGTCCGGGGCGTCGATCACCGCCCACCCGCTGCGCCGACCGCGTGCGATGTCGTGGCGCGTGACGTTCTCCACGATCTCCGCGACCCCACCGCCGCGCGCACTCGTGTTCACGTGGATGACGCGCGCGCCAGCTCCGTCGGCCGGGCGGCGGATCCACCGGACGTGAGGTGCCGTCATCGCCGACTCACCCCCGCGGCGAGCAGGCCGTCCGAGTCGCGTTGCACCAGTTCCGTGAAATCAGCGATGCGCGGGAGGCCGTGGGTCTCCTCGCCCGTGTACCCGCCGACCACGGTCACCTCCGCACCCGAGCTGCGACCCGCGACGACTCCAGGACCGGCGTCCTCGAAGACTCGGCACGCCGCGGGGTCGAGACCCAGCGACCGAGCCGCCAGCAGGTAGCCCTCGGGCGAGGGCTTGCCGTGCTCGACGTCCTCGGACGTGACCAGCACCTCGGGCAATGGCAGCCCGGCCGCCGTCATGCGGATCTCGGCGACCGCACGGGTGGCCGAGGTGACCACCGCCCACTGGTGTGGCTCCAGGCCACCGAGGTACTCACGCGCACCGGGAAGCGCCGCGATGCCCCAGGTCTCAGCCGCTTCCGCTGCCGCGATCCGCGCGACCTCGGCCTCCACGTCCAGGCCCGGGGGGAGGAACTCCGCGACCGTCGCCCGGGTGGGCCGTCCGTGGGCGAAGGCGAGCACGCGCGCCGGGTCGTGCTGGTGACGCGAGGCGAACTCGGTCCAGATCTGCTCCACGAGTGGCGTGGAGTCCAGGAGGGTGCCGTCCATGTCGAACAGCAGACCTCGGGTGCGATCGTCGGTCATGGCGTACTCCCGTGATGGTGGATCAGGTGGGTGAGCGTGGCGAGGTCGGCCCGGATCTGGTGATCGTCATGGGTGCGGTGATCGGTCTCGACGACGAAGCAGTCGACTGCCCGGGTCTGGACGAGGGCGTCGACCACCCGACCGAGCGGCACGCGGCCCCGCCCCAGGGGGATGTCGCCCGCGGGCCGCGTCAGGTGGTCCTTGATGTGGGCCTCGGTGTGCAGCGCCGGGGCAGCGCCAGCCAGGTAGTCCCGCCAATCGACGCGGTGTTCGTGGAGATTGCCCACGTCGAACAGCAGACGCACACCGGCTCCCCGGGTGGCGTCGCGCAACGTGGCGAGCGCATCCGGCGCCAGGACGTTCTCGTGGACGAGGACGATGCCCGACCCGGCGATGAACTGCGCGGCGCGGACCAGAAACGCGGCCGTAGCCGTCACGTCCGCCGGGGTGTGGATCGCGCTGCGGCGGAATGCCGGGATCACGACTGCCGAGGCGCCGAGCGTGCGGGCCGCGTCGCACGCTCGGCGGATCAGCGATTCCACCGTTCTGCGCACGTCATGATCGGCTGACGTGACGCCCAGGTCATTCAGCGCGTTGACGGCGACGGCGGTCACCGGAACTCCGACCTCGTCGGCGTTCCGCCTGAGGCGTCTCGCCGTGGTGGGGACGAGTTCGTAGGGGCGGTCGAAACCTCCGTAGTCGACCTGGAGCCGCTGCGCTCCGACCCGGGCGGCGAGCAGGGGGCTGTCCTGCGGTGACCCGGGCAGCCGCCACGCCACCAGGCCGGTCGAGGGGGTCACAGCGCTCGGCTCTGCGACGGCGGTGCCGACTGCGACCCGAGGTCGTACCAGGTTCCATCCGCCCGGACGACGAGAGCACGACCGTCCTCGGCCGCGCCCCGGGTACGACCCAGGTGCTCGGAGACGGCGGCGAACGCTGAGGGCCGGGTGTATCCCGAATAGTCGAAGTCATCGGCGCGGCGCGCTCGGATTCCCGGGGAGTCGACCATGCCGTGCGGCAGCACCTCGACCACCCGGAGGTCGGACCTCTCGTACTCCAGGCGGACGGAGGCGAGCATCGCGGAGGCCGCCGCCTTCACCGCCGCATATCCGCTACGACCAGGACCGGCGTTGTGCACGACCTCGGAGGAGACGCCGATGATGAGCCCCGGACCGGCGGCGGTCAGGGCCGGCAGGCAGGTGTGCAACGCCGACCACAGGGCGTCGAGCATCACCTCGACCTGGCTTCGCCACTCCTCGCGGGGGGTGTCGACCAGGATCTTGCGGCTGGTGCCGTAGACGGCGGCGGAGAAGCACAGCACGCTGAGCGGCTCCGCGGCGACAGCATCGAGGGCGTACTGGGTGCTGTCCCGGTCGTTCAGGTCGACGCGCGTCCACCCGGCGTGGGCGACCTGCGGCCGAGTGCGGCTCAGCACCTGCACCGCGTAACCAGCGGTCGTGAGCCCGGTGACGATCCCGCTGCCGATCCCGGTGGAGCCGCCGATGACCAGTGCCCGCGGCGTGGCACCCTGCGTGATGGTGTTCATGGCGTAGTGGCCCCTGTCCTGAAGTCGACGACGAGCTTGAGGATGCGGCGACCCGCGAGATCGCGGGTGCCGGTGGTGGCGAGGTCGTTCAACACGGCGACCGCCTGAGGCGGCGTGACCTCGTGCGTGATCACCGTGCGCAACTCCTCGCCGTGAGCGCGCAGGAGTGCTGCCGCTCGGGAGAGGTGGCCAGGCGCGACTCCTCGGTGGCCGGTGACCCGAACCCGGCGAGGAGTCGCCGGATCACCGAGCTCCAGGTCGAGCATCCGCGGATCTTGCGGGTCTCCGCACACGTTCTGCGCCCGCACCTCGGCAGCGCGCTGCAGGACGGGGTCGGCCCCGGGTTCGAGCCCGCCGACGACGTCGATCACGGAGCCGTCCCCGACGTTCTCCATCGCAGCCAGCACGCACCCCGCGGTGGAATCCCGGGGCGTGGCGACGACGACGCCGCAGCACGTGTTCATCACGCCCATCACCCGGAGCCGCTCGTTCGGGTCGTCCATCTCGGCCCTGCCCGCGATCAGAACGTGGTCCGTGCCCAGGTCGCGCGCGGCGAGCCACGCGACGAGCCGACCGACCGAGCCGTCGCCGAGCACGACCAGCCGTGCCGGGCGCGCCGCCGCCAGTATCGACCAGCTGTAGAGCGCACAGGCGAGCGGCTCGACCAACACGCCGACGATCGGGTCGAGGTCACCCGGGAGCGGGACCACCTGCCCGAGTTCGATCACCGGTCCCGAGACGATCAGCCGGGAAGCCCACACCCCGTCGATCGCGTGCCCCAGCAGGAAGCCCGGATCGGTGCGCGCGGTCGGATTCACCGTGACCCGGTCCCCCACCGCGAACCGGTCGTGCCAGCGCGCCCCGACCTCCAGCACCGTGCACACGGCTTCGTGTCCCAGCACCGACGCGGCCTCGGTGCGCATCCCGCGCACCACCTGGATGTCGGTGCCGCACAGACCCGCCGTCTCGACACCCAGCAGGAGTTCGTCGTGCGCGAGACGCGGTACAGGTCGCGTGACCTGGGAGAACACGTTCTGCGGCGTGCGCTCGATCACCCACGCGGCGGCACGGGTCGCCGTCACGACGAACTCCCCGTCCCCTCGCCGGCGAGCAGCGCGGCACCGACCAACGGAGAGGTCTCCGCGGGCGACTGGGCGAGGACGAGGACCGAGTCCAGCCACGTCGGATGCTGGCGCGCGGTGTGGTGGACCCCGCGTTCCCGCATCCGACGCAGGACGGCCCGCCGGTAGTGCCCACCGATCGCGTCGATCACGCCACCGGTGAGCACGATCCGAGCGGTGTCCGGCTGCGTGGTCAACAGGTAGGTGAAGACGTCGGCGAGGGGGCGGGTCGCCTCCCCGAGCACACGATGGGCGAACGAGTCCCCCGCCTCCAACGCCGCAGCGAAGGTGCGTTCGAACGCCGCGGTGCCGAGGTCGACGGCCGCCGACTCGCGGGCCTCGGCGACCCTCGCCAGGGCAGCGGCGACAGCCCGGAGCCCCGGCCCGCTGGCGAAGGCGGCGACGTGGTCGAGCTGACCGCAGGCGCAGGGAAGATGCAGGTCAGCCGTGATCGCCGGCAAGTGCCCGATCTCGCCCTGGAGCCCGGCGGGGTCGGTCGGCAGGCTCCCGGACACCGGGTCGTCGCACCGCGCGGCGATGCCTGAACTGATCGTGGTCACGACGATCTTGACCGCTGCCAGTTCGGGGTGAGCCGCACGGTAGGCGGCGAGCATCGCCGTCACGTCGTTCAGCACCACCCACTCCACCTCGGGTTCCCGCTCCCGCAGACGCTGCACGAGCGGGACGGGCGCCTGTGCGTCTCCCCAGAGCGGCGCCGAGCCGTAGACGACACCCCGACGGTGGTCCAGGGTGGCACCCAGGCTGATCGCCACCTTCGACGGCGCCCGGTCAGGGGTGAGGTCGACGATCAGATCGATCAGTTGCTCCACCAGGTGTTCCGGCGTCGCTTCGGGTTGGTTGGTGCGGCTGGGTGTGCGCACCGTGACGACCGAGGCGCTGTCCGCGGGGGGCCATCGCGAGGCCCGGGTCCAGGTCCCGCCGACGTCGAGGACGAACTCCGCGGGGTCGTGGTCGGTCGCCGTCGGCTGCCTCGTGCTGGCGGTCGGCGTGTCACCCACGAGCCAGCATCTCCTGCTCGTCGAGAGCGGTCCGTGCCTCCAGCGCCTCGATGGTCTGGCGGGCTGCGCGCGTTCTGGCCACCGCGTCGGCGAGTTCCTGCGGCGTCAGGTCGTGGACGAACGTCGCCCGTCCGAGGCCGGTCAGCAGCGGCACTCGCTGCAGGCCGTCGCGGTGCTTGATCGTGTCCTCCAGCGCCGTGTTCAGCAGATCGGGGGTGAACATCCGATTGGTGAGCGGGAGGCCCAGTCGGTACAGCAGGTTCAGCGCCCGACGCGCCTCGAACTCGGAGAGCAGCCCACGCTGGCTCGACAGCTCGATGCAGAGCGCCATGTCCACGGCGACCGCCTCACCGTGCAGCAGCGGCGGGTCGGCGATCAGCTCCAGCGACGGGCTGAAGGTGTGGCCGAAGTCGACGATGCGTTCGAGGTTCGTCTCGTGCAGGTTCGGTTCCAGCTCGGCGAGCATGCCCCCGATCGCACGCGCCAGGATCTCCTCGTGCGTGTCGATCGCCGTCAGCGTGTAGTCGATGTGCGGGAGCCGGGCCGCGGCGGACTCGAGCAGGCTGACGAGCCCGGGGTCCTTGACCAGGGCGATCTTGGCGATCTCCGCGAGGCCGTTGCGGACGTGTCGCGCGGGCAACGAGGACAGGAACGAGGGATCGACCAGCGTGGCAGTCGGCGCAAAGTACGTCCCCAGGCGATTCTTGTGCGTTCCGCGGTTCACTCCGGTCTTCACGCCCACACCGGCATCGACCAGGCCGATCAGGGTCGTGGGCACCCGCACGTAGGGCACCCCCCGTCGGAACAGGTTGGCGGCGAGCCCCACGACGTCCATCACGACGCCGCCCCCGATCACCACGACCGCCTCCGACCGCCGCAGGAGGCCGGTGTCGGCCATGGCATCGGCGACGGCGAGCACCGAGGCGAGCTCCTTCGCCTCCTCCTCCGCCGGGAGGACGATCACCGCCACCGGGATCGCGTGGTGCTCGAAGTAGGCGCGCACGCGCGGCCCGTACAGGTCCTCGACCGTGTGGTCGACGACGACCAGGGCGCGCGCGCCGCACCGCGATGCCAGCGCGTCGTTTCCGGCGTCCAGAACGTCCACGATCATCTGGACGTCGTACTCGATGCGGTGGTCAGCACTCACGCGCCAGCTCGGCCGGGGCGTCAGCGGTCGATCAGCAATGTCGGAACGGAAGTCGTCGGCCATCAGATCCCCCTAGTGACACGGTGCGCGTCCAGATCGGCGTCCACCGGGTCGCGGCGGAAAGCCACGCGCCCCTGCGTGTGTATCGTCACACACCGTAGGACACCGACCCCCGGACCACAAGGCCCCTTTCACCCGTTCCCCCTACCGCACTCATCAGTTCAGCCGAAAATCGGGAAAACTCGTCGCGCGCATTCAGCCGATTCGCCTGGAAATAAGAGCGCGGAACGTCGATGGTGCCGACCACCGCGGCGCGCCGCCGTGCCGGGGCTACGCCGGACCGCCCCATTGGTGTGCCGACCACCCCGTCGGGGACACTGGACCCAGCAACCACCGTCCTGACAAGGAGTACCACCGTGCAGCAGGGAACCGTCCGCTGGTTCGACACCGAGCGAGGGTTCGGCTTCATCGCCCCCGCCGACGAGTCGGACGACCTGTTCGTCCACGCCTCCGCGATCGTCGGCCAGGACGGCATGGCGGTGCTCCGTGAGGGCCAGTCGGTGGAGTTCGAGGTCGGCGAGGGCGACCGCGGCCCGCAGGCGCGCAACGTCCGGGTCACCGGTGACGTGGCCGCCGACGCCACGCTCGGCGTGCTCGGCACCGTCAACTGGTACGAGCCGGCCAAGGGCTACGGCTTCCTGACCCCGCAGTCGGGTGAGGGCGAGGTCTTCGTGCACAGCTCGGCCATCGTCGGCGGTGGCGTGCTGATCGACGGCCAGCCGGTGGCGTTCCTGGTCGTCGAGGGCGAGAAGGGTCCGCAGGCGGACCACGTGCTGCCGCTCGCGGCGGATGCGGCGGTGGGTGCCGGTCGGAGTGCGGCACAGCACGACGGCGCCGACGGCACCGTGTCCTGGTTCGACGCGGGCAAGGGCTTCGGCTTCATCACCCCCGACTCCGGGGACCAGGACGTGTTCGTGCACGCCCGTGCCCTCTCCGGCGACATCGCCGAGCTGGTCGAGGGCGACCGGGTGAGCTACCGGCTGTCGGAGGGCGAGCGGGGCGCGCAGGCGCAGGGCGTGCGTCTGGTCGGCGGCCCGGTCCGGCGCGGCGGCGGCCACGACCGCTCGGCCCGCGCTCCGCAGCGCGGTGGCCAGGGCGTCGTCGCGCGCTTCGACCCGGAGCGTGGCTTCGGCTTCATCACCCCGGACGACGGCGGCCAGGACCTGTTCGTGCACGTGTCGGTGGTGCGGGACGACGAGGAGCTCTACGCGGGCGACCGGGTGCGGTACCAGGTGCGGCAGAGCGACCGTGGGCCGCAGGCGGACCGGGTCGAGCTGATCTGAGCCCCCTGCCGGATTCGAACCGGCGACCTACTGTTTACAAGACAGTTGCTCTGGCCGACTGAGCTAAGGAGGCGCGCACCCCACGGGGTGTCGTGTGCGGGAGTCTACCGACCGTCGGTGCCCAGCCCGTTGATCTCCGCCCGCAGCCGCGCCATCCGGTCGTCCAGCTCGGCGGAAAGCCGGGCGGTCTCGGTGAGTTCGGCCATCAGGTGGGCGGGCACCTCGCGGCCGAACTTGTAGTAGAGCTTGTGCTCGGTGCTCGCCCAGAAGTCCATCGCGATGGTGCGCAGCTGGATCTCCACGTCCACGTGCTCCGTCCGGTCGGAGAGGAACACCGGCACCCGGACGATCATGTGCAGCGACCGGTAGCCGTTCGGCTTGGGGTGGGCGATGTAGTCCTTGGTCTCCACCACCTCCAGGTCCGGCTGCTGGGCGAGCATGTCGCGCACCCAGTAGGCGTCGGAGACGAAGGAGCAGGTGATCCGGATCCCGGCGATGTCGTGGATGGACGCGCGGATCGCCGGGATGGACAGGTCGGTGCCGGTGCGGATCACCTTCTGCATCAGCGATTCCATCGACTTCAGCCGGTGCCGGACGTGCTCGATCGGGCTGTAGTCGTGCGCCTGCTCGAACTCCTCGCGCAGGATGGTGATCTTGGTGAGCACCTCGTCGATGCCGAACTTGTAGTAGAGCCGGAACCGCACGAACTCCTGCTGCAACGCCCGCAAGGCGCTCAGCACGTCGTCGGTCTCCAGCACGGCACCGTCGGGGAGCAGCTGCACGGCGCTCTCCCGGAGGAGTTCGACCAGACCGCGTTCGTCGTCGCTGAGGTCGCCGGGCAGGGGCAGGTCGAGGCCGGTCATACGCCTATTGTCACCCCGGCGCAGGTCACGGCTGTGGGTCCCGGGCGTCGTAGTGCCAGAACGAGCGTTGCAGCCACATCGCGAGCGCCAGCAGCAGCACGCAGGCCAGGCCGCCGACCAGTGCCGCACCGCCCTCGCCGAGCCGCGTGGACACCGCGCCGAGCAGCAGCTCCCCGAGTCGCGGCCCGCCGGCGACCACCACGGTGAACACGCCCTGCAACCGGCCGCGCATATTGTCCGGCGTCGCGGTCTGCAGGATGGTCTGCCGGAACACCGCGCTCACCGCGTCCGAGGCCCCGGCGATGGCCAGGGTGAGCACCGCGAGCGCCAGCGCGATCCACAGCACGTGGTCCGGGCTGCCCCGGCCGACCACGACCAGCACCAGGCCGAAGGCGGCGATGGACAGTCCCCAGGCGGTGATCGCCCCGACGATGATCCGCCCCTGCCAGCGCACCCGGGCCAGGCCACCGGAGAACAGTCCGGCGACGATCCCGCCCAGCGCGATGGCGGCGGTCAGCACCCCGGTGGTGGTCTCGCCGCCGCCCAGGTAGAGCAGCGCCACGGCCGGGAACAGCACCCGGGGCATCGAGGTGATCATCGCGATCAGGTCGACGACGAAGGTCATCCGCACATTCGGACGGGTACCGAGGTAGCGCAGCCCGTCCAGCACCGACCCCAGCCCGACCCTGGCGCGGCGCGGGGCACTGTCGTCGGCCTCCGGCGGCATCGCGGGCAGCCGGAACAGCGCGACGATCGCGAAGGTGAACAGCACCGCGTCGATGGTGTAGACCGGGCCGTAGTCGGCGACCGCGACCAGGGCGGCGCCGAGCAGCGGTCCGCCGGTGAGGGCGACGTTCCAGCCGATGGTCTGCAACGCGTTGGCGGCGGGCATCAGGCGGGGTTCGAGCAGCCGCGGGATGATCGCCGACCGGGCTGGGCTGTTCACCGCGTTCGCCCCGGACTGCACGGCGGTCAGCAGGTACAGCAGTCCGACGTGGCCGTTGCCCGCCCAGCCCTGGATCGCGAGCACCAGGGTCGCAGCCCAGCTCACCCCAGAGGCGATCAGTGCCACCGTGCGCCGGTCGGCGTGGTCGACGATCGCCCCGCCGTACAGCCCGAAGACCACCAGCGGGAACAGTGCGCACAGTCCGACCAGGCCGACCGAGAACGTCGAACGCGTCAGCTCATAGACCTGCAACCCGACCGCGACCACGGTGAACTGGGTCCCGAGGTTCGCGATGGACAGCCCGAGCCAGAGCCGCCGGAACGCCGGACTGACACGCAACGGGGAGAGGTCGACCAGCACGGAGGGCACCGCGGGAGTCTAGACACCGCAGGCCGCGACCCTGAGCGGTCGCGGCCTGCGGTGTCTGTCGGCGGGTCAGCCCTTGGCCGCCTCGATCGCCTGGGTCAGCGGACCGGTGGAGTACAGGTCGCCCTGGAACTGCTCGCCGTCGATGGCGACGTAGGGGGTGCCGACCTGGCCCATGTCGGTGCGCATCTGGTTCACGTTGGCCTGCAGCCACGGCGAGTAGGTGCGGTAGTCCTGGCCGGAGGCGGTGGCGGTGAACTGGTCGATCACGCTGTCCGGCACGTCGACGCTGCGTGCGATGTCCGCGATCTTGCCGTCCGACAGGCCCTTCGAGCCCTCGGCCGGCTGGTCCTCGAACAGGGCGGACACGAACTGCGGGAACTGCTCCGGTGCCTGGTCGGCGACCACGGCCGCCGCGTTGCCGGACCGGGTGGAGTACTCGGCGCCCCGCGACTGCGCGTCCAGGAACGACAGCAGGTGGTACTCGATCGTCACGCCGCCCTCCTCGCGCAGGGATGCCAGCTCGTCGGCATTGGCCTGCTCGAACTGGCCGCAGTAGGGGCACATGAAGTCGGTGTACACCGAGACCACGACGTTGCCGTCCTCGGCCTCACCGGCGACCCCTTCCTTGCCGACCGGGATCCCGCCGTTGGCGCCGGCGGTCGAGGGTGCCGTGGTGTCGGCGAGGGTGATGGTCTCCACGTCGTCACCGGCATAGGCGATGCTCGGCTGGTTGGACTGCATCCACAGCCAGCCGCCGACGCCGCCGAGGGCGAGGACGGCCACCACGACCGCACCGATCGCGATGAACTTGTTGCGCTGGTCGCGCTTGCGCTGCGCCTCGCGCATCTGACGTGCCTGCTCGCGCGCCTGATCGCGACGCTCGGCCTTGGACGGCCGCGGGGAGTTGCTGGACATGGATCTGCTTCCTGCTCTGCTGAGACGGGGGTCGGTGGGGGGTGGTCGTCAGACCATCGCCACCGGCGGTCCGCGCAACGGGTGCCGCGCCCCCGGGACACCGGAGGGCAGCGGCGGGATCCGGTGTCCGACCAGGATGCGGATCCGCTCCGTGACCCGCACGCCCGCCCGGGTCAGCGCCGCCAGGTCCGGCAGCACGGCCGCCAGCACGTCGAGGGTCACCGCGACGGCACGGCGCAGCACCGCGATCAGACCGAGCCCGAGCGCACCGAGCGCCACCTGGGCGGCGACCACCGGCAGGGCCAGCGCGATCAGCAGCACGGCACTCTGCGGCAGACCGGGGGCGACCGCCAGGGTGCCGACCGGGCAGTCGGGCACCTCGCGCAGCAGGGTCAGCCAGCGACCCAGGTCGGCCAGCGGTCCGTCGATCGCCGCGCACTGGTGCACCAGCACCCGGGCCACCCCGAACCACCCACCGATCAGCAACAGCATCCCGGCGAGGACGCCCACCGCCCCCACGCTGCCGCAGTGCGCACGGTGCGCACGTCGCGCACGGTGCCGCAGGCGCGGCGCACGCAGGGCAGAGCGGTCGGCGGACATGGCCCACAGGGTACGGGTCCTGCCCGGGAGAATGCTGGGATTCAGGACCCGGGGACCGGTGGCGACCCGAACGGGGTGAAGTCGACGGGGTCGCCCCGCGCCGCGGACCACAGCGCGAACGCCGCGACCGCCAGCACCAGCAGCACCAGGACCCCGGCACCCCACCGGCCCGGTGCCACAGCGCCGAGCGCCCAGCGGGCACCCTCCCGCGTGCTGCGGGAACCCGGTCCCCACCACAGGGCGATGAGTCCGATCACGGCGGTCACCGCGAGCAACCCGCCCTCGACCGCGGTGTCCGCGGTTCCGCCGTCGTGCAGCACCCACCAGCCGACCCCGCCGACCACGGTCACCAGGGCGGCGGACACCAGCAGCGACGGCAGCACGGTCACCACGGAGCGCAGCAGGTGCCAGGGCGAGGCGATCACCCCGCGTGCGGTATCCGAGCGGCGCGCGCCGACTCGCTCGCGTCGGCGCAGGGTCGCCGCCACCACTGATCCGACGGTGCGGGCGAGCAGCACCAGCGGCAGCAGGACCAGCAGGGTGATCCCGGGGCGGACGGCGGCACCGGCCACGGTGAGCAGGCCCAGGGCGAGGAGCGACCCGATCCGCCGCGGCGGGGTGGGCGGCGCGGGCGGCAGGGCAGGGACGGGCTCGGGCCAGCCGGGCGCCGGGTCCTGACCCGGCCTGTCCCACACGGCCGGTCGGGTCGCCGGGTAGCCGGCGGTCTGCGGGTACGCCTCCGACTCCGGCACCACCGGCGGGTACGCAGCGGTTTCTGGCCCCGCGGCCGGGTGCCCGGCGGTGTCCGGCGCCACCGCCGGGTACACAGCAGTCTCCGGCGTCGCCGCCGGGTACACAGCGGTCCCGGGAGCCACCGCCGGGTGGACCGCGGTGGCCGAGTCGTCCCCCGTCCCCGCGGCACCGGCCGGGTACACGACCGTCGTCGGCGCCGCCCTGCGCACCGGCTGCTCGGTCGCCTCCGGGTCGAAGACCTCCCCGCGCAGCTCCGCTTCCGCGAGCGCCGCGACCACCTCGGCCGGTGTCGCCCGATCCGCCGGTTCCGGGGCCAGCGCGTCCCACAGCGCACCGGCGGTGATCGGCCCTAGCCCGCGCAAGTCGGCGTCGCCCTCCTGGGTGCGGGCCAGCACCGCCTCCAACGGTCGGACGCCGAAGGGGGCGCGGCCGGTCGCGGCGAACACCAGCAGCGCCGCCCACCCCCACCAGTCGGTGTCCGGCGTCGGCTCGGCGCCCCCGATCAGCTCCGGCGCGAGGTACCCCGGGGTGCCGACCACGAATCCGGCCGATGTCAGCCGGGTCTCGTCCACCGACTGCGCCACCCCGAAGTCGATCAGCACCGGCCCCTGCGGCCCGAGGACCAGGTTGGACGGCTTGAGGTCCCGGTGCACCACCCCCGCCCGGTGCACGGCGTGCAGTGTCTCGGCCGAGCCGGCCGCCACCCGGTGCAGGCCGGTGGCGTCCAGCGGGCCGCGCAGCCGCACGTACTCGGCGAGGTCCTTGCCCGGGATCAGCTCGGTGACCAGGAATGCCTCGGTGGAGTCGGCCTCGGCGTCCAGCACGGCCGCGACCCCGGGGCTGCGCAGCCGTTGCAGCGCGGCCACCTCCCGGCGCAGGCGCTCCCGGGCCGCCGGGTCGGCGCCGATGTGCGGGTGCAGCAGCTTGAGCGCGACGGTGGTCCCGCCGCCGTCCACCGCCCGGTAGACCGTGCCCATGCCACCGGAGCCGAGCGGCGCGAGAATGGTGTACCCGCCGATCTCGACACCCGGTGCCAGCCCTACCCGCTCCATGCCGGAACGGTAGTCGCCGCAGCCCTCCGGACGGGTCAGGGCACGCGGTGTTCCCCCGGCGAAACATCCCAGGTCACGTTAAGGTCAGGCCGAGCCCAAGGAGCTGAGAAATCGTGGTATCTGCTGGTTATGACCTGGTGATCGTGGCGAACCGCCTTCCGGTGGACGTGAGCCTGGACGACAACGGCCAACCGAGCTGGACCCGCTCCCCCGGTGGCCTGGTCACCGCGCTGGAGCCGGTGGTGCAGCAGTCGGACGGCGCCTGGGTCGGCTGGGGCGGCTCCGCCGATCTGGAGCTGGAGCCCTTCGACGCGGACGACATGCGCCTGGTGCCGGTGTCGCTCTCCCAGGAC
Organism: Cellulomonas taurus; assembly: GCF_012931845.1. Classification (NCBI taxonomy): domain Bacteria; kingdom Bacillati; phylum Actinomycetota; class Actinomycetes; order Micrococcales; family Cellulomonadaceae; genus Cellulomonas; species Cellulomonas taurus. Next base: position 2,943,402 of record NZ_CP051884.1, read on the forward strand.
GACCTGGAGCAGTACTACGAGGGCTTCTCCAACGACACCCTGTGGCCGCTCTATCACGACGTGATCCAGCCGCCGACCTTCCACCGGCAGTGGTGGGACGCCTACCAGCGGGTCAACCGCCGGTTCGCCGACGCCGCCGCCGCCCAGGCAGCGCCCGGCGCGACGGTGTGGGTGCACGACTACCAGTTGCAGCTGGTGCCGAAGTACCTGCGCGAGCTGCGGCCGGACATCCGGATCGGCTACTTCCACCACATCCCGTTCCCCCCGCTGGAGATCTTCGTCCAGCTGCCCTGGCGCAAGCAGGTCGTCGAGGGCCTGATGGGCGCCGACCTGATCGGGTTCCAGCGTGCGGGCGACGCCGCCAACTTCGTGCGGGCCGCCCGGCGGCTGACCGAGCACACCACCCGCGGCCAGGTCATCACGCTGACCGACGCCAACGGACGGGTGGAGCGGCACGTGCGGGCGGCGGCCTTCCCGATCTCGATCGACTCGCACGCCTTCGACAACCTGGCCCGCAGCCCGGAGGTACAGCAGCGCGCCCGGGAGATCCGCACCGAGCTGGGCGACCCGAAGGTGCTGCTGCTCGGCGTGGACCGACTGGACTACACCAAGGGCATCCGACACCGGATCAAGGCCTACGGCGAACTGCTGGAGGACGGCCGACTCTCGGTCGAGGACGCCACGCTGGTCCAGGTCGCCTCGCCCAGCCGGGAGAACGTCGGCGCCTACCAGCAGCTCCGGGACGACGTGGAGGTCCTGGTCGGCCGGATCAACGGCGACTACTCCGCGTTCGGCCACCCGGCCGTGCAGTACATGCACCACTCCTACCCGATGGAGGAGATGGCAGCGCTGTACCTGGCGGCCGACGTCATGCTGGTCACCGCCCTGCGCGACGGGATGAACCTGGTCGCCAAGGAGTACATCGCCGCCCGCTCCGACGACCGTGGTGCACTGGTGCTCAGCGAGTTCACCGGTGCCGCGGACGAGCTGGGCGGCGCGGCGATCCTGGTCAACCCGCACGACATCTCCGGCCTGAAGAACGCGATCATGCACGCGGTGAACATCGATCCCCGGGAGGCCCGCAAGCGGATGCGCCGCCTGCGCCGTCGGGTACTGGAGAACGACGTGGCCAACTGGTCGAACACCTTCCTGTCCGTGCTCACCGCCGTCCCGATCCGGCAGCAGCATGTCTGAGCTGCTCACCGCCGCCCTGGACCGGATCGCCGACCGGCCGCCGCTGCTGATCGCCCTGGACTTCGACGGGACGCTCGCGCCGCTGCAGGACGACCCGGAGCAGTCCCGGATGTCCGAGGTCGCCGCCCACGCGCTCGCCGCGCTGGCCGAGCACCCCGACCGGGTGCGGGTCGCCCTGGTCTCCGGCCGCGCGCTGGCCGACCTGCACCGCCTCGCGCAGCCCCCGCTGGGCACGGTGCTGATCGGATCGCACGGCGCCGAGCGCGCGCAGGTCGCCGCCCACGGTCTCGACCGGCAGGACATCCGGCTCACCGACGACCAGGCCGACCGGTTGACCGAGCTCGGCAGCCGGATGCAGGCCGTCGCACGGGGGCGGGACGGGGTCTGGGTGGAGACCAAGCCGGCTGCGGTGGTGGTGCACACCCGTCTGGCCGAGGAGCCGGTGCGCGCCGAGGCCGAGTCCGAGGCGCTGGCGATCGGTGACGAGCTCGGCTCCGCGGTGCTGCACGGGAAGAACGTGGTCGAGGTGTCGGTGCTCACCGCCGACAAGGGTGCCGCCGTCACCGCACTGCGCGCCGAGCTGGGGGCCGGCGCCGTGCTCTACGCGGGCGACGACGTGACCGACGAACACGCCCTCGAGGCGCTGACCGAGGACGACCTGGGCGTGAAGGTCGGTGACGGCGACACGGTCGCCCGCTACCGCCTGCCGGACACCGACGCGGTCAGCGACCTGCTGGCCGATCTCGCGGGCCGGGTCACCGGGTAGCCGTCGTGGCGCGCGGGGGCATGGACGAGGTCGAGCTGGTCGAGGACGACTGGGTCGACACCGCGCCGCCGCGCACCCGCCCCGCCCATCACCCGCCGCGGGGCCCGGTGCCCTGGCGTCGGTACGCCCGCCGCTGGTGGCCGGTGCCGGTGGTCGTGGCCGCCGCCGTGACACTGGCGGACCTCGGCATCGGCACCGTGGAGCAGCGGGCCTACCTGACGGCACAGGAGTTGCCCCAGGTGGCCGTCGCCGTGGGACCCGACGTGCGGGCAGTGGAGCTGGAGAACGGCACACGCGTCGCGTGGGCGGGTCGTGAGGTCGCCGGCGTGTACCTGTCGAGCAGCTGGGACGACTCCGGTGCCGAATCACTTGTCGCCACCGACCCGGACAGCGACGAGCAGCTCTGGGAAGCCCCGGTGGTCAGCGACTTCAGCAACGGCAACGCCTTCACCACCACCGACTGCTGGGCGGAGTCCGGGCAGATCGCCTGCTGGTCCGCGGTGGCCGTCTACGACACCGCCGGGACCACCACCCTGACCCGTGCCCGGCTGTTCCAGCTCGACCCGACCACCGGCGCTCGGCACGACGACACCCCGCTGCCGGCCGAGACCGCGGTCATCGGCACCGGCGACCACCGGATCACCGCCACCGTGCGGGACGACCAGCGCATCGAGGTCACCGCGCGCACCCTGGACGGCACCGTCCGCTGGCAGGCGATCCTCGACCCGTTGCGGGACGCGCGCGACGTCTACAGCCCGATGCGGCTGCAGGTTGTGGGCGACGCGGTCGTGGTGTCCTCCGATCGCGGCGCGTGGGCGCTGGACCTGGTCGACGGGCACACCCTGACCTTCGGCAGCTCGGTGGGCCCCGCCCGACAGGACCGGCTCGCGGTGGAGGGCGCCGCCGGTGCGCAGGTGTCCGGCCCGGACGGCAGGATCACCGCCCTCGGCATCGCACGGCGCCTCCAGCTCAGCGTCGACGACGGCTCGGTGCCGCAGGCGGAGTTCGTCCTGGACCAACCCCACGGCGAGCTGTCCGGCCTGGACACCACGACCGGCGAGCCGCTGTGGAGCACCGACACCGCCTTCCGCGCCGAGACCTCGGTGATCCTGCTCGACGACCTGTTGATCGGCACGGTGCCCCAGGGCGTGCTCGCCCTGGATGCCACCACCGGGGCCGAACGCTGGCGGGCGGACGTGTCCCCGTCCGCCGACTTCTCCCTGCAACCGGTGACCGACGGCCGCCACGTGCTGGTGCTCGGCGACCGGGACGAGGGCACCGAGGTGGTCGCCCTGGACCTGCGCACCGGTACCCGGATGTGGACGGCGCCGATGCCCCCGGACCTCCGCCAGCTCGCCGTGGATCAGCACCGGCTCTTCGCCTTCGGCGACCGGGCCGCCTACCGGCTGTCGTGACAGGGACGCGTGGCCCACATCACACCGTTCCTGTGGCAGGATGACCGGTGGATCGGGCGGCTCACCAGCCGTTCGGCCTGTGTCAGCGAAGACACTCTGACACCTTTCACGACGGATCGTCCGGCACGTACCTGCCGGTGAAGGGATTGACAATGGCTACGGTCACGTACGACAAGGCCACCCGGGTCTACCCGGGCACGGAGCGCCCCGCTGTGGACGCGCTCGACCTGCACATCGAGGACGGCGAGTTCCTCGTCCTCGTCGGCCCCTCCGGCTGCGGTAAGTCCACCTCCCTGCGCATGCTCGCGGGCCTGGAGGACGTCAACGCCGGTCGCATCCTGATCGGCGACCGCGACGTCACCGACGTGCAGCCGAAGGACCGGGACATCGCGATGGTGTTCCAGAACTACGCGCTGTACCCGCACATGACCGTCGCCGACAACATGGGCTTCGCGCTCAAGATCGCCGGCACCCCGAAGGCCGACATCCGGCAGCGCGTCGAGGAGGCTGCCAAGATCCTCGACCTGACCCAGTACCTCGACCGCAAGCCGAAGGCGCTCTCCGGTGGTCAGCGCCAGCGTGTCGCGATGGGCCGTGCGATCGTCCGCCAACCGCAGGTCTTCCTGATGGACGAGCCGCTGTCGAACCTGGACGCGAAGCTGCGTGTGCAGACCCGTACCCAGATCGCCTCGCTGCAGCGCCGCCTGGGCGTCACCACGGTCTACGTCACCCACGACCAGACCGAGGCGCTCACCATGGGCGACCGGATCGCCGTGCTCAAGGACGGTCTGCTCCAGCAGGTCGGCACCCCGCGCGACATGTACGACACCCCGGCGAACGTCTTCGTGGCGGGCTTCATCGGCTCCCCGGCGATGAACATCGGCACCTTCAACGTCCAGGACGGCTTCGCCACCGTCGGGTCCGCGGGCATCGCGGTGCCGCGTGACGCGATCGGCCAGCTCGCCGCGGACGACAACAACCAGATCACCATCGGCTTCCGGCCGGAGTCGCTGGACGTCGTCCCCGAGGGCACCCCGAACGCCCTGCCGGTGGTCGTGAACATCGTCGAGGAGCTCGGCTCGGACGCCTACGTGTACGGCTCGCTGGCCGGGAACGCCGCCGCCGCGGACGTCACCTCCGGCGCCGGCGACTCGCAGGTCATCGTCCGGGTCGGCCCGCGTCAGGTCCCGCTCAAGGGCGAGACCATCTGGGTCACCATCCGCACCGGTGAGCAGCACCTGTTCCACGCCGGTTCCGGTCAGCGCATCACCGCCTGATCCAGCGCTCTCGCGCCCGAAGGGGCGGGGCTCGGCACCTGCCGGACCCCGCCCCTTCGGCCATCGATGGGAGAATCCTTGGTCATGGACCGCCCCCGCCTCCAGATCACCGCCGCCGCCCCCGACCCGGCGCTGCTGGATCTGCCCTGGCACATCCCGCTCGCCGAGTGGCCCGCCGATCAGCTCGCCGCCCTCCCCCGCGGCATCTCCCGGCACACGGTGCGGTTCGCCCGGCTGTCCGGCCGGGTGATCGCGATCAAGGAGATCGGCGAGACGGTGGCGTACCGGGAGTACGAGCTGTTGCGTCAGCTCAGCCGCCTGGACGTGCCCAGTGTCGAGCCGGTGGCGGTCATCTCCGGTCGCACCGATCCGGACGGTGAGCCGCTGGAGCCGGTGCTGATCACCCAGCACCTGCGGTTCTCCCTGCCGTACCGCTCCCTGTTCAGCCAGTCGCTGCGCCCGGACACCGCGACCCGGTTGATCGACGCCCTCGCCGTGCTGCTGGTCCGGCTGCACCTGGTCGGGTTCTACTGGGGCGACGTCTCGCTGTCGAACACCCTGTTCCGGCGGGACGCCGAGACCTTCGCCGCCTACCTGGTCGACGCCGAGACCGGCGACCTCCACGACAGCCTGACCGACGGCCAACGGGGCTACGACCTGGAGGTGGCCCGGGTCAACATCATCGGCGAGCTGATGGACCTGCAGGCGGGCGAGTTCCTGGAGGACGAGGTCGACGCGGTGGCGATCGGCGACGCCCTGGCCGAGCGCTACCAGGAGCTGTGGGGTGCGCTCACCGAGGCAGAGTCCTTCCAGTCCGGTGACCGCTGGCGGGTGCAGGCCCGGATCGACCGGCTGAACGACCTCGGCTTCGACGTCGGCGAGCTGGACATCACCACCGACCTGGACGGCACCACCGTGCGGATCCAGCCCAAGGTGGTCGACGCCGGACACCACTCGCGCCGCCTGATGCGCCTGACCGGACTCGACGTGCAGGAGAACCAGGCCCGTCGGCTGCTCAACGACCTGGACGGCTACGCCGCCGCCACCGACCGGCAGAACGACGACGAGAACTTCGTCGCCCACGATTGGTTGAACGGCGTCTTCGAGCCCGCCGTCCGGGCTGTGCCCCGCGAGCTGCGACCGAAGCTGGAGCCGGCGCAGATCTACCACGAGCTGTTGGACCACCGCTGGTTCCTGTCCGAGCAGCAGGGCCGGGACGTGCCGATGCCGGAGGCGGTGAAGTCCTACGTGAAGAACATCCTGCCCACCCGGCCGGACGAGGAGGCGATCCTCGGGGTGTCGGCGGCGGACCTGCGGGAGGACGCGGACCCGCTGATCGGGTGAGCGGGGGCGTTCGCCCCGGAGATGCGCCGTCGCCGGTGAGTGTCGCCCGCCGTTGGGGGGCCCGAATCTCCTGAGTGGCAGTCGCAGATTTCCCCGTTCAGCACGGGTAGGTAGTGGCGCGTCCACCTACCCGTGCTTTCACGGCACCTAGTCGGGGCGCTCGGGGTGGATCGTCGACGGTTGCTGGGACGCCGAGATCGCGTCCGCAGCCGCTCACCACCCCCGACAGCCCTGGAGAACCCTCGTGGACTGCCTCGCACTCACCGGCAGCAGCCCGGCGCCCCTGCTCATCATCGCCTGCACCATGATCGCCGCCGCCATCCTGCTGCTGTTCGTGGCCCGCCGTGGACGTCGCTCCGGTCGGGCCGGCATCGCCTTGTCGACAGTGCTGGCATTGGTGCTGGGAACCGGTGTCGCTCTGCTCGGCACGCCGACCGCACAGGCAGCGTCCGCCGACGCATGCGCTTCCCGCGGGACCCACGCGTCAGCGGCATCGGGCGGCCGTGGCCCGGCCCCGGCAACGACCGCGGATCCGACCCCCGCCCCGGACTCCGATCCGGCACCCGACCCGACTCCGGTACCGGACCCGACGCCGACACCCGACCCGACACCCGCCCCGGACCCGACGCCGACACCCGACCCGACACCCGCCCCGGACCCGACCCCGACACCTGAGCCGAGCCCGGAGCCGGTGGCGCCGGTCTACTCCGTCGCCTTCCCCGTGCAGAACATCCCCTCCCCGCCCGGGGGGCAGCCCGTGCAGGACTACAGCCAGCGGTACCGGGTCGTGGTCGCCCACACCGACGGGGACGAGGCGAGCGATCCGATCGTGCTCCGGATCGCGGACCAGCCCGACGGCTACTGGACGGCGGTCGGCCTGGTGAACGAGGACGGCAGCGATGCCGCCGACGTCACCGTCACCCGGGCGGACGGTGTCACGTCGTTCACGATCGCCGATCCCCCGACCGCCGACGCGCCGCGCACGTTCCTGATCGAGGTCCGGTACGACAGCACCACGTGGGACTCGACCATGTACGAGCAGCCGGACGAGAGCTGGATGGGCGTCCTGCGGCCGGAGAGTTCGCTCACGGCGGTGCTCGGCGACTCCACCGCCGTTCTGACGATCCCCGGGTACCTGATGATCTACCCGGCGCCGTGACCGGCGTCATGCGGCGCACCTGACCCTGTCCCCCGATGCCTCGGTCCCGCATCGGTGAGCGCCGTACGGGCCGAGGTCGCGCCACGCTGACCGTCCCCACGCTGGACCGTCCTGAACTCCCCCCGCAGACGGGCCGACGCCCTCAGCGCCGCAGCAGCCGCTCACTGCCGGACCAGAGCGCCTCGACCAGGGCCGGGTCCGCCGCCTTCCGGGCGGTGCGGCCCGGCCGGTGGTCGCTGCCGTAGTACTCCCCCGACTGCCAGGCGTCGGAGCGGATGAAGAACTCCAACGTCGACCCGCCCGCCTCCGGAGTGATCAACGACCGGTTCAGCACCGTGGTGTAGAGCCACCGCAGCGGGCTGGTGGTGTCGGAGGCGAAGCTGGTCGCGACATTGCCGGGGTGGAAGGCGACCGACCGGATGCCCCGGGCGTGCAGTCCCTTGGTGAACAGGATGTTCGCCAGCTTGGCATTGCCGTACGCCCGCTCGGGCCGGTAGCGGCGGGAGGTGTCCAGGTCGTCCACCCGGAAGCTGCTGAACAGCCGGGCGGCGACGCTGGAGGTGTTCACCACGGCGGTGTCGGGGGTGAACAGCGGCCGGAGCAGGTCGGTGAGCAGGAAGGCGGCCAGGTGGTTCACCTGGAAGGTCAGCTCCACCCCGTCGACGGTGATCGTCGGGCCGGAGAACAGCCCACCGGCATTGTTCGCCAGCACGTCGATCCGGTCGTAGCGGCCGGTGATCTCTGCCGCGAGGCCGCGCACCTGGTCCAACTGGGCGAAGTCGGCGACGAACACGCCGTCCGCCCCCACGCGCTCGGCCACCGCCCGGGTCTTCTCCGGGTTCCGGCCGACCAGGATCAGTCGGTGGTCGCCGGCCAGCCGCGCGGCAGCGGCCGCCCCGATGCCGTCGCTCGCTCCGGTGATCAGGACGGTGCGCACGCCGATCAGCCCTGCCGCTGCCGGGCGACCTCGTACAGCGCGATGCCCCCGGCGACCCCGGCGTTCAGCGACTCGACGTCGGAGTCGATCGGGATGCCCGCGATCACGTCGCAGTGCTCGCTGACCAGGCGGGACAGCCCCTTGCCCTCGGAGCCGATCACCAGCACCAGCGGGTCGGTGCTGTAGGGCATGTCGGCGACCGTGGTGCTGCCGCCACCGTCCAGGCCGACGATGAAGCAGCCCGCCTCGTGCAACCGCTCCAGGGCGCGCACCAGGTTGGTGGCCCGGGCGACCGGGACCCGGGCGGCGGCACCGGCGGAGACCTTCCAGGCGGAGGCGGTCATCCCGGCCGAGCGGCGTTCCGGCACCAGGACACCGTGCGCGCCGAAGGCCCCGGCCGACCGGAGCACGGCGCCGAGGTTACGGGGGTCGGTGACGCCGTCCAGCGCGACGATCAGCGGTGGGCGGTCGCTGGCGGCGGCGATGTCGAGCAGGTCCTCGACGTCGGAGTACTCGTAGGGCGGCACCTGGATCGCCACGCCCTGGTGCACGGCGCCGTCGGTCATCCGGTCCAGCTCGGGCTTGGTGACCTCGAGCAGCGGGTAGCCCTCGTCGGCGGCGGTGCGCAGGATCTCGCGGGTGCGGTCGTCGGCCTCCAACCGGGCGGCGATGTAGACGGTGGACACCGGGATCCCGGCGCGCATCGCCTCGACCACCGAGTTGCGCCCGGCGACCACCTCGGTGACGGCGCCCCGGCCCTTACCGCTCGGGGTGCGGCGGGTGGTGCCGCGCGAGGTGGTGGCGCGCTTCTCCGCCGCCGCCTTCTTCTTGTGCGCGGAGTGGTAGGTGCGGTCCTCGGCCTTGGGGGTCGGGCCCTTGCCCTCGAGTCCGCGACGGCGCTGCCCGCCGGACCCGACGGTGGCCTTCTTGCCGGTCTTGCGGGTGGCGCCACGGCGCTGGGAGTTGCCGGCCATCAGATGTCCTCGTCAGTCACGTTGCGGGCGGCGAGCGACCAGCGCGCGCCGGTGGGGGAGTCTTCGACCGCGATACCCGCGGCGGTGAGCCGGTCGCGGATCGCGTCGGCGGTGGCCCAGTCCTTGGCGGCCCGGGCGGCGGTGCGGGCGTCGAGTTCGGCGCGCACCAGGGAGTCCAGGGCGGTGGCGGTGCGGTCGTCGCCGGTGGCGGCGCCCCACTGCTCGCCCGCCGGGTCGAGGCCCAGCACGTCCAGCATGGCGCGCACGGCGGCCAGCTCGGTGCGGGTGCTCGGGTCGTCACCCGCGGCCAGGGCGGTGTTCCCGGCCCGCAGGTGCTCGTGCACGACCGCGAGCGCGGCGGGCACGTTGAGGTCGTCGTCCAGCGCCGCGGCGAAGTCGGCCGGGATCTCGGCCTGCGCCGGGTCCACCTCCCCCACCCGCTCGGTCGCCCGGGTGACGAAGCCCGCCAGCCGGTCCCAGGTGGCCTCGGACTCGGCCAGGGTGTCCGCCGTCCACTCCAGCATCGACCGGTACTGCACGGCGGTCAGGGCATAGCGGAGCACCGCGGGACGGACGGTCTCCAGCAGGGTGCTGACCAGCAACCCGTTGCCGAGCGACTTGCTCATCTTCGCGCCGGACTGGGTGACCCAGCCGTTGTGCAGCCAGTACCGGGCGAAGCCGTACCCGGCGGCGCGGGACTGGGCCTGCTCGTTCTCGTGATGGGGGAACCGCAGGTCGAGTCCGCCGCCGTGGATGTCGAAGGTGTCCCCGAGGTACCGGTGCGCCATCGCGGAGCACTCCAGGTGCCACCCGGGGCGGCCGCGGCCGAAGGGGGTGTCCCAGGAGGCGGTCTCCGGCTCACCCGGCTTGGCGGCCTTCCACAGCGCAAAGTCGTGCGGGTCCTTCTTGTCGGTGGCCTCCGCGGCGCTGTCCGCCACCATGTCGTCCACCCGCTGGCTGGTCAGCTCGCCGTAGGACGACCAGGAGCGCACGTCGAAGTACACGTCACCCGGGCCGGCGGTGTAGGCGTGCCCGCGCTCGATCAGCCGCTGCATCAGCTCGACCATCGCCGGGACGTGTCCGGTGGCCCGCGGCTCGTAGGTCGGCGGCAGCACGCCCAGGGCGTCGTAGGCGGAGGTGAAGGCCCGCTCGTTGGCCATCGCCCACGCCCACCACTGCTCACCGGCCTCGGCGGAGCGGTGGAGGATCTTGTCGTCGATGTCCGTGACGTTGCGGACCATGGTGACCCGGTACCCGGTGCGGCGCAGCCAGCGGACCAGGACGTCGAAGGCCACCACCGAGCGGACGTGCCCGATGTGCGGCGGGGCCTGGACGGTGGCACCACAGAGGTAGATGCCGACCTGACCCGGGACGACGGGGACGAAGTCACGCACCTCACGGGTGGCGGTGTCGAACAGGCGCAGGCTCACCGCACCAGGCTACCGGCCAGTCACTTCCCGCGGACACTGCCCGTGACGGCAGCCGCCTCGGCCCGCAGATCCGCCAGCACCAGCTGCACCACGCGCCGGGCAGCACGCTCGGGGGTCATCAGCACATCGGTCCGTCGCGCGGCATCGACCCCGGCCAGCGGCACCAACCGCACCCCCGGCCGGGCACCGGCGGTGTAGCGGGGCAGCAGGCTGATCCCGTGCCCGGCAGCGACCAGCGCCTCGACCACCCCGAAGTCGTTGAACCGCTGCACGACCCGGGGCGGCGCACCGGCCACCGCCGCCACCCGGTCCAGCACCCGGGCGACCGGGAAGCCCTCCCGCACCGCGATCCACGGTTCGCCGACCAGATCCGCCGGCGTGAGGTCGGCGCGCTCCGCCAGCGGGTGACCCTTGGGCAGTGCGACATCCAACGGTTCGCGCAGCAGCGTGGCGACGCGGAGTCCGGTCGGCCAGTCGTCGCCGGTGTCCGGTCGGTGCGCCACCACCAGGTCGTGGTCGGCGGTCAGGCTCGGGAAGTCGTGTTGCGCGACGTCGTGGTCGCCGAGTTCGATCGTGACGCCCTCGTGCGCGGCCACCCGGTGCAGCAGACCGGGTGCCAGCAAGGCGGCGGCAGATTGGAAGAACGCCACCCGGACCCGGCCGGTGGGTGAACCGCGGAACGCCTGCACGGCGCCCCGGGCCTGTTCCAGGGCGACCGCCACGCCGACGGCCGCATCCGCCAGGGCGTGTCCGGCCTCGGTGAGTCGGATGCCCCGCCCCACGCGCTCGACCAGGGGCGTCCCCGCCTGGTCGGTGAGCTGGCGCAGGTGCTGGGACACCGCGGACGGGGTGAGGTGCAGCCGGGCCGCGGCCGCCGTGACTCCCCCGGCCTCCCGGACCGCGCGCAGCGTGGCGAGGTGATGGCTGTCCATGTAGCGACGCTACACGGACAGTGCTAGATCTTTCGCTGGTGCTGGACGGTCATGGCCGGTCACCCTGATCCCGTGCCGACCCGTGACCGCCTCCTCGCCCTGATCGTGGTGCTGTGCTGGGGACTGAACTTCCCGGCGATCCACCTGTCCCTGGAGCAGTTCCCGCCCTTCTTCCTCGTCGCCCTGCGGTTCGCGCTGCTCGCGATCCCGACCGTGCTGTTCGTCCCGCGCCCCCAGGTGCCGTGGCGCTGGCTGCTCGGCTACGGCCTCGGCTTCGGTGTGCTGCAGTTCGCCTTCCTGTACCTGGCGATGGACACCGGGATGCCGACCGGCCTGGCATCGCTGGTGCTGCAGTCCTCGGCGCCGTTCACCGTCCTCATCGCCGGGGTGTGGCTGCGGGAACGGATCACCGGTCGGCAGGCACTCGGGATCGGGATCGCCGTCGCCGGGCTGGCCGGGATCGCCCTGGTGCGCGCGGGAGGCGGTGCGCAGGCGGGGGTGCTGCCGGTGCTGCTCACCCTGTGCGGTGGACTCGGCTGGGCCTTCGGCAACGTGTGCAGCCGTCAGGCCCGGACCACCGAACCGTTGCGCTTCATGCTCTGGATGTCCGTGGTGCCGCCGCTGCCGATGCTCGCGCTGTCCCTGCTGGTCGACGGCCCAGCGGCGATCGGGCGCTCGCTGACCACCCTGACCACCGGCACCGCCGTCTGGGCGCTGGTCGGGCTGGCGTTCACCGTGCTGATCGCCACCGTGGTCGGCTCCGGGATCTGGACCTCGCTGCTCGCCCGGCATCCGTCGAGCGTGGTCGCCCCGTTCAGCCTGCTGGTCCCGGTGGTCGGTTTCGCGTCCAGCTGGTTGGCCTTCGACGAGCGCCCGGCGCCCGCGGAGCTGGTCCTCGGCGCGGTGATCATCGCCGGTGTGCTGATCGCCAGCGCGCCCGGCCGTGCAGCACGGGCGCTGCGCAGCCGGTCCCAGGACCCGGACAGCGCGCCCAGCCATGACCCACGCGTACGGGACAGCCGAACGCAGCACCCCGACAGCGCGCCCGGCGTCCCGACCGAGCCGGTGGCAGCGGACGACCCGCCGGCAGCGCACGAGCCCGAACCCGGCCAGCCCCGCGACACCCGCGCCCCTCAGCCGGTCGGCACCACCAGTGCGGTCGCCAGCGCCGCGATGCCCTCGCCGCGCCCGGTCAGTCCCAGTCCGTCCGTGGTGGTCGCCGACACCGCCACCTGAGCCCCGGCGGCCGCCGACAGGGCGGCCTCCGCCTCGGCCCGGCGCGGTCCGATCCGAGGGCGGTTGCCGACCACCTGGACGACCACGTTGCCGACCTCGAACCCGGCGGCCCGGACCTGGCGTGCCGCCTCGGCCACCAACTCGACCCCGGCCGCCCCCGCCCACTCCGGACGGTCCACCCCGAAGACCGCGCCCAGGTCGCCCAGCCCGGCGGCGGAGAGCAGCGCCTCGGCGGCGGCATGCGCGGCGACGTCGGCGTCCGAGTGCCCGGCCAACGGTCGTTCTCCCGGCCAGACCAGTCCGGCGAGCCGGAGGGCCGCCCCCGGCGCCGGGTCGGGGTCGTAGGCGTGCACGTCGACGCCCATCCCGATCCGGGGGATCACGACTCGGCTCCCAGCAGCAGCTCGGCCAGCGCCAGATCCCGCGCGGTGGTGATCTTCATCGCCGACTCCTCCCCGGGCACCAGCCACACCGGCTCGCCCAGCAACTCGACCAGTCCCGCGTCGTCGGTGACCAGCCCGCCGTCGAGCCGGTGCGCGGCGTGCGCGGCGTCCAGCACGGTGCGATCGAATCCCTGCGGCGTCTGCACGGCGCGCAGCCCGGCACGCGGCACCGTCCCCCGGGCGGCCGTGGCACCCTCCGCCCCCGGGTCGACGGCCGTGATCGTGTCGGTCACCGGCACCCCCGGCACCACCGCCCGATGTCCGGCCCGCACCGCTGCGACCACGCGACGGATCAGCTCCGGCGAGGCGAGCGGCCGCGCCGCGTCGTGCACCAGCACCACGTCCGAGGAGTCCGGCACCCGGGCGAGCCCGGCCGCCACCGACTCCTGCCGGGTGGCACCACCCACGACCACGTCGGCCTCGGGCAGCAGGGCACGACAGATCGACTCGTGGCCGTCCGGAGCGGTGACCACCAGGTGGTCGATCACCCCGGACATGACGAGACGCCGCGCTGCGTGCTGCAGCAACGGCGTCTCGTGCAGTCGGACCAGCGCCTTCGGCTCGGGGTGCCCGAGTCGAAGACCGCTGCCGGCTGCGGTCAGGATCGCGGTGGTGTGGCCCACCGGATCAGGAGGCGAGGACCTCGTCCAGGATGGCCTCGGCCTTCTCCTCCTCGGTGTGCTCGGCGAGTGCGAGCTCCGAGACGAGGATCTGCCGGGCCTTGGCGAGCATCCGCTTCTCCCCGGCCGACAGGCCGCGGTCGGCGTCCCGGCGGGAGAGGTCGCGCACGACCTCGGCCACCTTGATGACGTCGCCGGACGCCAGCTTCTCCAGGTTGGCCTTGTACCGACGCGACCAGTTGGTCGGCTCCTCGGTGTACGGCGCCCGCAGGACCTCGAAGACCCGGTCCAGACCCTCCTGGCCGACGACGTCGCGCACGCCCACGAGGTCGACGTTCTCCGCCGGGACCTCGATGGTCAGATCGCCCTGGGCGACCTTCAGCTTGAGGTAGATCTTGTCCTCGCCGCGGATGGTCCTGGTCTTGATCTCCTCGATCAGCGCTGCCCCGTGGTGCGGGTAGACAACGGTCTCCCCAACAGTGAAAGTCATTTGGAGGTGTCCCCTTTCGCGGATGCCCATCTTACCACGCGAAAACCGGCAGACTTCGTGAAGATTCTCGATGGTCACCAGCGTTTGCCCTGGTCAGAGCGATGACGGTTCCACGCCGTGCGCGACACGCGACCGAACCGGTGCGCGAACCGCGTCGGCGTGGCTAGAGTCCGATCGGGGCCGCCTCGTCCCGAGGAGGCCGACCCGCAACGTCCTGACCTGCGACGACGCAGCCACTCGCGACCCGGTGTGCCGCGCCGGGCGACCGGCGGATGCTGACGCCGGGTCACCTCGATCGCGTCCAGCGCCGTAGGCTCTCCGGAGCCGACGTCGAACCACTCCCAGGGAGCCACCGTGGCCCGCAGCCGCCAGTCCACCCTCCGCCGCGTCTCCGCCGTCGCGGCCGTCGCCCTCGCCGCCGCCCTGTCCGGCTGCTCGGCGACCAACCAGATCACCTCGCAGCTGGAGTACGACGCCTCGGACGGCGTCGGCGCCGCCTTCGGTGACCTCAGCGCGGAGAACCTGGTCCTGATCTCCGCCGCCGCGGGCGAGCCGGGTGCGCTGCAGGGGGCACTGAGCAACAACGGCGACAACGCCGCGCTGGTCGAGCTGAGCACCGGCGACGACTCGGCGACCGTGCGCGTCCCGGCCGGCCAGACCGTCCTGCTCGGCGGCAGCCAGGGCGAGGAGGTGCTGCTGGTCAGCCAGGACCCGCCCGGCGCGACCACCGAGCTGACGCTCTCCAGCGGCTCCTCCGGGCAGGAGACCCTGCCGGTCCCGGTGCTGGACGGCACCCTGCCGGAGTACACCGACCTGGTCCCGGAGGCCACGCCGACCTTCTGAGCCGTCGACGCCCGAACGGCCCGGTCCCCTGCGCGGGGGCCGGGCCGTTCGGCATTCCAAGGACGTTCACCGTTCCAGGCCCACCCGCGTTCCCAAGCCAGCCGCGTTCCCAGGCAAGCCGCGTCGAGGTCGGCAGAACACGCCATCTGCGGGCCGGCGACGTGCCGAACTCAGGCCCGAACTGCCGACTTCGGGGCGCGGTGTGCCGACGTCGGGCGCGTACCGCCGACCTCGGGCCGCGGCGGTCCGGGCAAGCGGCGCGAGCTGCCGGGCGAGGGCGGGCGGGTCGAGGTCGCGGGCCGGGCCACGCCCGAGGTCGGCAGAACACGCCATCTGGGGGCCGGCGAAGTGCCGAACTCGGGCGCTCAGTGCCGACCTGGGGCGCTAGGTTCCGACGCCCGGCCGCCGCAGTGGCGTAGTCGGGCGACCCGTCCGCCGTCGGGTCGGCTCAGCCGAAGCGGCCGGAGATGTAGTCCTCGGTGGCCCGCTCGCGCGGGGAGGAGAACATCGTCGCCGTGTCGTCGATCTCGATCAGCCGACCGGGCTCACCCGTCCCGGCGATGTTGAAGAACGCCGTCTTCTCCGACACCCGCGCAGCCTGCTGCATGTTGTGGGTGACGATCACGATGGTGTAGTCGTTCTTCAGCTCCGCGATCAGGTCCTCGATGGCGAGGGTGGAGATCGGGTCGAGCGCCGAGCACGGCTCGTCCATCAGGAGCACCTGCGGCTTGACCGCGATGGCGCGGGCGATGCAGAGCCGCTGCTGCTGACCACCGGACAGTCCCGAACCGGGGCGGTCGAGCCGGTCCTTGACCTCGTTCCACAGGTTGGCGCCCCGCAGCGACTGCTCCACCAGGTCGGCGGCGTCGGACTTGGAGATCCGACGGTTGTTCAGCCGGATGCCGGCGAGCACGTTCTCCGCGATGGACATGGTCGGGAACGGGTTCGGGCGCTGGAAGACCATCCCGACCTGGCGGCGCACCGCCACCGGGTCGATGTCCGCGCTGTAGAGGTCGACGCCTTCCACCGCGACGGTGCCCTCGACCCGGGCACCGGGGATCACCTCGTGCATCCGGTTCAGGGTGCGCAGGTAGGTGGACTTGCCGCAGCCGGACGGGCCGATGAACGCCGTCACCGAGCGCGGCTCGATGGTCATGTTCACGTCGGCCACGGCTCGGAAGGCGCCGTAGTAGATGTTCAGGTCCTTGACGTCGATGCGCTGTGCCATCGGGATTTCCTTCGGGGAGTCGAGTCGGGGGCGGCGGGTCAGCGGATCTTCGGGGCGAAGAACCGGGTCACCAGCCGGCCGATCAGGTTGAGCAGCATGACGATCAGGAACAGGGTCAGCGCGGCCGCCCAGGCCCGCTGCACCGTGATGTCGGCGACGCAGGCGGTGTCACCCGGGGAACAGGCCACCAATCCTTGCGCGTACTGCCGGTAGACGTACACCGGCAGCGTCATCATCCGACCGTCGAAGAGGTTGAAGTTGATCGAGTCGACGACGCCCACGGTCAGCAGCAGCGGGGCGGTCTCACCGATCACGCGGGCGATGGCGAGCATGACGCCGGTGGTCAGACCGGCGACCGAGGTGCGCAGCACCACCTTGACGATGGTCAGCCAGCGCGGGACGCCCAGCGCCAGCGACGCCTCGCGCAGCTCGTTGGGCACCAGGCGGAGCATCTCCTCCGAGGAGCGGACCACCACCGGGATCATCAGCACCGACAGCGCCACCGAGCCGATCACGCCCATCTTGGCGCCCGGCCCGAGCAGCAGCGCGAACAGGGCGTAGGCGAACAGACCGGCGACCACCGACGGGATACCGGTCATCACGTCGACCAGGAAGGTGATCACCTTGGCCAGCGACCGGCCGCCGCCGTACTCGACCAGGTAGATCGCGGTGAGCAGGCCGATCGGCACCGAGATCAGCGCCGCGAACAGCGTGATCTCCACCGTGCCGACGATGGCGTGGTAGATGCCACCGGCGTCCATGCCGCCGAAGACACCGCGCATCGAGTGCAGCAGGAAGTAGCCGTCCAGCCGCCCGATGCCCTTGGACACCACGGTCCAGGTCAGGGAGATCAACGGGATCATCGTGATGACGAAGGCGCTGGTGATCAGCGTCCGCATCAGCACGTCCTTGCGCCGCCGGGCGGGGTCGGTGGTGCGCAGCAGCTCCTCGAGCGTGGGCTGTGGTGCCTGGGCGTTCTGCGTCGCTGTCGCCATGTCAGTTCGCTCCCGAGAAGTCCTTGCGCCGCGCCACGATCGCGCGGGCGGCCATGTTCACGGCCAGGGTGATGACGAACAGCGCGAGGCCGGTGGCGATCAGGGTCGCGACGCCGGTCTGGTTGGCCTCGGGGAACTGGGCGGCGATGTTCGACGCGATCGTCTGCTGCTTGCCGGCGACCAGCAGCTGGAAGGAGTAGGTGAAGCCGGGCGAGAGGATCATCAGCACCGCCATCGTCTCGCCCAGCGCACGGCCGAGGCCGAGCATGGCGCCGGAGATGATGCCGGAGCGGGAGAACGGCAGCACGGCCATCCGCACCATCTCCCACCGGGTCGCGCCCAGGGCGAGCGCCGCCTCCTCGTGCAGGCGCGGCGTCTGCAGGAAGACCTCCCGGCAGATCGCGGTGATGATCGGCAGGATCATCACGCCGAGCACCAGTGCGACGGTGAGCATCACGCGGCCGGTGGGCGACACGTTGCCGCTGAACAGCGGGATCCAGCCGAGGTACGTCCCGAGGAACTCCCAGATCGGCTGGATGAACGGGCTGAGCACCAGACCGCCCCACAGGCCGTAGACCACCGAGGGGATCGCGGCGAGCAGGTCGACGATGTACCCGAGCGCGTTCGCCAGCCGCCGGGGCGCGTAGTGCGAGATGAACAGCCCGATCCCGATCGCCAGCGGGGTGGCGATCAGCAGGGCCAGACCGGCGGCGAGCAGCGACCCGAAGATCATCGGCCCGACGAAGCCCAACAGCGTGGAGTCCTTCGGGAACCAGCTGATCGTGTCGGCCAGGTAGTCCGGATTGGCGCTGAGCGCCGGCAGGGCCCGGGCCACCAGGAAGACGGTGACCGCCGCCAGGATGACCAGGATCAGGACGCCGGCGCCGGTGGACACCCACCGGAACACGCGGCTGGCGCCACGGTCGGAGCTCTTCTGCCGCAGGCGGCGGGCGGTGCGGCCGGGTGAGGTGGCGTCACCGGTGGTGACGGTCCCGGGCTGAGTGCTGGTCACGCGTTCTCCAGGATGGCAGGGGGCTGATCGCGCCGACGGCCGGTCCGCCTGCGGGTGCAGACGGACCGGCCTGTGGTGACGTGTGACCTCAGGAGGCCAGCTTGATCGCGTCGATCGACGCCTGGACGTCGGTGCGCAGGGTGTCCGAGATCGGGGCGGAACCCGCGGCGGTCTCGGAGGCGGACTGGCCCTCGGCGGAGGCGACGTAGGTCAGGAACGCCTGGACCAGGTCCACGTCGTCCTGGCTGTCGTAGGCCTGGCAGGCGACCAGGTAGGACACCAGGATCATCGGGTAGGCGCCCGACTCGGTGGTCTCGCGGTCGATCTTCACCACGATGTCACCCTCGGCACGGGCGTCGTCGCGCGGGGAGGCGTCCAGCGCGGCGGCGGCACCCTCCTCGGACGGGGCGACCCACTCCTCGCCGACCTTGATCTTCACCACGCCCAGGTCACCGGCCTTCGAGAAGTCGGCGTAACCGATGGTGCCGTTACCGCCGGACACCGCCTGGATCAGGCCGGAGGTCTGCGCACCGGACTCGCCACCGTCCAGCGGCCAGTCGCCCGACGCCTCCTCGGTCCACGCGCCACCGGAGGCCTTCGCCAGGTAGTCGGTGAAGTTCTTGGTGGTGCCCGACTCGTCGGAGCGGTGCACCGGGGTGATCGCGGTGTCCGGCAGCTGCACGTCCGGGTTCTCCGCGGCGATCGCCGGGTCGTTCCAGGTGGTGATGGTGTTGTTGAAGATGTTCGCGATGGTGGCGGCGGACAGGTTGAGGCTGTCCACGCCCTCCAGGTTGAACACGACGGCGATCGGGGAGACGTAGACCGGCAGGTCCACGGCCTCCGCGCCGAAGCAGCGGTCCTGGGCCTGGGCCAGCTCGTCCTCGTCCAGCGCGGAGTCGGTGCCGGCGAACTGCACCGAGCCGTCCAGGAAGGCGGTACGTCCGCCGCCGGAGCCGACCGGGTCGTAGGAGACGGTCACATCAGGGTTCTGGTTCTGGAACCCGGCACGCCAGGCCTCCATCGCGGACTCCTGCGACGAGGCGCCGGAGCCGTTCAGCTCGCCGCTCAGGCTGCTGGCGGTGTCGCCGGAGCCGGAGGTGCCGGTGGAGTCAGAGCCAGTGGCGTTGTCGGAGCCGCACGCCGCCAGGGAGAGGGCAAGCACGCCGGCGAGGGCGAGCGCGCCCGTTCCGCGGTTCAGCTTCACAGTGTTCCGTCCTGTCGTGGTCAGCGCGCACCCTGATGGTGCGCAACCGAGGACGAAGCTAGGAGCGTCAGGTGACCGGTCCCCCGTCGGATGGTGAACCCCGGGTGAACGACGGTGCAACATCTCGCCCGGCCCGCCGTTCACCCGGGATTCATCACGCGTCGTTCAGCTTGTAGCCCAGTCCGCGCACGGTGAGCAGCAGCGTGGGGTTGCCCGGGTCGGACTCGATCTTGGCCCGCACCCGCTTGACGTGGACGTCCAGGGTCTTGGTGTCGCCGACGTAGTCGGTGCCCCACACCCGGTCGATCAGCTGGGCGCGGGTGAGCACCCGGCCGGCGTTGCGCAGCAGGAGTTCCAGCAGCTCGAACTCCTTGAGCGGGAACGCGACCGGCTCGTCGTTCACCGTGACGACATGGCGTTCGACGTCCATCCGCACCGGACCGGAGACCAGGATGTTGTCGTCCTCGTCCTCGTCCTCGGTCGGCGCGGTACCCGACACCCGGCGGCGCAGCACGGCCCGCACCCGCGCCAGCAGTTCCCGGGAGGAGTACGGCTTGGTGACGTAGTCGTCGGCGCCGAGCTCCAGGCCGACCACCTTGTCGATCTCCGAGTCCTTGGCGGTCAGCATGATCACCGGCACGTCCGAGGTCTGCCGGATGTGCCGGCACACCTCGGTGCCGGAGACGCCGGGCAGCATGAGGTCCAGCAGGACCAGGTCGACCGGATCGCCGGTGTCGAAGAGCTCCACCGCCTCGGTGCCGGTCGCGGCGGTCGCCACCTGGTAGCCCTCCCGGGTGAGCAGGTAGGCCAACGGATCGCGGTACGACTCCTCGTCCTCGACGAGCAGGATGCGGTTCACGGAGTGCCTTTCGGTTCGGAGTCGAGGGCACGCTCATGCGCCTCGACCTCTTCGGCTGAGGCCGCCCTGGGCAGCCGGATGGTGAAGGTGGAGCCACGTCCCGGTTGCGACCAGACCTGGACGTCGCCGCCGTGGTCGGCCGCGACATGTTTGACGATGGACAGGCCCAGTCCGGTGCCGCCGGTCTCGCGGCTGCGCGCCGGGTCGACCCGGTAGAACCGCTCGAACACCCGGTCCTGCTCCTCGGCGGGAATGCCGATGCCCTGGTCGACCACCGCGATCTCGATCAGTGACTCGTGGCTGCGCACCCCGACCCCGACGTGGGTGCCGGGCGGTGAGTAGGACACGGCGTTGTCCAGCAGGTTCCGCACCGCCTGGACCAGCATGGTCGGGTCGCCGAAGACCTGGGCGCCGCTGACCCCACCGACGTCGAGGTCGATCTGCTTGGCCAGGGCACCGGTCCGGGCGCGGTCCACCGCCTCGGCGATCACGCTGTCGACGTCGATCACCTGGATCTCCTGCAGCGCACCGGCGACCTGCAGCCGGGACAGCTCCAGGATCTCGTGCACCAGCGCCGACAGCCGCTGGGACTCGTTGATCATCCGCCCGGCGAACCGGCGCACCGCCTCCGCGTCCTCGGCGGCGTCCTGCACCGTCTCGGCCAGCAGCGAGATCGCGCCGACCGGAGTCTTGAGCTCGTGGGACACGTTCACCACGAAGTCCCGGCGGATCGCCTCCAGCCGCCGGGCGGCGGTGCGGTCCTCGGCCAGGACCAGCAACCGGTTCGGCCCGAGCTGGGCGACCCGGACCTGCAGCATGATCGTGCCGGGGCCGAGCGGCCCGCGGGGAAGCTCCAGTTCCTCGTCCCGGATCACCCCGGTCCGCCGCACGTCGGCGATCAGGTCACGCACCGCCGCGTGCACGATCTGCCCGTCCCGGACCACCCCGTAGGCGTAGGCGGGCGGGCTGGCGCGCAGGACGTGGTCCTCGTCGTCCAGCACCACCGCCGCCGACCGCAGCACGGCGAGCACGCGCACCAACCCGTCGTCCAGCTCCGGCTCGGGTCCGGCCGGTACCGTGCGCTGCGCCCGTTCGCTCCACCGGAACGCGAGCGTGGCACCCACACCGACCAGCAACCCCAACCCACCGGCGACGAGCATCATCAGCCCTGTCAGACCCTCCACGCCCGTCAGCGTACGGGGGTGAACAGCCGGGATCGCCAGGTCGCCCGATGATCACGGGCTGACGATGATGAGTGTTCATCGGCGTTCACCGCCCGGCGGTACGGCGTTCACCCACCCGTTCACCTGGGCGTGGAACGGTGTGGCGTCGATCTGCGCACATGTCGTGCGCGCGCACGATGAGAGGACGCACGAATGCGGGAGATCTTCGACGCCGAGCTGAAGCAGCTCGGTGACGACCTGGTGGCCATGAGCGGTCGGGTCGAGCACGCCATCACCGCGGCCGGGGAGGCGCTCGCGCACCAGGACCTGACGCTGGCCGAGTCCGTGATCGCCGACGACCTGGCGATCGACGCGCTGGAGCGGGACCTGGACGAGCGGTGCGTGCTGCTGCTGGCCCAGCAGTCCCCGGTCGCCACCGACCTGCGGGTGGTGGTGTCCGCGCTGCGGATGAGCGCGACCCTGGAGCGGATGGGTGACCTGGCCCGGCACGTGGCACAGGTGGCGCGGCGCAGCTACCCGCACCCGGCCGTGGACCCGGCGCTGGCAGCGGTTTTCGCGGAGATGAACGAGGCGGCGGTGCGGGTGGCGGCCAAGACCACTGAGGTGCTGCAGAGCCACGACCTGGAGGTGGCCGCCGCGATCCTGGCCGCCGACGACAAGCTGGACCACCTGCACGAGGAGACGTTCCGGGTGCTGCTCGGCTCCGGCTGGTCCGGGACGCCGCAGCAGACGGTGGACGTGACGCTGCTCGGCCGGTACTACGAGCGGTTCGGCGACCACGCGGTGTCGATCGCCAAGCGGATCACCTTCCTGGTGACCGGCGAGTTCGCGGGCGGGCCGACCCCGACGCACTGAACCGCCCATGACGAAGGCCCGGTCCCCCGTGCGGGGGACCGGGCCTTCGCGTGAGAGTCAGCGGCCCTGGTTGGCGACTGCCTTGATCGCCTCGGCGGCAGCGTCGGGGTCGAGGTAGGTGCCGCCCGGGTTGGTGGGCTTCAGCGTCTCCTCGTCCAGGTGGTACACCAGCGGGATGCCGGTCGGGATGTTGATCCCGGCGATGGTGTCGTCGTCCACGTCGTCCAGGTACTTGACGATGGCGCGGATCGAGTTGCCGTGCGCGGCGACCAGGACGGTCTTGTTGTCCTTCAGGTCCGGCACGATGTCCGAGTTCCAGTAGGGCAAGGCACGGTCGAGGACCTGCTTGAGCGCCTCGGCACGCGGGATCGGCTCACCGGCGTAGCGCGGGTCGGTGTCCTGGGAGAACTCCGAGCCCAGCTCGATGTCCGGCGGCGGCACGTCGTAGGAACGGCGCCAGAGCATGAACTGCTCCTCACCGAACTCGGCCAGGGTCTGCTTCTTGTCCTTGCCCTGCAGCGCACCGTAGTGACGCTCATTCAGGCGCCAGGACCGCTTGACCGGGATCCAGAGCCGGTCGGCGGAGTCCAGCGCGTAGTTCGCGGTGGTGATCGCGCGGCGCAGCAGGGAGGTGTGCACGACGTCCGGCAGCACGCCGGCGTCGGTCAGCAGGGTGCCGCCGCGCTTGGCCTCGGCGACGCCCTTCTCCGACAGGGGCACGTCCACCCAACCGGTGAACAGGTTCTTGGCGTTCCATTCGCTCTCGCCGTGGCGGAGCAGCACCAGGGTGTAGGTCATGGGTCCCATCCTGCCCCACGTCGGGACGAATCGTCGGGGGACGTTCGGCCCGCGGAACACCGACGACCGGTCCGGCGTTGGCACTCGCATGGCGATCACAGGTGAGTACCAGCCCAGCCCCGAGGCGTGGGTCCGCGATCAGGTCGAGACCATCGAGCGCTCCGGCGGGACGGAGGGCACCGAACTGCGCGGCATGCCGGTGGTCGTGGTGACCATGCTCGGCGCCAAGAGCGGCAAGGTGCGCAAGATCCCGGTGATGCGGGTCGAGCACGACGGGGTGTACGCGGTGGTCGCGTCGCTCGGCGGTGCGCCCAAGAACCCGGGCTGGTACGCCAACCTGGTCGCGCATCCGGAGGTGGACATCCAGGACGCCACGCACAAGGGCTCCTACCGGGTCCGCGAGATCAGCGGCGAGGAGTACGCGCTGTGGTGGGAGCGCGCGGTCGCCGCCTACCCGGACTACGCCGACTACCAGACCAAGACCGACCGGGTGATCCCGGTCTTCCTCGCCGAACCGCTCACCGACTGACCAGGTTCGAGGAGTCGGCGTCGAGATGACACGAACCGACGCTATGACGGCCCGGAAGCGTCGATTCGTGTCATCTCGGTGCGCGGGTCCGTGTGCGCGGTCAGTGCGTGCGGTGCTCCGCCGCCAGGGCGTAGACCTTGAGCACCTGCTCGGCCGTGGCGTCCCAGCCGTAACCGGCGGCGACTCGGCGGGCTGCGCTGCGCCAGGGACCGCGGACGTCGGGGTCGGCGAGCAGCTCGGCGATCGCCGTCGCCCAGCGTGCCGGGTCGTGGCCACGGACAAGTCGGCCGGAGACGCCGTCCACCACCACCGAACGCAGACCGCCCACCGCGGTCGCCACGACCGGGGTGCCTGCCGCCTGCGCCTCGACGGCGACCAGTCCGAATGACTCACTGCGGGACGGCATCGCGACCAGGTCGGCGGAACCCAGCCAGCGGGCGAGCTCGGGTCGGGGCACCGGGGGCCGGAACCAGACCTGGTCGGACACCCCGCAGCTCTCGGCCAGTGCCCGCAGGTCACGCAGTGCGCCGGGTCGACCTGACGGTCCGCCCAGCACCACCAGCAGCGGCACCGGACGACCCTGGGCCCGGAGAACGCCGAGCGCCCGGACCAGGACATCCGGTGCCTTGAGCGGTTGCACCCGCCCGGCGAACAGCAGCACGTCCCGGTCCCCCGGCAGGCCGAGCTCACGGCGCCAGGCCATCCGCTCGGCGTGATCCCGGGCCGGCGCGAAGGTGCGCAGGTCCACCCCGGGGGCGACCACGTGCACCGCCGCGGGGTCGGCGTCGTAGAGCTGGACGAGCTCGTGCGCCTCCTCCGCGGTGTTCGCGATCATCGCGTCCGCGGCGGCGACCACCTGCTCCTCCCCGATCACCCGCCCGGAGGGCTCCGGCGAGTCGTCGGGCGCCAGGGTGGCGTTCTTGACCCGGGCCAGCGTGTGCATGGTGGCGACCAGCGGCACGTCCCAGCGTTCGGCCGCCAGCCAGCCGACCTGACCGGAGAGCCAGTAGTGCGCGTGCACCACGTCGAACCACCCGGCCGGGCGGCGGGCACCGGAGCGCAGTACCCCGGCGGTCATCGCGCACAGCTGACCCGGCAGGTCGTTCTTGTCAAGGCCCTCGTAGGGTCCGGCGAGCACGTGGTGCACCAGGACTCGGTCGTCGTCGCCGTCCAGCGGCACGGTGTCCGGCTGAGCGGAGCTGGTCGCCCGGGTGTAGATCTCCACCGTCGCACCCCGCCGGGCCAGTGCCCGGGAGAGCTCGGCGATGTAGACGTTCATCCCCCCGGCGTCACCGGTGCCCGGCTGGTCCAACGGGGAGGTGTGCACGCTCAGCATGGCGATGTGCACGGACCACTCCCTTCACGACGAACCGACACGACTCAACCAGCGACGCGGAAACTCTGTTCCAGCTCCTCCAGCGACCGATTCCGCGTCTCCGGCAGCACGAACCGCACGAAGCACCAGGCCAGCACGTTGATCGCCGCGAACCCGGCGAAGGTCGCGGTGATCCCGGCGGCGTCCACCACGGAGGGGAAGAAACCGCTGATCAGGGCGTTGGACGTCCAGTTGAAGAAGACGCACAGGCCGATCGCGAAGCCGCGCAGCCGCAGCGGGAACAGCTCGGCCAGCACCACCCAGCACAGCAGCCCGACCGACGCCTGGTTGAAGAACACGAACAGCACCAGGAACACGGTCACCGCGACCGAGCGGCCGGTGCCGTCCGGGATCAGCGCCGAGCAGAGCGCGACCGCCAGGTGGCTGACCACCACCCCGGCCAGGCCGAGCATCATCACGGTGCGCCGGTTCATCCGGTCGATGATCGCCAGCGCGACCGCCATCCCGATCACCGAGAACACGCCGTTGAGCACGTTGGTCATCAGGGCGACGTCGCCGCTGAACCCGGTACGGCGCAGCAGCTGGGTGCCGTAGTACATCACCGCGTTGATCCCACCGGTCTGGTTGATCACCGCGACGCCGACCCCGATCAGCACCAGGCGCCGCACCCAGCCCAAGCGCAGATCGGCCCAGCCGGCCCGGGCGGTGTGCTGCTCGGCGTCCACCAGGGTGCGGATCTCGGCCAGCTCGGTGCGGGCACGGTCGGCGTCCCGCACCTGGCCCAGCACGGCGAGCGCCTCGTCGTCCCGGCCCCGGGTCACCAACCAGCGCGGGGACTCCGGCATCCGCAGCATCCCGAGGAAGAGCACCACCGCAGGCAGCGCCTGGATCGCGAGCATCGCCCGCCACACCCCGGCGTGCTCACCCCACACGGTGCCGATGATCGCGTTGACGGTGAACGCCGCCAGCTGCCCGATCACGATCGCGATCTCGTTCCGGCCGGTGAGGGCGCCGCGGCGTTCGGTGGGGGCGAGCTCGGCCAGGTAGACCGGCACCGTGACCGAGGCGCCGCCGACCGCGAGGCCGAGCAGGAAGCGCATCACCAGCATGAAGGCCAGGTTCGGTGCGATCACCGACCCCACGGCTCCGGCGAAGAACAGCACGGCCAGCACCAGCAGGGTGCGACGTCGACCCAGGGCATCGGCCAGCCGACCGGCCGCCACCGCCCCGAGCGCCGCACCGACCAGCAGGCTGGCGGTGACCACGCCCTCGGCGGAGACGCTGAGGCCGAGGTCGGCCGACATCGGGTCCAGCGCCCCGTTGATGACGCCGGTGTCGTAGCCGAAGAGCAGGCCACCGGCCGTGGCGATCAGCGCGATCTGCCCCAGCCGCCGCCGGGGCGCGGTGCGGGTGTCGGCGCTCATGCTGGCAGCACGCAGGCCGGGGCGGGCAGGGTCGCGCTGTCGGTCGGCACGCCGTCACGCAGGACGGTCAGGCTGTCGGACCGCTGATCGGCGATCACGACCAGACCCTCGACCACGGCGAAGTGTCGCGGCCAGTCGCCCGGCAGCTCGACCTGGCCCGCGGGGGCGAGCAAGCCGTCCGGGCCCGCGGCGAAGGTGGCGAGCCGGTTCGGACCGCGGGTGGCGACCAGGACGCGGTCGCCGACCCGCTCCAGGTGCGAGGGCAGCGAGTCGACCTGCGCCGAGCCGGACTCCTGCGCGGGGACCTGCTGCACGGCGGTGCCGGTGGCCGAAGCGGGGTCCCAGGCGAGCACGGTCACGGTGTCGTCCAGCTCGCAGGCGACGTAGGCGAATCGGCCGTCGGCGGAGAAGTCCAGGTGCCGGGGCCCGGAACCGGGGACGAAGGTGGCGGCGATCCCGTCGTCGGCGAGCAGTCCGGTGTCGGCGCGGCGGTAGCGGCGCAGCTGGTCGGTGCCCAGGTCGCTGACCAGGATGTGCCGACCACCCGGTGCCAGCGCCACGAAGTGCGCGTGCGGGCCCTCCTGACGGTCGGCGACCGGCCCACCACCGCTGTGCCCGAGGATCTGGTCCGGTGTCTCGCCGGTGAAGCCGTCCGGCCCGATCCGGAACACCGCCAGCGTGCCGGAGCTGTAGTTCGCCACGTAGAGCGCGCCGTCGACCACCAGCAGGTGGCAGGGGTCGGCGCCGCCGGAATCGGCGGTCCCCAGCGGTTCCATGCCGGTGTCGGTCAGCCGGAAGGCGCTGACGGTGCCCGCGGTGTCCTCACCGACCGCGTACAGCACGCCGTTCGCCCGGTCGACGGCCAGGAAGGAGGGTGCCGGGGTGCTCAGCACCAGCTCCGGGGTCCCCAGAGTGCCGGACGCGGTGTCGAGTCCGATCCGCCAGATGCCCTCGCCCCGGCCCACCGGGGTCCCGGCGCCGGCGGCGGGGTAGGTGCCGACCCACAGGTCGCGTCGCTGCTCAGTCACGGGGAGGAGACTACGGGGCGGCGGCCTCCACGACCCACGCCGAGGGGTCCTCCACCACGGTCCGCAGCACCGCGAGCGCCGCACCCTGCAGCGCCGCGTGCGGCCCACCCCCGGCGACCTGCACCCGCGCGTCCTCCCAGGCGGCCGCCAGCACCCGGGTGCGCAGCTGCGCGATGACCGGATCGGTGAGCCAGGGCGCGAGCGGGGCGTAGATCCCGCCGAGCACCACCCGCTCGACGTCCACCAGGTTCACGAAGTTCGCCAGGGCCACGCCCAGGGCATCACCACCCCGACGCAGCGCGGTCGCGGCAGCCGCATCCCCCGCGGTCGCAGCGGCGACCAGGTCCTCGGCGCTGTCGGTCAACGGTCGTCCGGCCGCCCGCAGCAGGGCGTCCTTCCCGGCGTACTGCTCGAGACAGCCCCGGGCGCCACAGGTGCACGGCGGCCCCTCGGGTTCGACGGCGGTGTGCCCGATCTCGCCCGCCCACCCGTGCCGACCCGCGAACACCTCCCCGCCCAGCACCACGGCGGCACCGATGCCGACCTCACCAGAGACGTAGAGGAAGGAGTCCCCCGCCTGCCCGGCCCACGATTCGGCGCGCGCGGCGAGGTTCGCCTCGTTGGCGAGCCGGATCGGCAACCCGTCGAGCACCGGGTGGGTGGCCAGCAGGGCAGCGACGTCGACGTCCCGCCACCCGAGGTTCGGCGCCTGGCGGAGCGGTCCGGTGATCCGATCGACCAGACCCGGCAGCGCCAGGCAGATCCCGGCCGGGCGCAGGTCGGTCGGCAGCTCGGCCAGCAGCTCCCCCACCAGCTCGGCGAGTCGCGCGAGGACGGCGGCGGGGTCGGAATCGCGGAAGTCGCCGGTCACCACCCGGTGCCCGACCACCCGTCCGGCCAGGTCGAGGGCGCGCACGCCCAGGTAGTCGACGTTCACCTCGGCGCCGATCCCGGCGACGGTCCCGGCGGCCGGGACCAGGGGGACGGCCGGACGCCCGGCCCGGGCGGTGGACACCGGCGCCAGCTCGGCGACCAGGCGGGCGGAGATCAGCAGGTCGACCAGCGCGGAGACCGATCCGCGGGTGAGGCCGGTGGCCGTGGCGACATCGGCACGGGACGGCGGGGTCGGGTCGGCACCGGCCGCGGCGTCCAGGATGTGGCCGAGCACCAGGCGCAGGTTGTGCTCGCGCAGGGTGCCCTGCCGCGCCGGGGCACTGGTGGCTCTCATGCGCTTGACCCTACAGCCCGAAGCCTATTAAGTTCGGCGGCACAACAAATCGTGTGTTCTCAATGAGGAGGAAGCCATGGCGGCCACGCCGACCCCCGCAGACAAGTTCTCCTTCGGTCTCTGGACCGTGGGCTGGAACGCACAGGACCAGTTCGGCAGCGCGAGCCGCCCGTGGCTCGACCCGGTGGAGTCGGTGTACAAGCTCGCCGAGCTGGGCGCCGCGCACGTGACCTTCCACGACGACGACGTGGTGCCCTTCGGCTCCGACGACGCCGAGCGCACCCGGATCCTGGACCGCTTCAAGAAGGCGCTCAGCGACACCGGCATCACGGTCGAGATGGTCACGACCAACACCTTCAGCCACCCGATCTTCAAGGACGGCGCGTTCACCTCGAACGACCGGCGGGTGCGCCGCTACGGCCTGCGCAAGGTCATCCGCAACGTCGACCTGGCCGCCGAACTGGGCGCAGACACCTTCGTGATGTGGGGTGGCCGCGAGGGCGCCGAGTACGACTCGGCCAAGGACCTCAACGCCGCCCACGACCGCTACGCCGAGGGCATCGACACGGTCGCGGCGTACATCAAGGAGAAGGGCTACGGCCTGCGCATCGCGATCGAGCCGAAGCCGAACGAGCCGCGCGGCGACATCCTGCTGCCGACCATCGGTCACGCCCTCGCCCTGATCGCCAAGCTGGAGCACGGCGACATCGTCGGCCTGAACCCGGAGACCGGCCACGAGCAGATGGCGGGCCTGAACTACACCCAGGGCATCGCCGAGGCGCTGTGGGCCGGCAAGCTGTTCCACATCGACCTGAACGGTCAGCGCTCGATCAAGTACGACCAGGACCTGGTCTTCGGCCACGGCGACCTGTTCAGCGCCTTCGCCACCGTCGACCTGATCGAGAATGGCTTCCCCTCCGGCGGCCCGCGCTACGACGGTCCCCGGCACTTCGACTACAAGCCCTCCCGCACCGAGGACTTCGACGGCGTGTGGGAGTCGGCCAAGGCCAACATGGCGACCTACCTGCTGCTCAAGGAGCGCGCGCAGGCGTTCCGCGCCGACCCGGAGGTGCAGGAGGCGCTGGAGGCCTCCGGCGTGCTCGAGCTGTCGCAGCCGACCATCGGCGAGGGCGAGACCCTGGCCGACCTGCTGGCCGACCGCTCCGCGTACGAGGACTTCGACGTGGACGGCGTCGCCGCCCGCGGCTTCGGCTTCGTGCGGCTGAACCAGCTCGCGCTGGAGCACGCGCTCGGCGCTCGCTGAGCCACCCCCTCGACGCCGACCCGACAACCTCCGCGCTGTCGGGTCGGCGTTCCGTCCTCGAAGGAGAGTTGATGGCACTGGTCGCCGGGGTGGACTCCTCCACCCAGTCCTGCAAGATCGTGATCCGGGACGCCGACACCGGCGCCCTGGTCCGCACCGGCCGGGCAGCCCACCCGGACGGCACCGAGGTCGACCCGGAGCGCTGGTGGGAGGCGCTGCGGGCAGCGATCGACGACGCCGGTGGGCTGGACGACGTCGAGGCCATCGCGGTCGGCGGCCAACAGCACGGCATGGTCGCGCTGGACGCCGACGGCCGGGTCGTCCGGGACGCCCTGCTGTGGAACGACACCCGCTCCGCCACCAGCGCCCTGGACCTGATTGACGAGCTCGGCGGCGGACAGGCCTGGGCGGACGCGATCGGCTCGGTGCCGGTCGCCTCGCTCACCGTGACCAAGCTGCGCTGGCTGCGCGACCACGAGCCGGCCAACGCCGCGCGGGTCGCCGCCGTCGCCCTGCCGCACGACTGGTTGACCTGGAGGCTCAGCGGATCCACCGACCTCGCGACACTGACCACCGACCGCTCGGACGCCTCCGGCACCGGCTACTGGTCGCCGTTCGCCGACGACTACCGCCGCGACCTGCTCGAGCTGGCCCTCGGGCACGACGCGGTGCTGCCCACGGTGGTCGCCCCGCACGCGGTCGCCGCCCGCACCCCGTCCGGCGCATTGCTGGGCGCCGGGGCCGGGGACAACGCCGCGGCCGCGCTCGGCCTGGGGCTGACCACCGGGGACGTCGCGATCTCGATCGGCACCTCGGGTGTGGTCAGCGCGATCTCCGCGCAGCCCACCGCCGACGGCAGCGGGATGGTGACCGGCTTCGCGGACGCGTCCGGCGCGTTCCTGCCGCTGGCCTGCACCCTGAACGCCTCGCGGGTGCTGGACGCCGCGGCCCGGATGCTCGGTGTGGATCACGCGGGGCTGTCGGCGCTCGCCCTGTCGGTCCCCGCCGGTGCCGACGGCCTGGTGCACATCCCCTACCTGGAGGGCGAGCGGACCCCGAACCGGCCGGACGCCACCGGTGCGCTGCACGGGATGCGCCTGGCGAACACCACCCCGGCACACCTGGCCCGCGCCGCGGTGGAGGGCATGCTCTGCGCCCTGGCCGACGGTCTGGACGCGCTGCGCGATCTCGGGGTGCCGGTGGAACGGGTGTTCCTGATCGGCGGCGGCGCGCAGTCCGAGGCGGTGCGCCGGATCGCGCCGGCGGTGCTCGGCCTGGACGTCACCGTGCCCACCCCCGGCGAGTACGTGGCCGACGGTGCCGCACGCCAGGCAGCGTGGGTGCTCAGCGGCCGCGACACTCCCCCGGCCTGGTCGGCCGCGGGCGAGTCGGAGGTCTACACCGCCGAGTCGACGCCGCAGGTCCGGGCGCAGTACGCGGCGGTGCGCGAACTCACCGCTGCTCGACCCTGACCTCAGCCGAACGACGAACGGCCCGGCCCCCGACGGGGACCGGGCCGTTCGTGTGTCGCGATCAGTGCGCGGCGGCGTAGGCCTCGCGGATCTCGGCGGAGATACGACCCCGCTCGGAGACCTCGTAGCCCTGCTCCTTCGCCCAGGCGCGGACGTCACCGGCGTCGCTGCTGCGACGCGGGCGGGAGGTGCCACCGGTCGAGGCGGCACGGGTGCCGCGGCTGCTCACCTTGCGGGCGTGCCCGACCCAGCTGCCGAAGGCGTCGCGCAGTTCCTTGGCGTGCGCGTCGGACAGGTCGATCTCGTAGGAGACCCCGTCCAGACCGAAAGTCACCGTCTCGTCAGCGGTGCCGCCGTCGATGTCGTCAACGAGCAGAACCTGAACCTTCTGTGCCATGTCGCCCTCCGAGGGTCGTTCGCTACGGCCGCTGAACCCCTGCCCTAGAGCGGCGTGTAATCAAGCTGTCCCGGAAAGGATGCATCCGATATCGCGGCGCGTCAAAGCGAACCGCCATAACCGTGTCCGATTGCGGTGGTTTACAGTCAATCAGCGGGTCGTGACTCGTCGTCAGTCGGCTGGTTGACAGAACGCTCCTCGGCATCCATCCGCGCCAATGCGGCGCGCTCGGAACGGTCCGCGTTCATCAACGCGCGGATCGCGACCCAGAAGATGATCCCCACTCCGACGGAGGGGATGATCGCGGCGAGGGCGGGCAGGAGATTCATGTCACACCTGCGGCTTGACCAGCGGGAACAAGATGGTCTCGCGAATACCGGCGCCGGTGATCGCCATCAGTAGGCGGTCCAGGCCCATTCCCATGCCACCGGTCGGCGGGAGCGCGTACTCCATCGCCGCCAGGAAGTCCTCGTCCAGGTGCATGGCCTCCTCGTCACCGGCGGCCGCCAGCAGGGCCTGCGCCTCGAAGCGCTGCCGCTGGATCACCGGGTCGACCAGCTCGGAGTAGGCGGTGGCCAGCTCGAACCCGCGCACGTACAGATCCCACTTCTCCACCACGCCGGGAATGCTGCGGTGGTCGCGGGTGAGCGGACTGGTCTCCACCGGGAAGTCCCGCACGAAGGTCGGCGCGTGCAGGTGGTCGCCGACCAGGTGCTCGAACAGGCTCTCGACCAGCTTGCCGTGGTTGGTCTTCTTCGGGTCCAGGGCGATCTCGAACCGGTCGGCGAAGCTCTGCAGCCGCTCGACGGAGGTCTCCGGCGTGATCTCCTCGCCGAGCGCCTCGGAGACGGCCGGGTACATGCTCACCTGCGCCCAGTCGCCGCCGAGGTCGTACTCGGTGCCGTCCGTCAGGGTGACCAGCGTGGTGCCCAGCGCGTCCTGCGCGGCAGTCTGCACCAGGTTCTGGGTCAGCGCGGCCATCGTGTCGTAGGTGCCGTAGGCCTCGTACGCCTCCAGCATCGCGAACTCGGGTGAATGCGAGGAATCGGCACCCTCGTTGCGGAAGTTGCGGTTGATCTCGAACACCCGCTCCAGACCGCCGACCGCCGCCTCCTTGAGGAACAGCTCCGGCGCGATCCGCAGGTACAGCTCGATGTCGAAGGCGTTCATGTGCGTGATGAACGGCCGCGCACTCGCGCCACCGGCCTGGGTCTGCAACATCGGGGTCTCGACCTCGATGAAGTCCCGGCGGTGGAAGTTCTCCCGCAGCGACCGCACGACATTCGCGCGCAACCGCACCATGTCCCTGGCGGCGGGCCGCACGATGAGGTCGACATAACGCTGGCGGACCCGCACCTCCTCGGAGAGCTCAGGCCCTTCCTCACCCTTGGTGTAGAGGTTCGGCAGCGGGCGCAGCGACTTCGCGGCCAGCTGCCACGAGTCGGCCATCACCGACAATTCCCCGCGCCGGGAGGAGATCACCGTGCCGTGCACGAACAGGTGGTCGCCCAGGTCGATGTCGGTCTTGAACGCCGCCAGCCGCTCCTCACCCACGTTGGCGAGGCTGAGCATGGCCTGCAACCGGTTGCCCTCGCCGTCCTGCAACGTGGCGAAGCACAGCTTGCCGGTGTTGCGCAGGAACACCACCCGCCCGGCGACCCCCACCACGTCCTCGGTCTCCTGACCGGCCTCCAGGTCGGGGTGCTCGGCGCGGACCTGGGCGATGGTGTGCGTGCGCGGCACACCCACCGGGTAGGGCTCCTGCCCCTCGGCCAGCAGGCGGTCGCGCTTGGACCGCCGGACCAGCATCTGCTCGGGAACGTCGGTGGCAGCGGGGGCGGGAGTCTCGGTCACGCGGTCGATTCTATTCATCCGCACACGGCGGAACGGACGAGCGGCCCGGCACCTGAGGGACAGGTGCCGGGCCGCTCGGAGTGCGGAGGTTCAGACCGCCTGCGGGGTGAGCGTGAAGCCCGGACCGCCGGAGACGCTGGGGTCGGCGTCCAACTGCAGGTCGGACAGCGCGGGTGAGGTCGCGGACGACACGAACACGGTCGCCCCGTTCTGGTCGATCACGTCGTCGCCCGGTGCCGCCTCCGGCACCAGTGCCAGCTCGAAGCTGCCCGCCTGCTGCTCGGACTCGGCGATCCGCAGACCCCCGGAGTCGGGGAGACCAGCACGCTCGGTGAGGTCACGGACGGCGGTGCTGGCGTTCTCGGTCAAGGTGAGCACGGGTGCTCCTTCCGTTGCCGGTTCGGGCCGATCCCCGAGGGGTCGACCTTCGGACCACTCCACCGTCCGGGGACGGTGGAGCGGGTGCAAGCCGGTGTCCGCTGGGCAAGACGATCGACGTCCGCCCAGCGTCGTCCGGTCGACACGCGGTGCCCGATCGGGGACCCTCAGAGCGGGTCGATCGGCGTGGACCGGATCGACCGACGCCGCGGCGGGGTCGCCGACGGGTCTTCGCGCTGGTCAGTCGGGATGGCGGCGGTGTCGTCGGTGATCGGCGACAGGATCGCGGTGCCCGCGTCCCGGGTGTCCGGGGTGGCCGAATCGTCCGATGACTTCTTTTCCTGTGCATCGACGTCCGAGCGGCGCAGCGTCGGCCCCGTGCCGGTCGGCGCGTCACCGCGGGCGGCGTCCGAGGCCGGGACCGGATCGGTGCGCGGCGCGTCGGAGGCCCGGCGCGTCGAGATCTGATCGGTGCGCGGCACATCGGAGCCTCCGGGCACCGGTTCCTGATCGGGGGCCGCCGCGTCGCCGCCGCGCTCCGGACCCGTCGCGACGTCCTCCCGGCCGTCGTCGGGACGCTCCGCCTCCTGGACCTCGGCAGCGTGCTCCTCGCGCTCGTCGATCACGTCCTGCCCCGGGCCCGCGAAGGACCGCGAACGCTGCTCCGCGGCGATGCTGCCGGTGAAGAACCGGGCGTCCTGGGCCATCCCCGCGGTGATCGGGGCCGGCTCGGCCACCGGCTCCGGGACGGCCGGGCGGGCTGCCCTCGCCATCGTCTCCAGCCGGGTGCGCGGCAGACCCTCCGGTGCGTGGGACTGCAGCCACGCGACCAGCCCCTCGCGCAGGTAGCAACGCAGGTCGAACAGGGTCGGGGCGTCCACCGCGGAGGCCAGGGCGCGCAGCCGCACCACCCCGCCCACCGCATCGGTCACCTGCAGGATGCCGACCCGCTGGTCCCACAGGTCGGTGTCGGCCAGCAACCGGTTCAGTTCGGCGCGCATCCCGTCCACCGGCACCTGCCAGTCGACGTCCAGCTCCACGGTCCCCAGCAGCTCGGCGGCGCGGCGGGTCCAGTTCTCGAACGGGGTCTGGGTGAAGTAGGTCGACGGCAGGATCAGGCGCCGGTCGTCCCACACGTGCACCACCACATAGGTCAGGGTGATCTCCTCGATCCGACCCCACTGGGTCTCGACGATCACCACGTCGTCCACCCGGATCGCGTCGGTGAAGGCCAACTGCAACCCGGCGAAGACGTTCGCCAGCGAGCTCTGCGCCGCGAGACCGGCCACGATGGACAGCACACCGGCCGACGCCAGCAGGCTGGCACCGAAGGCGCTCACCCCGGGGAAGGTCAACAGCACGGCGGACAGCGCGACCACGACCAGCAGGGCCACCGTGATTCGGCGCAGCAGCTGGATCTGGGTCCGCACCCGCCGCGCATGCCGGTTGTCCCGCACATCGACCCGGTAACGGCTCAGCGCCGCGTCCTCGATCACGAAGGCGAGCGAGCCGATCAGCCAGGTCCCGGTGCCGATCAGCGCGATCAGCAACAGGTGTTGCACGGTGCCCAGCCAGTCCGACTCGCGCCAGGTCGATGCCGGGACGGCCAGGCGCAGGGCGATCCACACCGCGATCACCACCAGCACCGCGCGCAACGGGTGCCGGGCGCGGCGGGCCAGGTCACCGGCGATCACGGACTTCTTGGCGAGGGTCCGCACCAGCAGCTTGACCAGCCAGGCGGCGAGCAGGGCGAGGACGATGGCACCGGCCACCGCGAGCAGCGGCATGAGCACCTGTCCGACGTCGTTGGTCTCTTCAGTCACGCGGGCCATCGTGAGCATGCTCCGGCCGCCGGTTCCACCGCTGGCGCGGACCTTCGCCGCATCCCCACATGCGCTGTGCCGCAGGTCACGCCACGATGGCAGCTCCCACGACCACGGAGGTGCCGGTTGGCCGTCAGTCGTTCCCCGCGCGTGTGTGTGTTGGCTCCCACCCCGATCCTCACCCTGACCATCGAGTCCGGCTCCCAGGACCACGACACCGAACTGCACGTCCATCCCGGCGGTCAGGGGCTGTGGGTGGCGCGGATGGCCTACTCCCTCGGCGCGGACGTGGTGCTCTGCGGCCCGTTCGGCGGCGAGACCGGCACCGTGCTGGCCCACCTGGCGGAGAAGGAGAACCTCCGGGTGCGCGCGGTGGGCACCGCCGGGTCCAACGGTGCCTACCTGCACGACCGGCGGGGCGGGCAGCGGGAGGAGCTGGCGTTCATGGCGCCCTCCCGGCTGGACCGGCACGAGGTGGACGACCTGTACGGCACCGTCCTGGTCGAGGCCTTGGACGCCGACGTGTGCGTCATCACCGGGACGTATCCGGCCAGCGTGCTGCCCGGGTCGTTCTTCGGTCGGCTGGTCGGCGATCTGCGCGCCGCCGGGATCAAGACGGTCGCCGACCTGTCGGGCGACGCGGCCAGACAGGCGGCGCGGTCCGGCGTCGACGTGCTCAAGATGTCCCACACCGAGTTGGTCGAGGCCGAACTCGCCACCGATGACAGCCTGCCCGAGCTGGAACTGGGTGCCCGGAAGCTGATCGACGCCGGAGTGCGGGTGGTCATGGTCTCCCGTGCCGCCGACCCCGCCCTGCTGGTCACCGCCGCCCATGTCCGCGAGGTGGTTGCCCCGTCGGTCACCACCGTCGACCACCGGGGCGCGGGCGATTCGATGACGGCGGGGATCGCGGTCGCGGTCGGCCGGGGCCTCGGCATCGCGGAGGCGGCGCGCCTCGGTGCCGCCGCCGGGGCACTGAACGTGACCCGGCGCGGACTGGGCACCGGGCACCGCGAGCAGATCGAGCGCTTCGCGGAGCAGATCAGTGTCCATGACGTCGACGACAGGGAGGATCCCGGTGCGCATCCTGGTGACGAATGACGACGGCATCGAGGCCGAGGGGCTGGCGGTGCTGGCCCGGGTCGGTCTGGCGGTCGGCGCGGAGGTGATGGTGGCGGCCCCGGCGCGGGACTCCTCCGGTGCCGCGGCAGCGCTGCTCGGCGCCGAGCTGGACGGCCGGTTGGTGGTGGACCGCAGGGACGCACCGGGGCTGCCGGAGGGGGTGCCGTCCTTCGCCGTCCGAGCCGCCCCGGCGATGATCGCCTTCGTGGCCGCACACGGTGGGTTCGGACCCAAGCCGGACTTCGTGCTCTCCGGGGTGAACCGGGGCGCGAACACCGGTCACGCCGTGCTGCACTCCGGCACGGTCGGCGCGGCCCTGTCCGCCAACACCCACGGCATCCGCGGACTGGCGGTGTCGATCGCCGACGCGCGTCCCCAGCACTGGGCCACCGCCGAGCTCTACACCGAGCACGTGCTGCGCTGGCTGCTGAGCCGGGAGCGCAAGCCGGACCACGTGGTGAACCTCAACGTCCCCGACCTGCCCGCGGACCGGGTGCGCGGACTGCGCAAGGCACCGCTGGCGTCCTTCGGCGCTGTCCAGGCGCGGATCCGCGAGGTCGAACACGGGAATCTGATGCTGACCTACCAGGAGAACTCCGCCACCCAGGAGCCGGACACCGACGCCGGGCTGCTCGCCCGGGGCTGGGCGACCGTGACCCTGCTGCACGCACCCGCCTTCGACCCGGCCGCCGACCTGCCCGAGCTGGACGACCCGCTCTGACCCGGCCCCGCACCCTCGCCCGCGCTCGCCCGCTCGCCCGCTCTCGCCCTCGCGCACCCTCGCCCGCACGCGCACGCCCGCTCGGGTCGTCGAGACTACGGAAATCGACGCAAAACCGGCCGCGCAGCGACGATTTCCGTCATCTCGACGCCGGGGTGGCCGGGCGCGGGCGAGGCGCGGGCCGGGCTCAGGCGCGGGTCGGGCGCGGGCCGGGGTCAGGCGCGGGTCAGGCGCAGGTCAGGCTCAGGCGCGGGCCGGGGTCAGGCGCGGGCCAGGCTCAGGCGAGGGTCAGGTCAGGGCGAGGGCGATCAGGAGCATGGTGACCAGGAAGCCGGTGACCAGGTTGAGCCAGAGGAAGGTCTTCCAGCCCGCGTTCGCCCGTTCGCAGTCGTCGTCGGTGACCCGCCAGAACCGGGCGGTGCTGAGCGCATAGGGCAGCGGCAGCAGGGCGGCGAGCCAGCCGGGCCATGGCAGCACGGCCAGCGTCGCGGCGGACAGGACGTACCCGACGGTGGCGGCGACCACGGTCGGGTGCGCGCCGAGCACGGTGGCGACGGAACCGATGCCTCCGGCCCGGTCGGCGCGCACGTCCTGCACCGCACCGAAGGCGTGCGAGCTCATCCCCCACAGCACGAAGGCCACCAGCACCGGCCAGGTGGTCCGGGCGGTCAGCGGGGCGTCGACCAGGACCAGGGCGTAGAGCAGCGGTCCGACGAAGTGCATCGCGGAGGTCGCCGAGTCCAGGATCGGCCGCTCCTTGAACCGGAGCACCGGGGCGGAGTAGGCGACCACCAGGAAGACCACCAGTGCGAGCACCAGCCCGGCGGCGACCGAGCCGAGCAGCAGCAGCGCGATCACGAAGGGCAGGGTGCTCACCCCCGCGGCCCGGAGGATCCGGGGGTGCGATCGCTGGTCGGCCAGCGCCCCCTCGATGCCGCCCTTGCGCGGGTTCGCCAGGTCGGAGGCGTAGTCGAAGACGTCGTTCACGCCGTACATCAGCAGGTTGTACGGGATCAGGAAGAACAGGGTGCCCACGATCAGGGCGGCGTCGATCCGGCCCCCGGTGGCCATCAGGTACCCGGCGGCGAAGGGGTAGGCGGTGTTGATCCAGGAGAACGGTCGCGACGCGGCGAGCACATCCCTCATCGTGTGCTCTCCTTCCGGCGGTCGCGGGATTCCAGCAGAGTCCACAGGGTCGGCATCGCCAGGCAGGCGGCGACGGCGTAGGCGAAGTCCTCCAGCGGGGCGCCCCAGAGGTACACGCCCAGGATCTTGTCGGGATCGAAGACGTACAGGTCGGCGGCGATCATCAGGGTGTCGAAGACCATGGTCAGCACGCACAGGATCGCCGTGGTGCTGACCAGCGGGCCGGGCCGCAGCCGGCGCAGCACCCGCCAGCACACCGCCGCCAGCACGGCCAGCACGATCAGGTTCAGCACGATATTGGTCATCGACGTGCCGCCTGCCACCGGTCCAGGCCACGCCAGGCGAGCAGCGCGACGTAGCAGAGCAGGGTCAAGAAGACGGCTTCCTCGACCGGGAGGTCGGGGGCGAGCAGCAGCCCGGTCATGTGCGGGCTCTCCCCCCGGGTGAAGATGCCGAGCAGCAGACCGGCCACGTCCCAGAGCAGGAAGCCGACCACGCCGATCACCAGGCACAGCGCGGCCCGCTTCGGGGCGGCCCAGAACGCCAGCCGCCACCGCCGGTCGATGATCGCCAGCCCGGTCAGGGACAGCGCGAGCGCGCCGAGGTACGCCAGTCCGGTCAGGTCCACGACCACGCACCCCGCGGGCGGGCGGCGTCCAGGTATCCGGGGCGCAGCGGCGTCGGCAGCGGGGAGGCGGAGGTCTCGCCGAGCATCCGCTTGGCGATGAGTTCGGCGCTGATCAGGCACATGGGCAGCCCGACACCGGGGATGGTGCCGGCGCCGGTGTAGAGCAGGTTCGGCACCGTGGCCGACAGGTTGCCGGGCCGGAACATCGCGCTCTGCGCCAGGGTGTGCTCCATGCCGAGCGCGGTGCCCCGCCAGGCGGAGAAGTCCCGGGCGAAGTCGGCCGGTCCGACCACGCGCCGGGTGACCACCCGCGAGCGCAGGCCGTCGATCCCGGCCCAGTCGCCGATCTGGTCGAGGAACCGGTCGGCGTACCCGTCCAGGTCGGTGAGGGTGGGGTCGGCCGGGAAGGGCACCAGGACGAACAGGTTCTCGTGACCGGCCGGGGCGGCGGTCGGGTCGGTGGCGGTGACCCGGGAGACGTACAGCGAGGCAGGTTCCGGCACCTGCAGCTGGTCGCCGAGGATCGCGTCGAAGTTGCCCGGCCAGTCCTGGGTGAAGAACAGCGAGTGGTGGGCGAGTTCAGGCAGTGGTCCGCGCACCCCGGCCATGATCAGCAGGGCGGAGATGCCCGGTCCTCGGTCCTCCCACCACGGTTCGGGGCGGCTGCGGTGCTCGGCGGGGAGCAGCTCGGTCTCGGTGTGGAAGACGTCGGCGCCGGAGACCACCAGGTCGGCGGACAGCACCTCGCCCGATGCCAGCCGCACCCCGGTGGCGACCCCGCTGCGGCGGGGGTGGCGCAGCGAGCGGGACGCAGGGTCGACGTCGATCCCGACCACGTCGGCGCCGGTGCGGATCTCCACCCCCTGGGACCGGGCGATCCGCTCGATCGCCTCGATGAGGCGGTACATCCCGCCGCGCGGGTAAAGCACGCCGTCGGTGAGGTCCAGGTGGCTCATCAGCGAGTACAACGCGGGCACCCGGTACGGCGAGCTGCCCAGGAAGACCGCGTGGTACCCGAGCATCTGCCGGATCACCGGGTGGTCGGTGGTGTGCGCGATCTTCTGCGCCAGGCTCTGGGTGAGCAGGGTCGCCAGAGTGCCGGAGCGGCGGAGCACGTCGGCGGACAGCGCACGGTCCGGGCGGGCGAAGGTGGTGTAGAGGAAGTGGTCCAGCGCCGTCCGGTAGGCGTCCGACGACTCGGCGGCGTACGCGCGCACCTTCGCCCCGGCACCCGGCTCCAAGGACTCGAAGACCGCCCAGACCTCCTCCGGGTCGGCGGGCAGCTCCACCGGCGGTCGTCCCTCGGGGAACAGCCGGTAGGCGGGGTCCAGGCGCACCAGATCGAGGTGATCGGCGGTCGACTCACCGAAGAGCGCGAAGAAGTGGTCGAAGACCTCCGGCATGAAGTACCAGGACGGCCCGGTGTCGAAGCGGAAGCCGTGCAGCTCCAGCGTCCCGGCGCGACCTCCGACCCGGTCGTGCCGCTCCAGCAACGTCACCTCGGCACCACCGCGGGCCAGCAGAGCGGCCGTGGCCAGTCCACCGATCCCGCCGCCGACCACGATCACCCGCCCGCTCACCGGACACCTCCCCGCAGTTCGTCGGCCAGAGTGCGGCCGAGCACGATCAGTTTGCGCGGGGTGCTCACACGCACCCGGCGTTCCAGCACCCGTTCCGGCGGCAGCTGCGCCAGTTGGGTCAACAGTTGGTCGTACAGGCCCAGGGTCACCGCCACCGCTGCCCGGGCGCGGGCGGGCAACGCGGGCAGCGACTGACGCGCCCGGTCCACGTCGGCACCGATCTCGGCCAGGATCGCCGCGTACTGCCGGTCGTCCGGCCCGCGCTCCCCCACCCCGGGGAAGTAGCGGCGGCCCAGCTCACCGGTGTCGGCGGCCAGGTCGCGCAGGAAGTTCACCTTCTGGAACGCGGCCCCCAGCGCCTGGGCACCCTCGACCGTGGCGGGGTCCGCCTGCCGGATCGGGTCGCCGGGTCGTCGGTCGGCATTGAGGAAGACCGCCAGGCACATCAGCCCGACCACCTCGGCCGAGCCGTAGATGTAGCGCCGGTAGGACTCCTCGTCGTGCACGGTCACCGTCAGGTCGGCGCGCATCGAGGCGAAGAACGGGTCGATCTCCGCCGCTCCGATCCCGACCCTGCGCGCGGTGCGGACGAAGGCGTGCACCACCAGGTTCGTCGACCATCCGGTGACCAACGCACGGGCGACCTGGGCTTCCAGCTCGTCCAGCGCCTCGGCGGCGTCGGTGCCCCCACGGGTGTCGACCACCTCGTCGGCGATCCGGACCAGGGCGTACACCGCCTCGATGTCGCGCCGCTGCCGGATCGGGAGCACCCGGGTGCCGAGCCCGAAGGAGGTGGAGTACCCGGCGAGGACGTCGTGGCAGGTCCGGGCGGCCGTGCGGTGGTAGAGCGCCAGCGCGTGCGCTCGGGCCGAGTCGTCAGCGCTCACGCGGCCAGCATCCGGGTCAGACCGGTCAGATAGTCGGCCAGCTCGCCGGGCAGACCGTCCCGGACCGCGGCCCGGGCACGCTCGACGGCGGCGATCCGCACGTCGCGTGCCTGGTCCAGCGCACCGCTGTCCCGGATCACCGTGCGCAGCTCGGCGGCACCCGCCTCGTCCAGGTCCGCCCGGCCCAGGTGCCGGTCCAGCACCCGACGACCGGCGGCGTCGGCCCGGAGGCAGGTGAGGCGCATCAGCTCGGTCCGCTTGCCCTCGCGCAGGTCGCTCAGCGCCGACTTGCCGGTCAGCGCCGGGTCACCGAAGACACCGAGCTCGTCGTCCAGCAGCTGGAAGGCCACTCCGAAGGCGGTGCCGTAGAGGTCGAGCACCCCGAGCACACCGTCGTCGGCCCCGGCGAGCTGGGCACCGACGGTGAGCGGAGCGCAGCAGGAGTAGACGGCGGTCTTCAGCTCCGCCACCCGCAGCGCGTCGACCTCGGCCGGACCGGACAGCGCGCCGGTGACGTCCAGCAGCTCGCCGGCGACGGTGGTGTCCACCGACTCGGTCATGGTGCGCAGCACCCGCAGGGCGATCTCCGGCGCGACCGGCGCGGCGGCGACCAGCCCGAAGGCGGCGGCGAGCGCGACATCCCCGCCGAGCACCCCGGCGGCGAGCACCTGGTCGTCGGCGGCGCGGCCGGTGATCCCGGCACTGGTCAGGCGGTGCCGGGCGGTGCCGGTGACATTCGGTCGGCCGCGGCGGGTCTCATCGTGGTCCAGCAGGTCGTCGTGCACCAGCATCGCGGTGTGCAGCAGCTCCTGGGCGGCGGCGACCGGGGCGACGGCCGCGTCCTGGGTGCCGCCGAGGCCGAGGTAGGCGGCGACGGTCAGCCGGGGCCGCATCAGTCGGCCACCGATCTGGTCACCGACGGCACGCCACAGGGCCGCGTGCACCGGGGCGAGCTCACGCGCGCGGGCGCGCCGGTCGTCGATCTCTGCGTCGAGGGCGATCCGGACCTGGTCCAGTCCTGCCTCGACCCGGTCGTCGAAGCCGACCGCCGGGGCCGCGACGCGCAGACCCACCGGCGGCGTCTCGGTGCGGTGCATGGTGGCCCTCCTGCGATTCGCGGCTGATGGTCAGCGTACTGAGCACCAGCCGTCCCGCCAGTTCAACCGGGTGCAGGCACTGTCCCTCACCGGCGGGCATTTCCGAAGCCGAATCGCCATCGAACAAAAAGTCACACATCCACACACAATCGACCATGCGGCGCGCTAGGCTGCCGCTATGACGTGGATGGTGACAGGCGGAGCCGGGTACATCGGATCACATGTGGTGCGGGCCTTCCAGGAGGTGGGGATCCCGGTCGTGGTGCTGGACGACCTGTCATCCGGCCACGCCGAGTTCGTGCCGCAGGGCGTGCCCTTCGTCCGCGGCTCGATCCTGGACACGGCGCTGGTCACCGACGCCCTGCGCGAGCAC
This sequence comes from Cellulomonas taurus, assembly GCF_012931845.1. NCBI lineage: Bacteria > Bacillati > Actinomycetota > Actinomycetes > Micrococcales > Cellulomonadaceae > Cellulomonas > Cellulomonas taurus. Next base: position 2,986,884 of record NZ_CP051884.1, read on the forward strand.
CGGGTCACCGGGGTCGTCCACCTGGCCGGGTTCAAGTACGCCGGGGTCAGCGTGCAGCGGCCGCTGCACACCTACGAACAGAACGTCACCGGCACCGCCCACCTGCTGGCGGCGATGGCGGAGGCCGAGGTCTCCCGGATCGTCTTCTCCTCTTCCGCGGCGGTGTACGGCACCCCCGACGTCGATCTGGTCACCGAGGACACCGCCACCGCCCCCGAGTCGCCCTACGGTGAGTCCAAGCTGATCGGCGAATGGCTGCTGCGCGACCAGGCCAAGGCCACCGAGCCGACAGCGCTGCACCACACCTCGCTGCGGTACTTCAACGTGGTCGGCTCCGGCAGCCCCGACCTCGCCGACACCAGCCCGCACAACCTGTTCCCGCTGGTGCTGGACGCGTTGGCCGAGGGTCGCACCCCGCGGATCAACGGCGACGACTACGCCACCCCGGACGGCACCTGCGTCCGGGACTACGTGCACGTGGCCGATCTCGCGACCTCGCACGTGGCCGCCGCCCAGGCCCTCACCGAGGGCCGTGAGCTGCTGCCGGTCTACAACCTGGGCTCCGGGGACGGGGTGTCGGTGCGGGAGATCATGACCGCGATGGCCGAGGGCACCGGGATCGACTTCACCCCGGAGGTCGCCCCTCGTCGGCCGGGCGACCCGGCACGGATCGTGGCCTCTGGCGAGGCGGCCGCCCGCGACCTGGACTGGCGGATGCGGCACAGCCTGACCGAGATGGTCACCAGCGCCTGGCGGGCACGCCAGGCGCGCTGAGACACCGCGAAGGCCCGCCCCGGCCGTGCCGGGACGGGCCTTCGCGCTGCTCGGTCAGTGCTCGGTCGACCGCCGACGCCGCAGCGCGGTCAGGATCGCGCCGCCCCCGATCAGGGCCGCCGCGAGCGCCGCCACGCTGCCGACGACCACACCGGTGCGAGCGAGGATGCCGGTGTAAGACGGGGCAGGGAGGGTACCGCTGATCGCCACCGGGTCGGTCACCGTCGGGATGGTGCCGTCACTCGGTGCGGCCGGAGCAGCAGGGGCGGCAGGAGTGGTCGGGTCGCTCGGCGCCACCGGCTCCCGTGCCACATACGGGGTCACCGAGGCCACCTGGCTCTCCACCGTGCCGAGGCAGTTGCTGAACGCCGCCCGGAAGTCGGTGTCGGCCGCGACCGTGGTGGTCAGCGTCCCGGAGGTGGCCCCGTCGATGTCGGCCCACTCGCCACCGCCGGCCCGCTGCTGCCACTGCACGGTCGGTGCCTCGTCACCGGAGGCGGCAGCCGTCAGGGTCACCGTGCTCTCCCCCTCGGCCAGCGCGACGGAGGTGGGCTGCTGGGTGACCGCCGGTGCCGACCCGAAGGTGAAGCCGTCGGTCGTCACGTCGGTGCTGGTCCGACCGAGCTGGGTGTACACCACGCTCACATCCACCGCCCCGCAGGCGTGCGCCGGAGTGATCGCGTTCCACTCGTCCCCGGTGACCGCCAGATCGGTGCCCGTCGCCGCACCGAAGGAAACCGAGTCCACGGTCAGATCGGCGATCGTGACCCGGGTCGGGACGGTCTGGAACATCTCCGTGCCGCCCACCCCCAACTGGTGCCAGGCATCCATGCCCCAGGCGTAGGTGGCACCGTCCGAACCGACGGCCATGAAGTGGTAGTTCGCCGGGGTGATCGAGGTGAAGCTCACCCCGGCGGGCTGCGTCACCCGAACCGGCGACAGCACCCGGTTCTCCTCCGAACCGTTGCCCGCCTGCCCGTACATCGAGGTGCCCCAGGCGTAGGTGGCACCGTCGGAGCCAGTCGCCACCACCGACATCCCGCTGGCATGCACCGCGGTGTAGCGCACCCCGGCTGGGGGCGTGACGACCTGAGGGTCGAACGCGGAGGAGGTGAGTCCGTCACCGAGCTGACCGTAGTTGCCGTGGCCCCCCGCGTAGGTCACCCCGTCCGAGCCGATGGCGATCACGAAGTCGGCGCCGACCGAGTAGTCCGCGACCGTGACCCCGGCGGGCAGCGGCACCTCGACCGGCACCAGGGAGAACATGATCGGGTCCTCGAAGTTCTCACCGATGCCGAGCTGTCCGTCGTCGCCGTTGCCCCAGGGGTAGAGCCGACCGTCCGAGCCGAGGCCCGCACCGGAGTACTCCCCGAGCTGGACCTGGCTGAACGTGATGCCGTCCGGAGCCTGGAGCAGGACCGGCAGCGCGGACGACGCGGTGTCGCCGTTGCCGAGCATCCCGTCGTCCCCGCGTCCGGTCAGGTAGACCGATCCGTCCGCGGTACGCACACCGAAGTTCGCCGACCCGGCCACCAGGTCGGTGACGGTCACCCCGGCGGGGAGTTGCATCCGGACCGGGGCGGCGGCAGGGCTCGTGGTCCCGTCGCCCAGCTGGCCGTAGTCGTTGTTGCCCCAGGCGTAGACGTTGCCGTCCGAGCCCATCGCCACGCTGAACGCGGCACCGCCGGAGACGTTCGACAGCGTGACACCGGCCGGGATGGTATCGGTGACGGTGGTGCCGCCGGCGGTCGGACCGGAGCTCGGGGTGGGCACGGCCCAGGCGGGCAGTGTCATCCCGACCACCATCGCACCGCCGACCACCGCGGCGGTCACGGTACAGAAGGTGGAACGAGGGTTGAGGTGAGTGCGCACGGGGTGCCTACCTATCGTCGGAGGGACGACGACGCTGCGGCGCGCCATCGCAGGCGACGCTAGGGAGCGACCCTGCGGCCGGGCGCCGGGCAGCGGCAGAAGCCCCGAGCGGCCACCGTGCTTCCACGCAGGGACGAGTGCCGGCGGGCAGAGCACGGCCGACCTGTGGCGCGACTCGGCGAGCGCGGGACCACCGAGTCCCGGAGGCGGTCCTCGGGCTGCCCGGACACCTAAGCCAGGCGGCTCAACGCCTCCGCCATCACGTCCTCCGACCCGGCGTAGATGCCGGACTCCCGCGGCCAGTGGATCACCACGTCGCTGAAACCGAGGCCCGCCGCCCGTTCGACCCCCTCCACCAGCAGGTCGGCCGACTCCAGGGAGTAGCGCGGGGCGCCATCCATGTTCAGGTACATCGGGGGCACCGGACCGATCGGCTCGGCGACCTCGCGCATCCGCTCGACCAACGCCGCCAGGCCGGTCCACCACGCCTCCTGGTCACCCGGCTCCCCCGGCGCGAAGGACGGACCGTAGGTGGCCCACCCCTGGCCGTGGCGCGCTGCCACCGCCATCGCCCGCGGGCCGTTGGCGGCCACGATGAACGGGGTCCGGGGATCGGCCAGGGTGCCGGGGATCATCCGGGCCTGGTGCGCGGTGTAGAACTCGCCCTCGTGGTCGGTGACCGGCTGGGTGAGCAGCGCGTCGAGCAGCGGCACGAACTCCTCGAACCGGCGGGTGCGCTCACCCCGGGTCGGCGCCGGGCCCAGGACGGAGGCGTCGTAGCCCTCACCCCCGGCCCCCAGCCCGAGCAGGAACCGCCCGCCGGAGATGTCGTCCAGGCCCATCACGTCCTTGGCGAACGGCACCGGGTGCCGGAAGTTCGGCGAGGCGACCCAGGTACCGAGCTGGATCCGCTCGGTCACCGCGGCGGCCGCGGCCAGCAGGGGCACCGTGGCGAACCAGGGCTGGTCGGCCAGTGACCGCCAGGCCAGGTGGTCGTAGGTCCAGGCGTGGTCGAAGCCGTACTCCTCGGCGCGCAGCCACTGGGCGCGGGACTCCGACCAGCGTTGCTGGGGCAGGATGACGACGCCGAGGCGGGTGCGAGCTGTCATGGCACCGAGGCTACGACCAGCCGAGCTCGTGCAGGCGCTGGTCGTCGATCCCGAAGTGGTGCGCGATCTCGTGCACGACGGTGATGGCGACTTCCGCCACCACCTCCTCGCGGGTGTCGCAGATCGCCAGGGTCGGGTTGCGGAAGATCGTGATCCGGTCGGGCAGCGAGCCGGCGGCCCAGAACCCGTCGCGCTCGGTCAGCGGGGTGCCCTCGTACAGCCCGAGCAGCTCCGGCTCGTCGGCGGGCGCGTCGTCCTCGACCAGGACCACCACGTTGTCCATCTGGGCAGCGAGCTGCTCTGGAACCAGGTCCAGGCCGTCGCCGACCGCCTGTTCGAACTCCTCGCGCGACATGTCCACCACCCGCCCAGTGTGGCCGATTTTGGAGTTCGGGCTCCGACCCCGTAAGGTTCATCTCGGTCTGAAGACGCCTCGACGTCAGGGGCGGACTCCCGCCCCCATCGTCTAGCGGCCTAGGACCCCGCCCTTTCACGGCGGTAGCACGGGTTCGAATCCCGTTGGGGGTACGGCGTGTGCATGTGGAATACTGTTGGTCAGCAAGAAGGTCTCACCACGAGGCCCCGTAGCGCAGTTGGTTAGCGCGCCGCCCTGTCACGGCGGAGGTCGCGGGTTCAAGTCCCGTCGGGGTCGCTCGGCACTCGCCGGTCGTTCTAGTAACGACCGGCGTCGTCGTTCAAGGCTCTGTAGCTCAGTTGGTAGAGCGTTCGACTGAAAATCGAAAGGTCACCGGATCGACGCCGGTCGGAGCCACCATCGAAGCCCCGGATCACTCAGTGGTCCGGGGCTTCGTCGTTCTCCACCACTCAGTTCCGGACCCGCCGCCACTCAACTCGACCTGGGAATACCCCGGGATGTCACTCCCCGGGCATAGCCTCGTGCCACCGCCGCGCGCCGCGTGGATCGGACCCGGCGATCTCGATCAGGGGAAGAGATGTCGCAGCAGTCGTCCCGTCCGCAGCACCACGTGCCCGCCCAGCACACGCCCGACCGTCGACGCGCCGTCGGCGGGCTGCGGGCGACCGACACTCCGACCGGGCCGATCCCGATCGTGTTTCCGGTGACCGCCAAGCAGGCGGCCGCGGTGCGCGACTCGCTGACCGAACGGCACCGGGTCGCCCGCGCGGCGGCGGAGGCGGGGCAGTCCGAGGCGGCGCTGCTCGCCGGGCAGACCGAGGAGGCGCTGCGCGAGGTGGAGCGCTACGTGGATCACGGCGGCGGGCTCTCCGACGGCCTGGTGGAGCTGCTGGCCGACCTGGACATCGTGCTGGTGCCGCTGCGCGCGACCCGTACCGCGTAACACGCACCGGACCGGCTCGCGGCCGCCGGACGCCTCCGCCCCTCGCGTCAGCCGAGGCTCGCGATCGCCTCGTCCACGACCCGGCACGCATCCCGGTCGGTCCCCAGGTCACGGGCACCCTGAGCAGCCCGACGCAGCAGGCCGCACAGCTGGGCGCGCTCCTGCGGGTCCAGTCCGGCCAGCGCGTGGTCCTCGGCGCCGCCGACCACCGCCTCGCACTCGGCCAGGCGTCGCGCACCCGCGTCGGTGAGCACCACCAGCCGCTGCCGACGGTCCTGCGGGTTGAAGCGCCGTTCCACCAGGCCGTGCTCGACCAGATCGTCGATCAGGTAGGTCATCACGGTGCGGTCGATGCCGAGGTCGGCGGCCAGCGCCAGCTGACTCGGGTGCTGTCCGGTGGAGACGGCGTGCAACACCTGGAAGCCACGGAACCCGTGCGGGAGGCTGTCCAGGGCCGAACCCAGTGCCACCTGGTACCCGCGCAGCAGCACCCCGAGGGACCAGCCGAGATCGGTGCGCCGGTCGGAGGTCTGCGGGTCCATCCCGGAATCGTAGGCAGTATGCCGCGGTTGAGCCAATCATCTGTACTGCATATGATCTGCCGAACCGCCTACCTGGGGAGACCATGACCGACTACGGACACGACCTGCTGTTCGGCACCTTCCTGACGCCGACCGCTTCCGCACCCGAGCGGGTGGTCGCCCTGGCGCAGCAGGCCGAACAGGCGGGACTGGACCTGGTCACCTTCCAGGACCACCCGTACCAGCCCACGTTCCTGGACACCTGGACCCTGCTCAGCTGGGTCGGCGCGGTGACCTCCCGGATCCGGATCGCACCGAATGTCGCGAACCTGCCGCTGCGCCCGCCCGCCGTGCTGGCCCGGTCGGCGGCGAGCCTGGACCGGCTCACCGGTGGCCGGGTGGATCTCGGCATCGGAGCCGGAGGCTTCTGGGACGCCATCGCGGCGATGGGCGGCCCGCGTCGCACCCCGGGACAGGGCGTGGACGCCCTGGCCGAGGCGATCACCGTGATCCGGGCGCTGTGGGACGTCGAGGCGACCGGTCGACTCGATCTGCCCGGCGAGCACTACCCGATCAGCGGCGCGAAGCGCGGCCCGGCGCCCGCGCACCCGATCCCGCTCTGGATCGGCGCCTACAAGCCACGCATGCTGCGACTCACCGGCACGATGGGTGACGGGTGGCTGCCCTCGATGGGTTACCTCACCAGCCTGGCCGATCTCACCGAGGGCAACCGACGGATCGACGACGCCGCGCAGGCCGCCGGTCGCCCGGTGACCGCGGTGCGCCGATTGCTGAACCTGAGCGGGCAGCTCACCGGGCAGGTGAGCGACCGGCTGTTGGTCGGACCGCCGGAGCAGTGGGTGGAGCAGCTCGCCGTGCTGGCGCTGCAGTACGGGATCAGCGGATTCGTGGTCGCGACCGATGATCCGACGCTGATCGACGTCGTCGGGCAGGACATCGCCCCCGCCGTGCGCGAGCTGGTCGAGGCGGAGCGGTGAGCGACCTCGGGCTGCCGCTGCGGCTGGGCGTGCTGCTGTCGGCCGATGTGGCGACCGACCCGGGTGCGCGGGCACTCGCCGCCGAACGGGACCGACTCGACCTGGTCGCCATCCGCGCCGAGGTCGCCACCCCGCACGAACCCCGCCCGTGCGAACCCGGTGCGGCGGCCGACCGAGGTCGGCACTCCGCGCCCGAGGTCGGCACTCCGCCGGGCTCCCCGCGGCGGGAACTGCCGACTTCGGCGGCGGCCGGGGCTGCCGGGGCGGCCGGGGCGGGTGAGGACGCTGCGGCGGGGGGCGACGACCCGTGGACCGTGGGGGCCTGGGTGGCGGCGGTGACGTCGGACATCCGGCTGATGGTGGCGGTGGACGGGATCGATCGACCGGCGACCGTGACCGCCCGTGCGGTGGCGAGCCTGGATCACCTGGCCGGTGGTCGGGTGGACCTGGTGCTGACCGGGGACGACCCGACGGTGCTGGGCGAGGCGGTGGCAGCGGTGCGCGGGATGTGGGCCACCGCTGACCGGACCCCGCTGTACCTGGACGGGACGCGGCACCGGGCCGAGGGGGCACAGCGCGGACCGGCACCGGCGCACACCCCGGTGCTGGGCATCCTGGCCACGGGACCCACGACCGGGACCGGGACCCGGTCGGCGACGGTGGCCGAGACTGCCGCCGGGTCCGGGGCCGCCACGCTGGCCCTGGCGGCGCGTGAAGCCGACCTGTGGTGGGCGCTGGGCGACGACGACGCCGACGCCCTGGCGGCAGCTGCCACGGAGGCCGGGCGCTCCCCCGCCGAGATCGGGATCCTGCGCACGGTGTCGCCGGAGCAGTCGGCCGAGGACTTGGCAGCGCTCGTGCTCACCGGCCGGGCGTCGACCCTCCTGCTGGACGGCGACGACCCGGACTGGGCGACCACCGTGGCGCCCCGGGTGCGCGAGCTGGTCGCGGCGGGCCGGGAGCGCGCCGGGACCCGGGTCCACCACCCGCGCAGCGCCGCGGTCCGGGCCGCCCGGCGGCCGGGGATCGACTACGACGGTCTGCCCGCCGACCTGGCGGCCGATGCCGTCGAGCCGGGCGACGCCGCGTATGCGACCGTCCGCTCCGGATACATGCGGGGCGGTAGCCCGGGGCTGGTGCTGCGGCCCGCCGACACCGCCGGAGTCGTCGCCGCGCTGGCCTGGGCCCGGACGCAGGACGTGCCGTTGGCGATCCGTTCCGGCGGGCACGGGATCAGCGGCCGGTCGACCAACGACGGCGGCATCGTGCTGGACCTGGGGCGGCTGAACCGGATCGAGGTGCTGGACACCGACCAGCGACTGGTACGGGTCGGGCCGGGCGCCCGCTGGGGCGAGGTCGCCCGGGCGCTGGCACCGCACGGCTGGGCGATTACCTCCGGGGACTCGGGCGGGGTCGGGGTCGGCGGCCTGGCGACCGCGGGCGGGATCGGCTTCCTGGTGCGCGAGCACGGGCTGACGCTGGACCACCTGCGCGCGGCGGAGGTCGTGCTGGCCGACGGCACGGTGCTGCGGGCCTCGGCGGAGGAGAACCCCGACCTGTTCTGGGGCGTCCGGGGCGCGGGAGCGAACCTCGGCATCGTGACCTCCTTCGAGTTCGTCGCCGACCCGGTGACCGACGTGGGCTTCGCCCAGCTGGTCTTCGACGCCACCGACCTGGAGACCTTCCTGGTGGACTACGGCGCCCTGGTCGAGGCGTCGCCCCGGGACGTCACCCCGTTCGTGCTGATGGGCCGGCCGCAGGGTGGCCGGATCTACGCGCAGGTGATGGCGATGGTCGACAGCACCGACCCGGACGTGGTGATCGACCGTCTGCAACCCTTCGCCCAGCTGGCACCACTCGTGCAGCAGCAGGTCCAGCTCCTGCCGTACAGCGCGGTGGTGGTCGCTCCGGACGAACTGCACCAGGGCGAGGGCGAGCCGGTCACCCGGTCCGGGATGGTCGACCACCTCACCCCCGACTTCGCGCGGGACGCGGCGGCGCTGGTGCGCAGCGGCCACACCTACTTCTTCCAGATCCGAGCGGCCGGCGGAGCGGTGGCGGATGTGCCGGAGGACGCGACCGCCTACGCCCACCGGTCGGCGAACTTCTCGGTCGTCGCCTTCGGCCCGAGTCGGCACCGACTGGACGCGATCTGGGACGCGATGGCCGGACACTTCTCCGGGATCTACTCCAGCTTCGAGACCGACCGGCGACCGGAACGGCTGGTCGAGGTGTTCCCGGAGCCGACCCTGACCCGGTTGCGCGCGCTGAAGCGCCGTTACGACCCGAGCGACGTGTTCCGGCACAACTTCTCCGTGGCTGCGACCTCCGACTGACCCGGCTAGCCTGTCCGGGCGCATCCGGGCGGAGGGGACGACGGAGGGGTCATGGAGCACACCGGGGCCGAGCGGTGGACGGTGCCGTCCCGCCTGTCGGCGGTGCCCACCGCGCGCCGGTGGGCCGCCCGGTTCCTGGTCGACCGGGGAGCACCCGACGATCTGGTCGCCACGGTGGAGCTACTGGTCAGCGAGCTGGTCACCAATGCTGTGCGCCATGCCGAGACCGGTGCGGTGAGCATCGCGATCAGGATCGAGGCGGACCGGGTCGTGGTCGAGGTGCAGGACGACGATCCCCTGCCGCCGAGTCTGGTCGTCGCGGGCCCCGGGGACGTCGGCGGGCGCGGGATCGGCATGCTCGACCGCTTCGGCGCCGACTGGGGAGTCACTGACCGCGGACCCAGCGGCAAGGTGGTCTGGTTCGCGCTGGGGATGTCCACGGAATCGTGATCTGAGCGTCCGGCTGCCGGGTGAGGTCCTCGCCTACGGTGGTCCCATGGTCAGACCGCCGCGACAGTCCCGACGACGGATGTCCGTCTTCACCGCGTTCGGGCTCGTGATCGCCCTGCTGGTCACGTCGGCGGTGGGCGGGGTGCTGGCGGCCGGGCTGGTGGCTCCGGCGGTCGCGATGGCCGACGGCACCACCGACATGGCGGTCCAGGCGTTCGAGGACCTGCCGACCGAGCTGGAGCGCCAACCGCTGTCGGAGAAGTCGGTGATGCTCGCCTCGGACGGCACCACCGAGCTGGCCGAGTTCTGGGCGGAGAACCGGATCGTCGTCCCGCTAGCGGCGGTGAGCGAGCCGATGCAGAACGCGGTGATCGCCACCGAGGACAAGCGGTTCTACCAGCACGGCGGCATCGACCCGACCGGCATGCTGCGCGCCGCCGTGCGGAACCTGACCAACCCGGGCCGCACCGAGGGCGCCTCGACCCTGACCCAGCAGTACATCAAGAACGTGCTGATCGAGGCGGCGGTGCGGGACGGCGACCTGGCGGCGGTGGACCAGGCACGCGAGGCCGACGGCCCGGAGGGCTACCTGCGCAAACTCCGGGAGGCGAAGCTCGCCATCGCCCTGGAGAAGGAGATGACCAAGGACGAGATCCTGGAGTCGTACCTGAACATCGCGCAGTTCGGCCTGAACACCTACGGCGTGGAGGCGGCCGCCCAGCGGTACTTCAGCATCTCCGCCGCCGAGCTGAACTACGTGCAGGCCGCCACGATCGCCGGGATCACCCAGAGCCCCAGCGCCTTCGACCCCACGCGGAACCCGGAGGCCGGCCAGGAGCGCCGTAACCGGGTGCTGCGCCTGATGTACGCCCAGGGCTACATCACCCGGCAGGAGCTGCACATGGGCCTGGCGGCTCCGCTGCCGGAGACCCTGGTGCTCAGCGAACCGCGGGTCGGCTGCATGGCCGCCGAGCAGACGGTGCGCGGATCGGGCTACTTCTGCGACTACGTGACCAAGGTGATCCGCAACGACCAGACCTTCGGTGCGACGCCGGAGGAGCGGATCGACCGGCTGTACCGCGGTGGTCTGACCATCACCACCACCCTGGACGTGCGTGAGCAGACCATCGCCGACGAGGAGGTGAAGAACGGGGTCCCGGTCGACGACGCGTCCGGGGTCGCCTCCGCCCTGGTCACCGTGGAACCCGGCACCGGGAAGATCACCTCGATGGCCCAGAACCGGGTCTACAACAACACCGAGGAACACGGCGACCGCGAGACCGCGGTCAACTACAACACCGACTTCGCCTACGGCGGTGGGAGCGGGTTCCCGCCCGGATCGACCTTCAAGCCCTTCACCCTGACCCAGTGGCTGAAGGAGGGGCACAACCTGAGCCAGACCGTGGACGGCACGCGGTTCTCCTACCGGTTCAGCGAGTTCACCGCGCCCTGCACCGGGTTGAACGGGTCGACCGAGTACCGGTTCTCCAACGCCGAGGGCCCCCGGTCGGGCGGGGTGATGACCGTTCAGCAGGCCACCTCCGGTTCGGTGAACTCCGGGTACCTGGCGATGGCCTCGCAGATCAACCTGTGCGGGATCATCGACACCGCCACCTCCCTCGGCATCCACCGGGCGGGCGGCTCCTCCGGCGACGGGCCGTTCCAGGTGCTGCCGGCCAACGTCCTCGGCTCCGACTCGGTGGCGCCGTTGACCATGGCCGCTGCCTTTGCCGCCTTCGCCTCGGGTGGCACGTACTGCACCCCGGTGGCGATCCTCGCGGTCTCCGACGCGAACGGTCAGCCGCTGCCGGTCCCGGACGCCGGTTGCCACCCGGCCCTGGACCCGGCGATCGCCAATGCCGTCGCCTTCGCGCTCAGCGGGGTGTGGAACGGCACCGCGAGCACCACGGCGCCCCCGTTCACCGCGGCGGGCAAGACCGGCACCACCTCGCGGAACGAGCACACCTGGTTCGTCGGGTTCACCCCGGTGCGGTCCACCGCGGTCTGGGTGGGGCACGCGGAGGGCATGGTGCCGATGCAGCGGGTCACCATCAACGGAGCGACCTACCGGAACGTCTTCGGATCGTCGGTGGCGGTGCCGACCTGGAAGCGGTTCATGGAACGCACCCTCACCGGGGTGGGCGTGCCGCCGTTCGGTGCGCCGAACCCGGATCAGGTGGTCGGACAGCAGGTCGGGGTGCCGTCGGTGGTGGGGCAGAACCAGACCGCCGCGATCACCGCACTCGCCGGGGCCGGGTTCCCGGCGCGGATCGCCGGGGCGTCCCCCGATGCGGCGCCCGCCGGCACCGTGATCCAGCAGTCCCCCTCCGGGGCGGCTCCGCCGGGGACCACGATCAGCCTGGTGCTGTCGACCGGGACCCCGGCACCGCCCGCGGGGTAGCACCGCGCCCGGTCACCGTCCTGCGCGCGACGCGGCCTGCTGGGTCGGCGGCGCGGGGCCGCTCAACCGCAAGGCCCCCGCGCCGAGGACGTGCGGGTCAGGCGGACTTGCTCAGCGCCGGGGCGTCCTCGTCCAGGACCACCAGCTCGGTCTCGCCGTCGGTCATCCGGATCAGCACGGCGCGGGTGCCACAGACGCAGACCAGCTCGATGCCGTCCCCGTCGTCGAAGTAGGTGCAGACGTGTGCGCTCATGCCCTCGACGGTAGAACCGACCACCGACACGGTGGCCCACACCGGCCCGCGTGTCGCCGATCCGACCGGTTGCTCAACCCTCCGGTTGCCCAACTGTCACCGCGAATGATCTGATCGGGGCCGTGGACGCCCTGACACCCGTGTTCTCAGCCCTCGCCGACCCCACCCGGCGGGACATCGTCGCGCGCCTGGCCCACGGCGATGCCACGGCGGGCGAGCTGGCGGCACCCTATGGGATCAGCCCGCAGGCGGTGTCCAAGCATCTGCGCGTGCTGGAGGACGCGGGGCTGGTCAGCCGTCGCCGGGAGGCGCAGCGGCGGCCGGTGCACCTGGAGGTGGACCAGCTGGACCTGCTGACCATGTGGATCGAGCGGCAGCGACGCACCGCACTGCTGCACGCGGCGGAGCTGGCGGCGGCGGAGGCAGCCGAACGGGAGGCAGCCGAACGGGCTGCCGCTGGGGCCGGGGAACGCCCAGCGGAACCGGCTGGACCGGCGTTGCACGGCGGCACGGACCGGGTGTTCCAGCCGTGGGACCTGGGCTCGCGCCGGATCGACGGCTGAGCGCCGGGCAGCACCGCCCCGGGTCGTCGGGGGAACCCGTGGGTCAGTTCGTGAACGCCCAGTGCCAGGGCTCGCGCGGCGTGTCCTCGACGAAGCCGTAGCGTCCGCCGTTCTCCCGCATCCAGGCCTGGGCGGTCGCGTCGAGCTTGAGGTCGGCGGCCATGCCCCAGCCGTGGTGGCTGGTGCCGGGCACCGCTGCCAGACCGCCCTCCGAGTACAGCCCCTTGCGGGCGGCGACGTCGACCTGGGCCTCGTAGGACCGGTAGGAGTCGGTGATCCCGATGGTGACGCCCTGCGCCTTCGCGTCGGCGATCAGGCTGGTGAGGGCCGTGGCGGCGGGGGCCCACAGCCGGTGGCCGGTGTCGCCGACCTGTTGCAGGGCCGAGGCCGGGATCTTGCCGTTGCCGTAGGCGGCCAGGGCGGCGGGGACGCCGTCGGCGTTCCGGGTGGTGTCGACAGCCCCCAGTCCCGCGCTCGGGGCGGCCACCGCGGCGGCATCCGTGCTGGTGGCCAGGGACCCGGTCTGGGCCGCGAGCGCCTGGGCGAAGGACACCCCGCTGCTGCTGGTCGCGGTGGACCCGAATCGGGTGCCCAAGGACGACAGATCGGCCTGGATGGCGGCGATCCTGGACGTGATGGCGGTGATGCCCTCGGTCATGCGGTGTGGTCCTCCCCGGTCACCCCACCCATCGGCGGAGGAGCGCGGGGACTGAGGGCAAGCCGCCGCCCCGTTCCCGGGTGCGGTCGGAAACGGGGCGGCGGCGGTCGAGGAGGGCCCCACCGGGTGGTGGCGGGGTGGGGCCCGGTGGGTCAGCGGCGCGGCACCACCGACCGACGGCGGCGCACCAGCGCCTGGCGGGTCACCAGGAGTCCGGCACCGACCATCACCAGGAGCAGCGCGGCCCAGGGTGCCTGGCCGGAGTCGGCGCCGGTGATCGCCAGTCGCCACGGGTTGAGCCCGTTCATGGTCTGCGCCGCGGTGTAGACGGCGTCGGCGACGTAGAACAGGGTCACCGCCGTGGTGCCGCCCGGCGTGATCACGATGGCGGTCTGGGCACCGGGTGCACAGGCCGGGGCGACGAAGGTCAGCGAGCTGCCGTCGGGCGCCACGGTCACCTGGTCGGCCGGGATCAGCTGACCGCAGATCTGCACCGAGGTCTGGCCCGGCACGAATCCGGAGCCACCGATCGTCACCGGGACGCCGCCGCCGGCCGGGACGGTGCCCGGGTCGACCCCCGACGCGACCGGCGGACCCGGCAGGGTGACATCGGCGCGGTACTCGTAGGTCAGCGCGGGCGACTGCTGCGCACCCACGGTGACCACCAGCGGGACCACCCCGACCGGGTGCGGCGGGGTCACGGCCAGCAGGGTGTCCGCGTCCAGCACCGTCACGGCCGCGCCGATCCCGTCGAAGGTGACCACGGTCTGGCCCTCGACGAACCCGGTGCCGGTGATCGTGACCGTCTGACCGCCGGAGGTCGGACCGACCCGCGGCGTGTAACCGGTCACCGTCAGCGGGTCCTCACCACCACCGGGGCTGGTCTCCTCGAGGTAGGTGAACGCCCCCGGCAGCGCCGTGGTGCCGTCGGTGTTGGTGAAGGCGACGTCCACCGGGCCGGGGTCGTGGGCCGGGGTGGAGACCACCGCGGTCGCCGGGGCCGCGGACAGGATCGTCGCCGCCAGCCCGTCGAAGGTGACCGAGGTGAGCGAGTCCAGACCGGTTCCGGTCAGGGTGACCTCGGTGCCACCGATCGCCGGGCCGACGGCCGGGGTGATCGAGTCGATGGTCGGCCCGTCGTCCGCCAGGTAGCCGTACCCGTCGGCGAGGGTCGCGTCCTGGCCGGGCAGCACCACGGTCACGTCGACCAGCCCGGGGTCCTGCTCCGGTGCGGTCACGGCGAGGGTGGAGGCCACGGCGAACAGGACCGGACCCTCCGGCTCGACGACCTGGAGATCCGTGCCCGGGACCCCATCGAAGAGCACCTCGGTGGCCCGGGCCAGGTTCCCGCCGACGATGGTCACCCGGGTACCTCCCTCGTCCGGTCCCTGGGGCGGGGTGAGGGACGTGATCGACGGCGGCTCGTAGGCGAGCTGACCGGCGGTCATCGTCCCGGCCGGGAAGACCAGCTCCACCGGCACGGGGCCATCGAGTTCGGAGGGCGGCACGGTCGCGGTGACCCAGCTGCCGTCCTGCGCCACGACCAGGTCGTCGGCGTCGATGCCGTTGATCCGCACACCGGTCACGTTCTGCAGACCGGTGCCGGTGATCAGCAGCTCGTCGCCGCCGTGGGTGGGCACGATCGCCGGGGAGATCGCCCCGGCGCTCGCCTCGGTGCCGTCGTCCTCGTAGGTGAGATCACCGGCCGGCACCTCACCGGCCGGGAAGACGATCACCACGGGTGCCGCGCCCGGCGTGCTGCCCGCCGGGACGGTGAAGGTGATCGTGGCGCCGTCGGGTGCGACGACCACGTCCTGGGCGGCGACCCCGCCGACCGTGACGCCGGTGGCGTTCTGCAGCCCGGTGCCACTGATGGTGACCGTGGTCCCGCCGGACAGCGGGGCGGTCTCCGGGTCGATGCCGGTGACCGTGGCCCCGGCCCCGTCGTCGGCGTAGGTCAGGTCACCGGCCGGGAGCTCGCCCGCCGGGAACTGGACCACGACCGGCTGGTCGCCGGGCACCGTGCCCGGGGGCGCGGTGAAGGTGATCGTGCTGCCGTCCGGTGCGACCACCACGTCCGCTGCGGGGACCCCGCCGACCGTGACGCCGGTCGCGTTGCCCAGTCCGGTGCCGGTGATCGTGACCGTGGTGCCGCCGTCCAGCGGGACCGTCGGCGGTTGCAGATCGCCGACGGTGGCCTGCGAGCCGTCGTCGGCGTAGGTCAGGTCACCGGCGGGCAGCTCACCCGCGGGGAAGACGACCTCGACCGTGGCGGTGCTCGGCGTGCTGCCGGGCGGGGCGGTGAAGGTGATCGTGCTGCCGTCCGGTGCGACCACCACGTCCGCCGCGGGGACACCGTCCACCGTGACGCCGGTCGCCGCGCCGAGGCCGGTGCCGGTCAGGGTGACCGTGGTGCCGCCCGCGAGCGGGACGGTATCCGGGCTCAGACCGGTGACGGCGGCGCCCGACCCGTCGTCCAGGTAGGTGAAGGCGTCGGTCAGGGTCAGGTCCAGCCCCGGCTGGATCAGCACCACGGTGGCGGTGCCGACCGGGTGCGCCGGGGTGGTGAAGGTGACCGTGGTGGCGGCGGCGACCACTCCGGTGGCCGGAAGACCGTCCACCTCGACCGCGGTCACGGCGCCCAGATCGGTGCCGGTGACGGTGACGTCGGTGCCGCCGGAGATCGGCCCCTGGGTCGGGGTCAGATCGGTGGCGGTGGACCCGATGTAGGTCAGCCCACCGGCGAGCACGTCACCGGCCGGGGTGGTCAGCACCACCGGCAGCTGACCGACGACCTCGCTGGCCGGGATGGTCAGCGTCAGCTCGGTGCCGTCACCGTTCACGGTGATCCCGTCGACGGCCACGTCGCCGATGGTCACGCCGGTCACGGCGTCCAGTCCGGTGCCGGTGATCGTCAGGGTGCCGCCACCGGCGACCGGGGAGTCGCCCGGGGTGATGCCCGCGACCACGACCCCGGTGCCGTCGGCCAGGTACTCGTACCCGTCGGGCAGGGTCGCATCCGCGCCGGGGAACGCGATCACCACGTCCACCACCCCCGCCGCGTGCGCCGGAGCGCGCACGGTGAGCTCGGTGTCGGAGACCACCGTGAGGTCGAGACCGGCCGAGCCGCCGAAGCTGACCCCGGTGGCGCCGGTGAGCCCGGTGCCGGTCAGCGTGACCAGGGTGTCACCGCCGGTCGGCCCCTGGGCCGGATCGATGCCGGTCACCTCGGGGGCGACGTACGTCAGCGTGCCCGCGTCCACCTGCCCGGCCGGGAAGGTGATCAGCACGGCTACCGGGTCGGCGACCTCGGTGGCCGGGATGGTGACCGTGATGCTGGTGCCGTCGCCGTTCACCGTGAAGTCGTCGGCGTCGATGCCACCGATCGTGACGCCGGTGGCGCCGCCGAGCCCGGTGCCGGTGATGGTCAGGGTGCCGCCGCCGACCGTGCTGCTGGTGGTCGGGGTGATCCCGGTGATGTCGGCGATCGAACCGTCGTCGATGTAGGTCAGGGTGCCGGCGGGGAGCGTCCCCGCCGGGAAGACCAGCGTGATCGGGACGTCACCGGCGGTGGCACCGGCCGGGATGGTGAGCGTGACCGTGGTGCCACTCACCGTGACGTCGGTGACGGTGGTCCCGCCCACGGTGACGGCGGTGACGCCTTCCAGGTTGGTGCCGGTGATGGTCAGCGTGCCGCCCCCGGCGATCGGGCTGGTGCCCGGATCGGTGCCGGTGACCGTCGACAGCGTCCCGTCGTCGGCGTAGGTGAGGTCACCGGCGGGTAGCTCACCACCCGGATAGCCGATCACGACCGGGACGGTGCCCGGTGCGGTGCCCGGCGGGGCGGTGAAGGTGATCGAGCTGCCGTCGTCGGCGACCACCACGTCCGCCGCCGCCACGCCACCCACGGTGACCCCGGTGGCGCCGGTCAGCCCGGTGCCGGCGATCGTCACGGTGTCACCGCCGCCCAGCGGCACGGTGTCCGGGGTGATCCCGGTGACCACGGCCTCGGAGCCGTCGGTGAGGTAGGTGAAGGCGTCGGTCAGGGTGAGGTCGAGTCCGGGCTGGATCAGCACGATGCTCACCGGTCCGGCCGGGTGCGCCGGGGTGGTGAAGCCGACCGTCGTGTCCGTGGCGACCAGGTCGGTGGCGGCGACGCCGTCGACCTGCACCTCGGTCACCGCGCCCAGTCCGGTGCCGGTGACGGTCACCGGGGTGCCTCCGGCCACCGGGCCCTGGTCCGGGGTGACGGTGGTGGCGGTCGGCGCGAGGTAGGTCAGCGTGCCTGCCGCCTCGGTGCCCGCCGGGAGGACGAGCACGATCGGCGCACCGCCCGCGGTCTCGCTGGCGGGGATGGTGACGGTGAGGACGGTGCCCGCCCCGTTGATCTCCAGACCGTCCGCCGCGACACCGCCGATGGTGACGCCGGTGACGGCACCGAGTCCGGTGCCGGTGACGGTCAGCGTGCCGCCGCCCACGGTGGAGCTGGTGGTCGGGGTGACGTCGGTGACCTCGACCCCGGAGCCGTCCTCCAGGTAGGTGAAGCCCTCGACGGCCGTCGCGTCGGCGCCGGGCAGCACCACGGTCACGTCCACCGTCCCCGCGATGTGCGCCGGGGTGGTGAGGGTGATCGTGGTGTCGGTGCTGTCCAGGATCGTCGCGGCGGTGCCGCCGATCAGGACGTCGGTGAGCCCGGTGAGACCGGAACCGGTGATCGTGACCTCGGTGCCGCCGGAGGTGGGGCCCTCGGCCGGGGTGACCGCGGTGACGGCCGGGGCGACGTAGGCGATCTGACCGGCGACCTGCGCCCCCGCCGGGAACCAGACGCTCACGGTGGCAGGTCCGGCGACCTCGGTGGCGGGGACCACGAAGGTCACCGACGTCCCGTCCGGAGCGACCACCGGGTTCTCGGCCAGCACACCGGCCACGGTGACCCCGAAGGCGTTCTGCAGCCCGGTGCCGGTCACGGTGACGGTGACGCCACCGGCGGTGGGCACCTCGGTCGGGGCGATGGCGGTGAAGGTGGCCCCGGTGCCGTCGTCCAGGTAGGTGTACGACAGCGGCAGCGTGGCGTCGGCACCGGGGAACTCGACCACGATGTCCACCACGCCGGGCGCGTGCGCCGGGGCGGTGACGGTGAGCTCGGTGTCGGTGGCGGTCAGGATCGCGGCCGGTTCGCCGCCGACCAGGACCGTCTCGGCGCCGGACAGACCGGTGCCGGACAGGGTGAGCGTGTTGCCGCCGGAGCTGACCCCGAAGGTCGGCGCGACGGTGGTGAGCTCCGGGGCGACGAGCGTGATCGTCCCCGCGTCCACGGTGCCCGCCGGGAAGGCGATGACCACCGGCTGCGCACCGGCCGTCTCGCTCGCCGGGAGGGTGCCGCTGACGGCGGTGTCCGAGACCGTCAGGCCGGTGAGCGCGATGCCGCCGACCGTGACCTCGGTGGCCCCGGTCAGGCCGGTGCCGGTGATCGTCACCGTGCCACCGGCGGTGGGCAGGGTGTCCGGGTCGACGTCCGCGACGTCCGCGTCCGACCCGTCGACCAGGTAGGTGAAGCCGTCGGTGAGGGTGGCGTCCGCGCCGGGCAGCTCGACCACCACGTCCACCGCGCCCGCTGCACCCGCAGGGGTGGTCACGCTGATCACGCCCGGGCCGACGACTGTCAGGTCGGTGGCGGCCGCCCCGGCGAAGGTGACCCCGGTGGCCCGCTCCAGTCCGGTGCCGGTGAGGGTGACCGTGGTGCCACCGGAGACGGGGCCCTCGGCGGGGTCGATCGTGTCCACGCTCGGCGCGACGTAGGTGAGCTCGCCTGCCGGTGCGTCGCCGAGCGGGAACTGGATCACCACGGGCGCCGCGCCGGCCGTCTCGGTGGCCGGGACGGTGAAGGTGATGCTGGTGCCGTCGGCCGCGACCACCACGTCGGTGGCGGGCTGGCCGCCGACCGTGATGCCGGTGGCGCCGGTGAAGCCGGTGCCGTCCAGCGTGACGGTGACGTTCCCGGCGGTCGGGACCTCGGCCGGGGTCAGCGAGCCGACGGTCACGCCGGTGCCGTCGGCCAGGTAGGTGAAGCCGCCGGGAAGCAGCGAGTCACCGCTCTCGTTGGTGATCGTCAGGGTGACTGGGCCGGGGGCCGGGTGGGCCGGGCTGGTCACGGTGACGCTGCCGGCGGTGGGAGTGCCGACGATGGTCGCCGGGATGCCGTCGAAGGCGACGGCGGTCACCGACTCCAGCGCGGTGCCGGTGATCGTGACAGTGGTGCCGCCGGAGGTGGGGCCCTCGTCCGGGGTCACCGCGTCCACCGTCGCCACCCCGTCCAGCAGGAAGGCGAAGCTGTCGGGAGCGGTGGCGTCCAGGCCGGGCAGGGTGACGCTGATGTCCACCAGGCCGGCCGGGTGCGCCGGGGTGGTGAAGGTGATCTCGGTGTCGGAGACCACGGTGAACGGGAGCGAGTCGCCGCCCAGCACCAGGTCGGTGGCGCCGGTGAAGCCGGTGCCGGTCAGGGTGACGGCGGTGCCGCCCTCGTTGGGCCCCTGGGACGGCGAGACGGCGGTGATGGCGGGGGCGACGTAGATCAGCGCACCGGCGTCCACCGTCCCGGCCGGGAAGGTGAGCTCGACCGCGGCGCTGCCCGCGGTGTCGGAGGCCGGGATGGTGCCGGTGACGGTGGTGCCGTCCGGCGCGACGTCCAGGTCGGCGACCGCGACGCCGCCGATGGTCAGGTCGGTCACCGCGCCCAGCCCGGAGCCGCTGATGGTCAGCGTGCCGCCACCGGAGGTCGGGCTGGTCGCCGGAACGACGGCGGTGACGACCGCGCCGGTGCCGTCGTCCAGGTAGGTGAAGGCGTCGGTCGCGGTGGCGTCGGCCCCGGGGAGCACGGCGACCACGTCGACGGCACCGGGCGCGTGGGCCGGTGCGGTGACGGTGATCGCTGTGTCGGACGGGGTGCCGACGATGGTGGCCGGGGTGCCGCCCACGGTGACCTCGGTGACCGTGGCCAGGCCGGTTCCGGTCAGGGTGAGAGTGGTGCCGCCGGAAGACGGGCCGGTGCCGGGGCTGACGGCGGTCAGGGCGGGTGCGACGTAGTCGACCGTCCCGGCGGCACGCTCACCGGCCGGGAACTGGACCCGCACCTCGGCGGGCCCGGCGGTCTCGGACACCGGGGCGGTGGCGACCACGCCGTCCGCGGCGACCGACACGACGGTGGCGGGGACGCCGTTCACGGTGACCCCGGTCGCCCCGGTGAGCCCGGTGCCGGTGATCGTGAGGTTCGTCCCGCCCGCGGTCGGCACGGTGGCCGGGGTGATCCCGGTCAGGGTGGCCTGCGATCCGTCGTCCAGGTAGGTGTACTGGCCCGGCGCGGTGGTGGTGCCGCCGGTGCCGGAGAGCACGACGTCCACCGGGCCGACTGCGTGCGCCGGGGTGGTCACCGTCAGCGACGTGGCGGTGGGCGTGCCGACGATGGTGCCCGGGGTGCCGCCGAAGGTCACGGCGTTCACCGCAGCCAGGTTGCTGCCGGTGACGGTGACGGTGGTGCCACCGGCCGCCACCCCCTGGGTCGGGGTGAAACCGGTGATGATCGGGGCGGTGGGCACCACGTAGGTGAAGCCGTCCGCGAGGGTGCCGTCCAGACCGGGCAGGACGGCGGTGACGGCGACCGGTCCGGCGGCGTGCGCCGGGGTGGCCACCGTGATCGAGGTGTCGGTCGGGGTGCCGACCAGGGTCCCGGCGGTGCCGCCGAAGGTGACACCGGTGGCACCGAGCAGTCCGGTGCCGGTGACGGTGACCTGGGTGCCGCCGGCGGTCGAGCCCTGCGGTGGCGAGACGGCGGTGACGGTCGGGGCCACGTAGGTGAAGTTCCCGGGGGTCAGGTTGCCGGTCGGGCGGACCAGGGTGACCGGCACGGCGCCGGCGGTCTCGGAGGCCGGGGCGACGGCGGTGACGGTGGTGCCGTCCGCGGCGACGGTGAAGGACGCCGCCGGGGTGCCGCCGAAGGTGACGCCGGTGGTGTTCTGCAGTCCGGCGCCGGTCACGGTCACCGAGGTGCCGCCACGGGTCGGGCCGCTGGTCGGGGCGAGGCTGCTCGCCGCCGCGGCGGGCGAGGTGCAGGTGGCGCTGGCGAGCTGGATGGTGCCCAGGTTGATGGTGCTCGGGACGCCGATGGTGTTGGTCTGCAGGGTGAGGCTGACCAGGACGGCGGTGGCGGTGGCACCGGTCGCGCTGGTGGTGGTGACCTGCTGTGCGGTCGCGGCGAGGCGGGCACCGACCAGTCCGGCGACATTGACGGCGGCGGTGGTGCTGACGGTCGGCGTGGTGGCGTTCAGGGTGACCGCCTGGCCGAGCAGCACCAGGTTCGCCACCGAGGCGGTGGCGGTCGGCGTGCCACCGGCGGTGCAGACCGCCTGGGCCTGGACCGCGCCGGTCTGCACGGCGTTGATGCCCAGGACGCCGATGTTCACCCCGGCGATCTGGGCGGTGGCCGACGACTGGCTCGCCGACCGGGTCGCGGAGATGGTGGTGACGGTGCCACCCGCTGTCACCCCGAGGCCCGCACCCAGCCCGGCGCCGACGTCCAGGACGCCCGTGTTGCTGGTGCCGCCGCCGGGCGGGGCGACGGCGCTGCCCACCGTTCCGGAGAGGTTGACCAGCGGGACACCGAGCAGGTTGGCGTTCAACCCGATCGTCACGCCGCTCGCGCTGGCGTCACCCGGCGCGGCCTGCGCGGACTGGGGTGCGATCACCACCACCGCGAAGGCCACCACCATTGCTACCGCCGCGGAAAGCGCCTTCCAGGCGCGCGACGACGTCACACCCACCATGTCCGTACCCCCTGCGAAGCGACATCGATCGCTACGGATTGATCAGTGCCCGCATTTGATCCATGGCGGCGGGGTGTACGCCAGCCTTGTCAGCCCGGTGCCTGGCTCGGCAAACCCCTCAATTCCGACAAGTTGGACTTGTACGATTCTCCAATTCGGACCTGTCCCTCCTGGTCATGTGCACGAGTCGCCGCGAGGTCACAATTCCGTCACGGATCGCCTGACATGTCCGGTGTGGGCGGTTTCACCTAGCCCAGACGGGTGATCAGGGCAGCGTTTTCAGGCTCTGCGGCGGCCCGACGGCAGTGCCCGCAGCATTGGCGGCGACCACCCGGAACGGGTACTCGGTGCCCGCCGCGAGGCCGACCAGCTGCTCGGTCCCCGCCCGCTCCCAACTCGCCGCGGGGAAGCTCTGCGCGGCGGTCCGCCGACCGAAGCCCGGCCCCCATTCGACCCAGACCTGGGTGTCCAGACCGTGCGGATGCACCCGCAACGGCACCGTCGCCGCCGTCCGCCCCACCCCGGTCGCCGGGAGCGCCCGCACCACCGGCGGGCCGGGGGTGTCCAGCACCCGGGTCACCGTGCTGCTGCCCGCCGAGGTGGTGGCGGTGGCGGTCCAGACGTACCGGGTGCCGGGCAGCAGACCGGTCAGGTTCTGCGCGAACGCCTGGGCATAGCCGGTGGCCGCGAGCGCGTACTGCACCCGGCCGATCGGGGCGGAACCCTCCGGCCCCCACGCCAGGGTGATCGTGCCGGCCAGGCCGTGCGGATCGGCCCAGGCGCGCAGGGTCGCGGTGGTACCGGCCACGGTCTCCGATCCGGTGACCGTCGCCGCCTGGCTGGACACCACCCGCTGCCGGTCGACCGCCGTCAGCCCGGTGGTGTCGGTCACGGTGAGGGTGAGGGTCCAGTCCCCCGCCGGGTAGCTGTGCCGCAGGCCGGTCGGCTGCCCGGTCCCGACACTGGGCGCCGAGCCGTCGCCCCAGTCCACCTGCCAGGCGGCGATCCCGGTCCCCGCCGCCGACCCGTCGCCGGTGCTGCGGGTGGGATCGAGACCCACCGACAGGGGTGCCGGGCCGATCGTGCTGGTCAGTCGGGCCCAGGCGCTGGGCGCAGCCCGCACGCCGGGCTGCCGGACCGCCTCGGCGAAGGCGGCACGGGCGGGCGCGTCAGCACCGATCCGCCAGTCGCAGGTGCCGACTCCCTCGAAGAGCGACGCCGCCTCCAGTTCCGGCCACGCGGCCAGCCAGTCCACCGCATCGCGCAGCCAGGTGGGCCGACGACTCGGGTCGGCGGGATCCGGCACCGACCCGAACTCCGCCAGCAGCGGCGTCTTCCCCCGGGCGGTGGCCCAGCTGCGGAACGGACCGACCACCGCCGCCAACGACCGCCAGGTCGGCGGCTTCGCCGGTGCGCAGCCGTACCAGTTGTAGGCGTCCAGGCCGACCCGGTCCACCACGTCGTCACCCGGATAGAACGCGTCCGCCCCGGCGGTGGTCTGCGCACTGCCGAAGCTGCCCGGTGTCATGATCCAGGTCCAGCGCACCTCCCCCACCCCGGCCGCCCGGAACACCTCGACGTAATGCCGCCAGGCGGTACGGAACTCGGCCGGCGACCCCCAGCCCCGGGCGATGTCGGCCTCGTGGTGCAGGGCCAGATGGACCGGGACGCCGAGGCTCGCCACCCCCGCGGCCTGCGCCCGGATCTGGTCGTCGACGGCGCCGGAGGCGATGGTCGCCCAGGACACCCGGCTGCCGTCCCGGCGCATCGGCCAGATCGACAGCAGCGGGGTACGACCCCGGGCGACGGAGGCGCTGACCGGGCCGGGCGGCTGCGGGTCGTCCCAGCGGGAGTACCACCGCACCAGGTCCAGGCGACGGTCGAGGGTGTCCTCGAAGGCGTCCACCGCCGCGGCGGCGCCGTTCGCGCCGCCCTGGTCGACATGTGCCCCCAGGAGGAAGCCGGAGCTCGGCGGCGGCGCGGCCGGGGCGGGGGCTGGGGTCAGCGCCAGGGCGCAGGCGAGGAGCAGGGTGGTCCAGCGGAGCATGCGGGGCACTCCCGGGGTGCGGGGTGGCCGCACCCACCCCTCAGCTGTGCGACGCGCCGGTGCCGGACGCGTGATCGGCCGCCGCGGCGGTCGGGTTCTCAGGTGCCGACACCAGGATGACCCGATCCCGCCGCCCTCGCCGTGCGAGGGACCGGTGCGACTCGAATACTGCCGGGATGACCACGGAGACCTCCACCGGGCTGCGCCGCGCCGTCACGGGCCCCCTGTTGTTCCTGTTCATCCTCGGCGACGTGCTCGGGGCCGGGGTGTACGCCCTGGTCGGCGAGCTGTCAGCCGAGGCCGGCGGGGCGGTGTGGCTGCCGCTGATCGTGGCGCTGCTGATGGCGCTGCTCACCGCGGCGTCCTATGCCGAGCTGGTGACCAAGTACCCGAAGGCCGGTGGCTCGGCGGTGTTCGCGCAGCGGGCCTTCGGCAGTCCGCTGGTGTCGTTCCTGGTCGGCTTCTGCATGCTCGCGGCCGGGGTCACCTCCGCCGCCGGACTGTCCCTGGCCTTCGCCGGCGACTACCTCGGCACATTCTGGGACGTTCCGCCGGTGCCCGCCGCACTGGTGTTCCTGGCGCTGATCGCCGCCCTGAACGCACGCGGGATCAAGGAGTCGCTGCGGGCCAACGTGGTGATGACCGTCGTCGAGGTGAGCGGGCTGGTGCTGGTGGTGGTGCTGGGTGCGATCGTGCTGGGCCGCGGTGAGGGCGACCTGTCCCGGCTGACCGACCTGCCCGCCGACACCTCCTGGGGGATGGCAGCCCTGGGCGGGGCACTGATCGCGTTCTACTCCTTCGTCGGCTTCGAGACCTCGGCGAATCTGGCAGAGGAGGTCACCGACGTGCGTCGGCTGTATCCCCGCGCGCTGTTCGGCGCGCTGATCGCCGCCGGGGTGGTCTACCTGGCGGTGGGGGTGGTGGCACCGGCCGTGGTGGCCCCGGAGACGCTGTCCGGCTCCAGCGGTCCGCTGCTGGAGGTGGTGAAGGCCGCCGGTGGGGTGCCGCTCGGGCTGTTCTCCGTCGTGGCGCTGATCGCGGTAGCCAACGGCGCGCTGCTGACCATGATCATGGCCAGTCGCCTCGCCTACGGGATGGCGCAGGAAGGGTTGCTGCCCCGTGCGCTGGGCCGGGTGCTGCCCGGTCGGCAGACCCCGTGGGTGGCGATCGTGGTGACCACCGGGGTGGCGATGGTCCTGGCGGCGACCGGGTCGCTGGTGGACCTGGCGTCCACCGTGGTGCTGCTGCTGCTGTTCGTCTTCCTGAGCACGAACGTCGCGGTGCTGGTGCTGCGCCGGGATCGGGTGGAGCGCGGTCACTTCCGGGTGTGGACGCCGATCCCGGTGCTGGCGGCCGCGACCTGTGTCGGACTTCTCACGCAGCAGGAAGCTCGACACTGGGCGCTGGCCGGGGTTCTCATGGCGGTGGGGCTAGTGCTGTACCTCGTGACGCGACGGTTCTCCACTCGCTCGGAATAGATCCCCGGACCGCACGGTTGGGGCGCAAGTACATGCAAACGCATCGACTTTGATCCCCAGGAGCACGCCATGCAGTTCGGAGTCTTCACGGTCAGCGACATCACGCCTGACCCCCACACCGGCCGGGTGCCCGACGACACCGAGCGGGTCCGCAACATCCTGGCGATCGCCGAGCACGCCGACGAGGTGGGGCTGGACGTCTTCGCCACCGGTGAGCACCACAACCCGCCGTTCGTCGCCTCCTCCCCGACCACGATGCTCGGGTACCTCGCGGCCCGGACCAAGCAGATCCAGCTGTCGACCGCCACCACCCTGATCACCACCAACGACCCGGTCCGCCTGGCCGAGGAGTACGCGATGCTCCAGGTGATCAGCGACGGCCGGATGGACCTGATGATGGGCCGCGGCAACACCGGCCCGGTCTACCCCTGGTTCGGCCAGGACATCCGCCAGGGCATCCCGCTCGCGATCGAGAACTACGCGCTGCTGCGGCGGCTGTGGACCGAGGACGTCGTGAACTGGGAGGGCAAGTTCCGCACCCCGCTGCAGGGCTTCACCAGCACCCCGCGCCCGCTCGACGGCGTCCCGCCGTTCGTCTGGCACGGCTCGATCCGCTCCCCCGAGATCGCCGAGCAGGCGGCCTTCTACGGGGACGGCTTCTTCCACAACAACATCTTCTGGCCGATCAGCCACACCAAGCAGATGGTCAACTTCTACCGCCAGCGCTTCGAGCACTACGGCCACGGCCAGGCGGACCAGGCGATCGTCGGCCTCGGCGGCCAGGTGTTCATGCGGAAGAACTCCCAGGACGCGGTGAACGAGTTCCGCCCCTACTTCGACGTCGCGCCGGTCTACGGTCACGGGCCCTCCCTGGAGGAGTTCGCCGACCAGACCCCGCTGACCGTCGGATCGCCGCAGCAGGTGATCGACCGCTACGCCGCCCTGCGGCACGAGGTCGGCCACTACCAGCGCCAGCTGTTCCTGATCGACCACGCCGGACTGCCGCTCAAGACGGTCTTCGAGCAGATGGACATCCTGGCCGGCGAGGTCGTTCCCGTGCTCCGCAAGGAGATGGAGTCCGACCGTCCTGCCCACGTCCCCTCCGACCCGCCGAGCCACGCGCAGCGCGTCGCCGCCGCCCGTGCCGCCGGACAGGTGCACGAGCAGCAGCAGGCCGCCGCCGACCACTGGACCGGCAAGACCGCCGAAGACGACCTGGCCGCCGCTGACGCGGTGACCCGCTGAGGAGCATCACCACCATGACCACCCGTCGCATCGTCGCCATCTCGGCCGGTCTGTCCCAGCCGTCCTCCACCCGACTGCTGGCCGACCGACTGGCCGAGGCCACCCGCACCGAGCTGGGCGCCCAGGGCGTCCCGGCCGAGGTGCAGGTGATCGAACTGCGGGACGTGGCGCACGACATCATCAACGCCATGCTCACCGGCGGTGTCGCCAGCCAGGCGCTCACCGAGGTGATCGAGGCGGTGACCGGCGCCGACGGCCTGATCGCCGTCACCCCGCTGTTCACCACGACCTATTCCGGGCTGTTCAAGAGCTTCATCGACATCCTGGACAAGGACTCGATCACCGGACTGCCGGTGTTGATCGGCGCGACGGGTGGCACCCCGCGGCACTCGCTCGCCCTCGAGTACTCGATCCGCCCGCTGTTCACGTATCTGCGGGCGGATGTGGCGACCACCACCGTGTTCGCCGCCACCGACGACTGGGCGGCGGGCAGCACCGCCGGTGAGCCCAGCCCGCTGCCGACCCGGATCGCCCGGGCCGGGACGGAGTTCGCCCGGACCATCGCGGCCCGCGACCCGCGCACGGCACCCGAGGACCCGTTCGCGGGCACCCCGGACTTCGCCAGCCTGCTGGGCGGCTGATCCGACCGCCGATCGCCCCGGGACTCCCGCGCGTCCCGGGGCGACCGTCGTCTGCGCCGCACACCAGCCGCCCCCGGGTGCAGCGCCAACGCCCCGCGCAGCCGCCGACGCGCCGTACGCCTGCGGGCGTTGAGCCCCCGCGGGCGAGGTCGGCAGTCGACGCCACAACCGGCCTGGCGAAGTGCCGACCTCGGGGGCCAACTGCCGACCTCAGGCGCGAAGTGCCGACCTCGGGGGCCAACTGCCGACCTCGGCACGGCCGGGAGACGGCCGACCTCGGGGTGGCGGGCTGGGAGCGGGCGGGGAGCGGTCAGTCCCGGGCGATCAGCACCAGGGTCGCGTCGTCGTCCGAGTCGGGGTCGCGCAGCCCGTGCACGAGGGCGTCCAGGTGCCCCGGGCGCGCCTGCGGGATGCCCGCCACCGCCCGGTCCATCGCCACCCGCAGCGACTCCCCCCGGCGTTCGATCACCCCGTCCGACAGCAGCACCAGCCGCTCACCCGGTTCCAGGGTGCCGGACTCCTCGGCGGGCGGACCGTCCAGCAGACCGATCAGCGGCGACCCGAGCACCCGCAGCCAGGATGCCGCGGAGTCCGTGACCAGCAGCGGCGGCAGATGTCCGGCGGAGGAGTACTCGTAGCGCCCGGTCGCCGGGTCGATCACCACCAGCACCAGGGTCGCCATCTGTCCCGGCAGGGTCCAGCGTGCCAGCGTCGCCAGCCGGTGCAGCACGCGCGCCGGCGAGGCCGAGTCGACCATGTAGGCCCGGACGGCGTTTCGCAGCTGACCCATCGCGCCGACCGCCGCCAGTCCGTGACCGGTCACGTCGCCGACCGCGACCGCGATCCGGCCGTCCTGCAATCGCAGCACGTCGAACCAGTCGCCGCCCACCCGGCCACCGTCCGCCGGACGGTAGTGCGCGTCCACCTGCCAGCCGTCGACCGCGGGCATCCGGGCCGGGAGCAGGGCGCGCTGCACCGCCTGCGCGGCACGGATCTCGCGTTGTCCGCGTCGGAACAGCGCCTCGACCAGATGCCCGCGCAGGTCGTCGGCGGCGGTCACCTGGACCTCCTCCCAGGGTGCCGAACGGCCACGGACCAGCTCGCGCCACAGGTCGAAGGACCGCCGCGGGCTGAGCCGGAATCGGTCGCCGTCCTGGACGACCTCCTTGCCGGTCGGGTCGCCGCCCCAGTCGACGGTCCGGATCACCTCGTCCCGGAGCCAGATCACGGTTCCGCCGTCCGGCAGCGCGAGGGCCAGGATCCCGGCCACCCCCGGGACGGTGGGCGCGTCCTCCGGCAGCCCGTCCAGGACCAGCACCCCGGCGCGGTCACCGGTCGCGGCGACCGGACCACCGGGCACCAGGCTGCCGCCACCCGTCGACAGCTCGCCGGAGGTCACCCAGTCGAGCAATGGCTGCGGGTCGTCCGGCACCCGGCCCCGCGAGGCGAGGTCGCCGTCGGCGCAGACCAGCACCCCGTCGGCGGGTACCAGTTCCAGCAGCGCGTCGTCACCGGTCAGGGCCTGGGCCAACGACCGCTCCTCGTCGCGGGAGGCGGCCACCAGGCGGGCGAGGATCGCCGAGGACGCCCGGGTCGCGTCCAGCACGTCCTGGTCGACCTGGGCGATCAGCCGCAGCGACAGGGCCACGGCCAGGAACTCCGCCGCCGC
Organism: Cellulomonas taurus; assembly: GCF_012931845.1. NCBI lineage: Bacteria > Bacillati > Actinomycetota > Actinomycetes > Micrococcales > Cellulomonadaceae > Cellulomonas > Cellulomonas taurus. The sequence goes on from NZ_CP051884.1 coordinate 3,016,034, forward strand.
CCGCACCCCGTAGGAGGGCGCGTGGGGCCCGGCGTAGTGGTGGCAGGCGATCATCCCCCAGAGCTTCCCGTCCCGGAGCAGGGAGATCGACATCGAGGCGCGGACGCCCATGTTGCGCAGGTACTCGCAGTGGATCGGCGACACCGACCGCAGGCTGGCGTAGGTCAGGTCCAGCGGGGTGGGCAGTGCGGGCACCACCGGCACCGGGACGTAGTCCACGTCGGAGATCAACCGGATCCAGGACTTCTCGTACAGCGCGCGTGCCTGCGGCGGGATGTCGGAGGCCGGGTAGTGCAGCCCGAGGAAGGGTTCCAGCTCGTCCCGCTTGGCCTCGGCGACGACCTCGCCGTTGTAGTCGGCGTCGAAGCGGTAGATCATCACGCGGTCGAAGCCGGTCAGCCGTCGCACGTGCCGCGCTGCCAGGTCGTACAGCTCGGGCAGCGTGGTGCCGCGGTTCAGCTCGGCGATCGCGTCCCGGACACCCTCGTAGGTGGTGCCGTAGGTGAGCGGCCGGATGCCGTCGGCCGGTTCGAGCTCGAGCACGAACACCGAGGCGTCGCTCGGCGGACGGTGCACGACCACGTCCAGGTCGACCACGGCACCGCCGACCACGACCTGCACCAGCCCGGGATTGCGCACCCGGGTGTCCGGCACGTCGTCCAGCTGATCGCGGACGGTGCCGTCGGCGACCGCGCCGAGCACCTCGACCAGCGTCCGACCCACCACCTCGTCCACCGGCTTCCCGAGGAGCTCGTGGACGTTCTCCGATGCCTGGCGGATGATCCCGTCCGCCAGCTGCACCACCATCAGCAGCCCGCGCGGCTGCACGGACCCGGGGATGTGGATCGGCTCGCGCGCGCAGTTGTCGAGGTCGATGGTGACCTCGGGCGACACGAACCAGGTGTGGTCGAGAGCGTCGGTCATGTGGCGGTGACACCGCCTTCCGTCCTGAGGGTCGTCGGGACCTGGGGGAGCTCCCGCCGGTGGGCGGACGCACCGGGCGGCCACGGTCACGAGCAACCCGGCCCGCAGCTTCTCAGGCGTTCAGTCCTGCGTCCAGCGGTGGCGTGGGTGACCCGAGCGGCGGTTCCCCGCCACCGCCGGCCCCGTGCCCGTCACACCGTGCCCGTCACACCGTCCAGGCGATCAGCGCGATCCCGAGCGCCGCGGCGGCCACGGTCAGCAGCACGGTGCCGAGGGCGTTGGCCACTGCCCGCGGCAGCTCGTCGTCCTGCACCAACCGCACCGTCTCGACCGCCGCAGTGGAGAAGGTGGTGTAGCCGCCGCAGAAGCCGGTGGCCAGCACCGTCTGCCACCCCGTCGGCAGCCCGGCGTACAGGTGTGCCCCGGCGATCAGCCCGATCAGCAGCGACCCGGTCACGTTGATCGCGATGGTCGCCACCGGCAGCACCGTGCGCCATCGCAGCCGGATCTCCCCGTCCAGCCAGAACCGGCACGCGGCGCCGATCCCGCCCGCCAGCGCCAGCAGGACCGCCAGTCCCCCGGTCATCGGTCCGCCCCGAGCGGCAGCAGCCTGCCCAGTCGGATCCCGACCCAGCCCAGCAGCACCCCGCCGACCATGGTGCCCAGCACGTAGCCGATCGCCTGCGCCGCGGCACCGTCGGCCAGCAGCCGCTCGGTCTCCAGGGCCAGGGCACTGAAGGTGGTGTACCCGCCCAGGAATCCGGTGCCGATCGCCAGCCGTGCCCGCAGCGCCCCGGGGTGCTGCGGCCCGAAGCGCGCGCACACCTCAAGCACGACCCCCAGCGCCAGCGCGCCGGTGAGGTTGGCCGTCAGTGTCCCGACCGGCCAGCCGTGCACCGGCGGCCACCCGGCACCGATCAGCGCCCGGCTCAGGGCACCGGCCGCACCGGTCACGGCGACCAGCAGCACGAGCAGCGGTCGCCGGTGCGCGGGTGGGGTCACCGGCTCATCGTCGCACTCTCGCTAGGCTGATCAGTGCCCTGACCTGCGCCGAGCGCCGGTTCGGGACAGACTGGGATCCGGCACACGGACGAAGGAGCACAGGCATGACGTTCGCATCGGGCCCGTCCGGACCCTCCCCCGTCACCGATCCGCCCAAGGCACAGCCGTCACTCGGCCATCTGATCAGCCAGATGTCGGAGCAGACCGCCCGACTGGTGCGCGCCGAGATCGACCTGGCCAAGGCGGAGCTGACCGAGAAGGCGAAGGCCGCCGGCATCGGCATCGGCCTGTTGGCAGCGGCCGGGTTCCTCGGCTTCTTCGCCTTCGCGGTCCTGCTCACCGTGGTGATCCTGGCGCTGGCCGAGGCGTTCCCGGCCTGGCTCGCGGCGCTGATCGTGCTGGTGGTGCTGCTGGTCGTCGTCGGGGTGCTCGCGATGGTCGGGATCAAGAAGCTCAAGCAGGGCGTCCCGCCCACCCCGGAGAAGGCGATCGACGGCGTGAAGCAGGACGCCGACGCCGTCACCACCGCCGTGAAGGAAGGTCTGCAGCGATGAGCGACGACACCCCGAAGCTGACCGTCTCCGACTACGAGGCCGAGGTACTCCGCTCGCGTGCCGACCTGGCGGCGACCGCGGACGCCCTCGCGGCGAAGCTGGACCCGCGTACCCAGGTCGCCGAGGCGAAGGAGTCGGCGTCCCGGCTGGTCCGGGACGCGGTGGGCAGCGACCCCGCCGCCGACCCGAGCAACCGCACCCGGGCGCGGACGATCCTCGCGGGCGGCGTCGCGGCCGTGGCCGGACTCGTCGTGCTGGCGATCAAGCGACGCTGAGCAGCCCCGCCTCGTGGGCCAACAGCGCCCGCTTCACGTCGAGGCCGTAGTAGTACCCACCCATCGCCCCTCCGGTGCGCAGCACCCGGTGACAGGGGACGAAGGGTGCGATCAGATTGCGTGCGCAGGCGGACCCGGCAGCCCGGACGGCGGCCGGGTTCCCTGCTGCCTGGGCGAGTTCGGCGTAGGTGAGCGTGCTGCCGGGCGCGATCGTTCGCATGACCTGCCACGCCCGCTGGGTGAACGGGCCGCCCGGTTGCTCCACCGCTACCGCGTCCAGCGCGTCCAGGTCACCGTCGGCGTACCGCCGCACCGCGTCGGCCACCGGACCGTTGCCCGGTTCGCTGCGGATGCCCCGTGCCCGCAGCACGGCACCCAGTCGGGCGGCCAGGACGTCCACCGGGGTGAATCCGGCGGCGCGGACCACGTCGTCCTCGGGGGACGAGATCACGGTGAGCGGGCCGGCCGGGGTCGCCAGCACCTGCACGGACAGCGGGGTGGTCGTCATGCCCCCATCCTGCGCCGCGCGCGGGCCGGGTGCTGGCGGAATTCGGACACCGCGGGTGTCGTCGTCGTCGCCCGCGGTGCCGATCGGGTGGATCAGGGTGGATCAGGAGTCGTCGCGCTGGTCCGGGATGCCGACCAGCAGCTCGCGGACCTCGGTCTCGCGGTACCGCCGGTGACCGCCGAGGGTCCGGATCGAGGAGAGCTTCCCCGCCTTGGCCCAACGCGTCACGGTCTTCGGGTCGACCCGGAACAGCGAGGCGACCTCCGAGGGCGTCAGGAGCACCTCGTTCTCGGTGTGGGGAGCGGACATGGGTACCTCCGAGGCCGGAGAGGGCACCACCGTCGCGGTGACGCCCCCGTTGTCTGGTCGCTTCACGGCCCCTGCTGGACCGATCGTCATGGCATGCGTGTTCCTCATGCGTTGCCCCCCGGAACACAGGTCACCCTGCCACGCGGAGAGCCACCCAAGAGGGACCAACATCCCATCCCGGACAACCATCACTAATCAGGACAGGATAGGTCGTAACGCCCACGCTGGCGCGTCAAGTCCCCGACCAGGGCGAAAACGCCGCGAACCCGGGTGATCCGGACACCCGTTCGGCGGCCGCCCCTCACCCGTACGTGAGCAAGCTCACAAGGCCGGAACACCCCTCACCTGCCGAATGAGGGCCGTCCGAGTGGATCCGGCGGTCCCCGCGAGTGGCCGGATCGCGGACCAGGCATGTACCGTTGCCAATCGAACAGATATTCCAGCATCCCGGGGCCGCACGTCTTTGCACGGAGCCGCCCCGCTTCCACGTTGAGGGGGTCGGTGCCATGGGGCGCGGCCGTCAGAAGGCTAAGCAGACCAAGGTGGCTCGGGAGCTGAAGTACTTCAGCCCCGAACCGGATTACCGGGTCCTCGAGCGAGAGCTCACGGAACCCAGGAGCAACCTGGTCACGGACAGCCGACAGGACTCCGACGACGAGGACGACTACTCCCGCTGGGCGGACGAGCGCTGACCTCGTCGGACTGACAGACATCGCCCGCGGTGCGGTCATTCCCACCGCGGGCGATGCATGTCCGAACCGTCAGCGCTCGGATCGCAGCGTGCGCCGTCCGAGCGCCGCCGTGCGGCTCCGACCCGCCGCTGGGATCGCGCTCAGGCGACCCGGTAGCTGTTCACCAGCCGCACGGCACCGCCCTGCACACCCTTGGTCCCCGCGACCAGGTCCGGACCCGGGGTGTCCAGCTCGCCGTCCAGCGCGCGCACCTCGCCCAGCGTCCAGGCGGGCAGGCCGAGTCGTCCGGCCTCCCGGGTCAGCGCCTCGGCGCGGTCCGCCGCGACGATCGCCACCATGCCCACCCCGAGGTTCAGGGTGCGCTCCAGGTCGTGCCACGGCACCTGGCCGAGGTGCTGGGCGACCTGGAACACGGCCGGCAGCTCCCAGGACGCGCGATCGATGTCGGCGACCAGCCCGGCCGGCAGCACCCGAGCGACGTTCGCCGCCAGCCCGCCGCCGGTCACGTGGCTGAAGGCGTGCACCCCGCCCGTCGCGGCCAGCGCCAGGCAGTCGGCGGCGTACACCCGGGTCGGCTCCAACAGCTCGGCCCCCAGCGTGCGGCCGAACTCGGGCACCTCCCGATCCAGCGACCAACCGGCCACGTCGATCACGCGGCGCACCAGCGAGTACCCGTTCGAGTGCAGCCCGGAGGACCCGAGGGCGAGCAGCACGTCACCGGTCCGCACCCGCTCCGGGCCGAGCAGGTCGTCCGCCTCGACCACGCCGGTGGCGGCCCCGGCCACGTCGTACTCGTCCGGTGCGAGCAGACCCGGGTGCTCGGCGGTCTCGCCGCCGACCAACGCGGTCCCGGCGACCTCGCAGGCGGCGGCGATCCCGCGCACCACGGCGGCGATCCGCTCCGGCACCACCTTCCCGCAGGCGATGTAGTCGGTCATGAACAGCGGCCGGGCGCCCACCACGACGATGTCGTCCACCACCATGCCGACCAGGTCGAAGCCGATGGTGTCGTGCACGTCCATCGCCTGGGCGATGGCGACCTTGGTGCCCACCCCGTCGGTGGAGCTCGCCAGCAGTGGGCGGCGGTATCCGGTCAGGGCAGAGGCGTCGAACAAACCGGCGAAGCCCCCGACGCCGCCGAGCACCTCGGGCCCGTGGGTGGCCCGCACGGCGTCCTTCATCAGCTCGACCGCGCGGTCACCGGCCTCGGTGTCGACACCGGCGGCGGCGTAGGTCACGGGCTGGGACACACTGCTGGTCACGGTTGCTCCAGGGCGGAGGATCCGCCGGTCGAGGGGACGATGGTCGTCAGGCCGTCCGGGCCCAACGGCAGTTCGTTCTGCTCCAGCAGGTGCTTGCCCAGCCGGTCGGCCGGCGGCAGCTCGATCGGGTACTGGCCGGAGAAGCACGCGGTGCACAGCTGGTTCGCCGGCTGCTCGGTGGCGGCGATCATGCTGTCCATCGAGATGTAGCCCAGCGAGTCGGCACCGAGCGAGGCCCCGATGTCGTCCACCGACAGGCCGTTGGCGATCAGCTCCGCACGCGAGGCGAAGTCGATGCCGTAGAAGCACGGCCACTTCACCGGCGGCGAGCTGATCCGGACGTGGACCTCGGCGGCGCCCGCCTCGCGGAGCATCCGGATCAGGGCGCGCTGGGTGTTGCCGCGCACGATCGAGTCGTCGACCACCACCAGCCGCTTGCCACGGATCACCTCGCGCAGCGGGTTCAGCTTCAGTCGGATGCCGAGCTGGCGCAGCGTCTGGGACGGTTGGATGAAGGTGCGGCCGACGTAGGCGTTCTTGGTCAGGCCCTGGCCGAACGGGATGCCGGACGCCTGGGCGTACCCGACCGCCGCGGGGGTGCCGGACTCGGGCACCGGGATGACCAGATCGGCCTCCACCGGGTGCTCCTGGGCGAGGCGGCGACCCATCTCGACCCGGGCGGCGTGCACCGAGCGTCCGCTGATCGTGGTGTCCGGTCGGGCGAGGTACACGTACTCGAAGACGCACCCGGCGGGCTGCTGGCGCTCGGTGAAGCGGCGGGTGCGCAGGCCGTCGGCGTCGATCGCGATCAACTCGCCCGGCTCGACCTCGCGGACGAACGAGGCGCCCACGATGTCCAGCGCCGGGGTCTCGGAGGCGACCACCCAGCCGCGCTCCAGGCGACCCAGCACCAGCGGCCGGACCCCCTGCGGGTCGCGGGCCGCGTACAGCGTGTGCTCGTCCATCCAGACCAGGCTGAACGCGCCGCACAGCCGGGGCAGCACCTCCATCGCGGTGGCTTCCAGCGTCCGGTCCGGGTCCCCGGCGAACAGCGCCGTCACCAGGGCGGTGTCGGTGGTGTTCCCGCGGGCGAGCTCGCCACGCCGCTGACTGCCGTAGCGCTCGGCGACCAGCTCCACCAGCTCCGCGGTGTTGGTCAGGTTGCCGTTGTGCGCCAGCGCGACGGTGCCGCCCGCGGTGGGGCCGAGGGTCGGCTGGGCGTTCTCCCAGGTGGAGCCGCCGGTGGTCGAGTACCGGGCGTGCCCGACGGCGATGTGCCCGTGCAGTGCGTTCAGCGCTGTCTCGTCGAAGACCTGCGAAACCAGGCCCATGTCCTTGTAGACCAGCAGCTGCTCACCGTTGGAGGTGGCGATGCCCGCGGACTCCTGTCCGCGGTGCTGGAGGGCGTAGAGCCCGAAGTAGGCGAGTTTGGCGACCTCTTCACCGGGTGCCCAGACCCCGAAGACGCCACAAGCGTCCTGAGGTCCCTTCTCACCCGGCATCAGGTCGTGGTTGAGGAGTCCGTCTCCGCGGGGGGCCACAGGTCCTATGGTGACACACCCCACTGTGCCGGTCGGACGATCTGCGGCTTTTGTCGGTCAGCCTCGACGACTGCGCCGGTCAGCCCACACGGCGGCACCGGCCCCGACCAGCGCACCCAGGCAGCCACCGGCCACGGCGCTGATGAACCGGATCGCGCCCTCCCCCTCGAAGGCGCTGATGAACGCCTGGCCCTGCTCCGCGGCCAGCGCACCCGGGTCGGCGTTCGCGAAGATCAGGGCCAGCACGAAGCCCAGCACGATGCCGAGCAACGCACCGGCGGTGATGAACGCACCGATCTTGGGGGCGCGGCGCACCGTGGCGTCCTCGGCGATCTGCGCCAGGTGCTGCTCGGTGGGCAGGTCCGGCGCGTCCGACGGCTCGGTCCCCGTCGCGTCGGTGGGCTGCGTCGCGTCGGTGGGCTGCGTCGCGTCGGTGGGCTGCGTCGCGTCGGTGGGCTGCGTCGCGTCGGTGGGCTGCGTCGCGTCGGTGGGCTGCGTCGCGTCGGTGGGCTGCGCCGCCGCATCGGGTCCGGGGGCGTCCGGGCGGGGTCGCTGCTGTCCATCGGCCATGCGGCGATCCTAGGTGCCGCACCCGGGTGACACGTCCCGCCACCTAGGCTCGTCCCTGTGATCTCCGCCTATCCGTCGACCATCGCCGCACCGGTGGAGCACGAGCTGGTGGAGAAGAAGTCCCGGTTCCTCACCCTGGTCGCCCCGGTGCGCACAGTCGCGGAGGCGGACGCGCTGATCGCCGCCCGCCGCAAGCAGTTCTGGGACGCCCGGCACCACTGCGTCGCCCTGATCGTCGGCACTGGGGCCGACCAGCAGCGGTCGAACGACGACGGCGAACCCTCCGGCACCGCGGGCATCCCGATGCTGGAGGTGCTCCGCCGCCGGGAGCTGACCGACCTGGTCGCGGTCGTCACCCGGTACTTCGGTGGGGTGAAGCTCGGTGCCGGTGGCCTGGTGCGCGCCTACTCCACGGCGGTGTCCGAGACGCTGGACCGGGCGGTGCTGCTGCGCCGGCTCGCCGCCACCGTGGTCACGCTCCGGGTGGGACACCAGGACGCGGGGCGGCTGCACGGGGTGCTGGCCGCCTGGTGCGAGGCTCACGACGCCGAGGTGCGCGGGGTGGACTACGGCGAACGGGCGGTGATCACGCTGGTGGTCGCCCCTGCCGGGCTGGACGACCTGGACGCGGTGGTCGCGGCGGCCACCAGCGGTGCGGTGTCGGTCGAGCGCGGGGAGACGGTAATCCTGGACCGTCGCTGACCCCCGGCCCCTCCGGGTCGGGCGGCATCAAGCCGAGGTGGTCCTGCGACGGCCGGATGCGGCCGGTCAGTCCCGGCGCCGCACCGCCTGCAACGGCAGCAGCATCGAGATGTCCGCCCGCTCCCCCGAGGCCGACACCCGGCCGTCGGCGACGGCGTCGTCCCAGTGCACCGCGCCGGTGACCAGCTGCATCCAGGTCTCCGGGTCGGTCTCCACCACGTTCGGCGGGGTGCCACGGGTGTGCCGCGGACCGTCGATCGCCTGCACCGCGCCGTCCGGCGGGACCCGGACCTCGACGGTGTGACCGGGGGCGACGTCCGCCAGTTCCTCCAAGGTGAAGCGGACGGCGGTGCGTCGCGCCCTCAGATCGTCGGGGTGGTCGCGCCACGTGGTGACGGCGGCGCGGCCGACGGCGGGGTCGGTGCGGCGACGGGGAGGCATGGCGTCATTCTGCCCCGGCGCCGCCGACCAGCTCGCGGGCGATCTCCGGCCACCACTGCCCGGCCTCGGGTCCACCGTTGCAGGTGCCGTCCGACTCACCCGGGTGCTTGATCCACAGCACGGCGTCCAGCGCCGTGTCGTCGTCGATCAGCCGGGGGTCCTCGCCCAGCGAGCGGCCGCGCACGTTGCACCACTCGTCGCTGTCACTGCCACTGCCGTTGCGGGAGGTGTCGACGACGTACCCGAGGTCGCCGGTCGCCTGGGACACCGCCTCGCCGTAGCGCACCGTCTCCTCGGTGCCGACGTAGTTCGAGACGTTGAGCGCGAAGCCGGTCAGGTGCTCCGTGCCGACCTCGGTGATCCGGGCGGCCGCCTCCTCGGCGGACAGCCACCGCGCGTGCCCGGCGTCGAGGTAGACCCGGGCACCGGCGGCGTCCAGCTGCGCGGCGGCGTCCCGGAGCATCCCCACCCGGTCGCCCTGCCCGTCGCAGTCGCCGACCTGGGCGAGGGCATCCGGTTCCAGCACCACCCAGGGGGCACCGGTGATCGCGTCGGCGACCGCGGCGATCCAGCTCCGGTAGCCGTCCTCGGTGCTGCCACCGGCCGAGTGCGCGCCGCAATCCCGGCCGGGGATCGCGTAGATCACCAGCACGCCGGTCTTCCCGGCAGCCACGGCGGCACCGGTGTAGGCGGCGACATCCTGCGCGGCGGCCGTCGGGTCGGGGTCCAGCACCCAGTGCGCCTGCGGGGTGTCGGCGATCCGCTCGAACACAGCACGGTCAGCACCGCTGGCCGCCTGCGCCGCCTGTCCGGCCACCGTGTCAGGGTCGACGTAGAAGCCGGTGGCGCTCGACGGGGTCGTCGTCGGGTCAGCCGTGCGGAGCTGTCCGCCGCAGGCGGCGCCGTTCAGCGTGGCACCGACCAGGGTCGGGGTCGCGTCACCGGTCCGCTCACCGTTGAAGCCCACGGTGGCGGACTGCCCGGCCGACAGGTCCGTGGCCCAGTCGGGCGCGGTCACCTGCACCGGCACGCCGTCCACGCCGCCGGAGACCAGGGTGGCGCCCCAGGCCTCGGTCACCGTCGACCCGTCGGAGAGCGTCCAGCTCAGCCGCCAGTCCGGGGCAGCCGTCGCGGTGGTCACCACCAGCTCGGCGCCGAACCCGCCCGGCCAGGTGCCGGTCACGGTGAGCCGCGCCGCGCAGCTGTCGTCGGTGGCGACCGGGCTGGGCGCGGGGGCGGACGTGGTGCTGGCGGCGACCGGACGCACCGGATCGCCGTCCCCCGTGCCCCGACCGAGCAGGGCGATCACCAGGACCACCACCAGCACCGCGCCGACCAACGTCCCGCCCAGCAGCACCGTCGCTCGCCGCGTCATCGCCTGTCCCCTCCGCCGGACGATCCGGACCCGCGAGCACAGGCTAGGGCCGGTCGGTGTTCAGATCACCCCGAGGGCGAGCATGGCGTCGGCCACCCGGGTGAACCCGGCGATGTTCGCGCCCACCACGTAGTCACCGGGTGCGCCGAACTCCTCGGCGGTGGCGGCGCACCGGTCGTGGATGCCGCGCATGATGTCGGCCAGCCGCTCCTCGGTGTACTCGAAGCTCCAGGCGTCCCGGCTGGCGTTCTGCTGCATCTCCAGCGCGGAGGTGGCCACCCCACCGGCGTTGGCGGCCTTGCCCGGCGCGAACAGCACCCCCTCCCGCTGGAAGACCTCCATCGCCTCCGGGGTGGTCGGCATGTTCGCGCCCTCCGCGACCGCCAGAACGCCGTTCGCGACCAGCCGGGTGGCGTCGGCACCGTCCAGCTCGTTCTGGGTGGCGCACGGCAGGGCGACCTCGGCAGGCACGTCCCAGACCCGGGCACCGGCGGCGTAGCGGGCGTTCGGCCGCCGCTCGGCGTAGGCCCCCACCGGCAGGCGTTCGGCCAACCGGACCTGCTTCAACAGCGCCAGGTCCAACCCGCCCTCGTCGACCACCACCCCCTGCGAGTCCGAGCAGGCGACCACGACGGCACCGAGCTGCTGGGCCTTCTCCACCGCGTGCAGCGCCACATTGCCGGAGCCGGAGACCACCACCCGCAGCCCGGCCATCGACCGGCCCCGGGTGCGCAGCATCTCCTGGGCGAACATGACCGTGCCGTAGCCGGTCGCCTCGGTGCGGACCAGCGATCCGCCCCACTCGACGCCCTTGCCGGTCAGGGCGCCGGACTCGTAGCGGTTGGTGATCCGCTTGTACTGCCCGAACAGGTAGCCGATCTCCCGGGTGCCGACCCCGATGTCACCGGCCGGGACGTCGGTGTACTCCCCGATGTGCCGGGCCAGCTCGGTCATGAACGACTGACAGAACCGCATCACCTCCGCGTCCGAGCGGCCACGCGGGTCGAAGTCGGACCCACCCTTGCCGCCACCCAGCGGCATGCCGGTCAGCGCGTTCTTGAACACCTGCTCGAAGCCGAGGAACTTCACGATCCCCAGGTACACCGACGGGTGGAACCGCAGCCCGCCCTTGAACGGCCCGAGCACCGACGAGTACTCGACCCGGAAACCCCGGTTGACCCGGATCTGCCCGGCGTCGTCCACCCACGGCACCCGGAAGATGATCTGCCGCTCCGGCTCGCACAGCCGCTCCAGCACCGCGGCGTCGGCGTACTCCGGCCGGGCGTCGATCACCGGGCCGAGGCTGCCGCACACCTCCCTGACCGCCTGGTGGAACTCCGTCTCGCCGGGATTGCGGCGCAGGACTTCCTCGAACACGGGGGTGAGGCGGGGGTGCATGGAATGGCTCCTGACGTGCGGCTGAACCGCCATGGTCCCCCCGAACCGGGGGAAACCGGCACACCCGTCTCAGTTCGCGAACAGCGCGAGGCACCAGAGCACGGTGATCGCCTGCAGTCCGCGGTTCCGGATCAGGAACCGGGACGGGTCGGCGATCCCGCCGTGCACCGCCGCCAGTTGCAGGCAGCGCAGCACGCCGATGCTGGCGATCACCACCAGCACGGGTCCCGCCGGCCCGGGGTCCCGGGGGAACGACTGGGCGTAGGCCATGACCGCGAGCGCGGCGGCCAGGACCGCCGCCTGGTCCAGGAAGGTCACCGGGTAGCCGGTCAGCACCGGCCGATGGTCGAGCCGGTCGCCCGCCACAGTGCGCTCGTGCCGTCGTTTGCCGAGCACCAGCATCAGACACAGCGCGAAGGCCGAGCAGTACACCCACGGGCTCGGCGAGACACCGGCGGCGAGCGCCCCGGCCCAGGCGCGCAGCACGAACCCGGCCGCCACCAGGCTCAGGTCCAGCAGCGCCACCCGCTTCAGCCCGAGGCTGTAGAGCAGGTTGATCCCGAGGAAGCCGAGCACCGGGACGACGACCTGCGGCAGCTCGACCAGGACCGCCACCAGCACCGCGAGCAGGGCCGCCGCCAGCCAGCCCGCCGTCGGCACCGGCACGTCCCCGCAGGCGATCGGCCGGTGGCACTTCTGCGGGTGCAGGCGGTCCCGGTGCCGGTCGGCGACGTCGTTCAGCAGATAGACCAGGCAGGACATCACGATCAGCGCGAGCACGGCGGCGGCCACTCGCGCCCACCCCGCTAGCGACATCGTGCCCTGCGACACCAGCGCCGGACCGACAGCGATCAGGTTCTTGTGCCACTGGTACGGCCGGAGCAGGTCCAGGCACCGCCCAGCCCTGGCCCGTCCCGCCACTGTCTGCACAGCCATGCGACCCCCTCAGTCGGGATCAGCCGAACACGGCTGAGGGGGTCGAACGCTGCGTTTTGAGTGGTCGGGCGGTGAAGTTGAGTGGCGCTACTCAGCCGAAGTACCGGGGCAGCGTCCCCTCAAACGCCTCCCGCGCCTCGGCCAGCGGGAGGGTGAACAGGCCCTGCACCTCGACCGCGGCCGCGTGCACGTGATCGGCGGGCAGTTCGTCCACCGGAGCCCCGGCACCCGGGGTGCAGGCCTCGGCGGTCTCACCGATCTTCAGCACCGGCACCCCCTGCGCGGTGCACAGGTCCTCCAGCCGGACGCCCTCGCTCCGGGGCACGGCGACCAGGGCGCGGGCCGTGGACTCGGAGAACAGCAGCTCGAACGGGGTCAGGCCGCTGCGCTCAGCCAGCGGCGCCAGGTCGACCTGCACGCCGACGCCGTAGCGCAGGCTGGACTCGACCAGTGCCTGGGCCAGACCACCCTCGGACAGGTCGTGGGCGGCGTCGGCCACCCCGTCCCGTGCAGCGCGGATCAGCACCTCGGCCAGGCGGCGCTCGGCCTCCAGGTCGACCTGCGGCGGCAGACCACCCAGGTGGGAGTGCGCCACCTCGGCCCAGGCCGAGCCGTCCAGCTCGGAGCGGGTGGTGCCCAGCAGGTACACCGACTGGCCCGGCTCGGACCACCCGGAGCGGACGGCCTTGGCGACGTCGTCCAGGACACCCAGGACGCCGACCACCGGGGTCGGGTGGATCGCGGAATCGATCTTCCCGGGCTCGCCGGTGCCGTTGTAGAGCGAGACGTTGCCGCCGGTGACCGGCACCGACAGCGTCTGGCACGCCTCGGCCAGCCCCTCGATCGCCTGCACCAGCTGCCACATCGACGCCGGGTCCTCCGGGCTGCCGAAGTTCAGGCAGTCGGTGACCGCCAGCGGCCGCGCACCGGAGGCGGCGACATTGCGGTACGCCTCCGCGAGCGCCAGCTGCGCACCGGTGAACGGGTCGAGCTTGGCGTAGCGGCCGTTGGCATCGGTGGCCAGCGCGACCCCGAGACCGGTGGACTCGTCGACCCGGATCACCCCGGCGTCATCCGGCTGCGCGGCGGCGGTGTTGCCCTGCACGAACCGGTCGTACTGGTCGGTGACCCAGGCCTTGGACGCCAGGTTCGGCGAGGCCAGCAGGTCCAGCACGCATCGCCGGAGCTCGGCGCCGGTCTCCGGCCGCGGCAGCACCGCCACGGTGTCGGCGTTGAGCTCGGCCTGCCAGGTCGGCATCGAGTACGGCCGGTCGTACACCGGTCCCTCGTGCGCGACGGTCTTGGGGTCCACGTCCACGATCCGGCGGCCGTGATGGTCGATGGTCAGGCGACCGGTGCCGGTCACCTCGCCGATCACGGCGGTCTCGACGTCCCACTTGGCGGTGATCGCCAGGAACGCGTCCAGCTGCTCCGGCCGGACCACGGCCATCATCCGTTCCTGCGACTCGGACATCAGGATCTCGCCCGCGGTCAGGGTCGGGTCGCGCAGCAGCACGTTCTCCAGGTCGACGTGCATGCCGCCGTCACCGTTGGACGCCAGCTCGCTGGTCGCGCAGGAGATGCCCGCCGCGCCCAGGTCCTGGATGCCCTCCACCACGTGGGCGGCGAACAGCTCCAGGCAGCACTCGATCAGCACCTTCTCCATGAAGGGGTCGCCGACCTGGACGCTCGGCCGCTTGGACGGCTTCGCGTCGTCGAAGGTCTCCGAGGCCAGGATCGAGGCGCCGCCGATGCCGTCGCCACCGGTGCGCGCCCCGAAGAGCACCACCTTGTTGCCGACCCCGGAGGCGTTCGCCAGGTGGATGTCCTCGTGCCGCAGCACGCCGAGGCAGAGCGCGTTCACCAGCGGGTTGCCCTGGTAGGAGGCGTCGAACACCAGCTCACCGCCGATGTTCGGCAGGCCGAGGCTGTTCCCGTAGCCACCGACGCCGGAGACCACCCCGTGCACCACGCGTGCGGTGTCCGGGTGGTCGATCGCCCCGAACCGCAGCTGGTCCATCACCGCCACCGGGCGGGCACCCATCGAGATGATGTCCCGCACGATGCCGCCGACCCCGGTCGCCGCACCCTGGTACGGCTCGACGTAGGACGGGTGGTTGTGCGACTCGACCTTGAAGGTCACCGCCCACCCGTCGCCGATGTCGACCACGCCGGCGTTCTCCCCGATCCCGACCAGCAGGTGCTCGCGCATCGCGTCGGTGGTCTTCTTGCCGAAGGTGCTCAGGTGCTTCTTGCTCGACTTGTACGAGCAGTGCTCCGACCACATCACCGAGTACATCGCCAGCTCGGCGGCGGTGGGGCGGCGACCCAGGATGTCCCGGATCTGCTGGTACTCCTCCGGCTTGAGACCCAGCTCCGCGAAGGGCTGCTCCTGATCCGGGGTGGCGACGGCGTTCTCGACTGTGTCGGTGGCGTCGGTGGCGTCCGTGATGGCCGCGCTCTGATTGCGGGTGGACGTGCTCATCGGATCCCTTGCGACTGGGGTGCCCGGGAGACCCGGGGCGCTGACGGCGTCGGGGCACAGGCTACCGTCGCCTCACCATGAGTCGTCTCCTGATCGTCGTGCTGGTGCTGCTGGCCGGATGCACCGCGGGGCCCGAGCGCCCGGAACCGACGCCGACGCCTCCCCCGGTCACCAGCGCATCGGTCGGCACCCCGCTCACCGTCGGTGACGTCACCGTCTCGCTCGACCCTGCCCCCACCGACCCCACCGTCGATCAGGACGGCGCGACCACGGTCAGCACGTCGGGCACCCTGCAGATCACCCTGCCCGCCGACACCGCCGCCGAGCCCCTCGCCGACGGCAGCGTCCTGCTGCGCGACACCGCCGGCACAGCCGTCGCCGCCCTGGACGTCGACGGCGCCACCAGCACCCTGGACGGCGACACCCTGACCCTCACCCCGCTCACCGGGTCGGCCACCGTCACCCTGGCCACGGTCGCCGTCCGCTCGGCCACCTGGGCCGACCGGGACGACGAGGGCGGTCGGTCGCTGGCCGTGGTGCCGAGCGACTGGGCCCGGGGCGGTGGCCTGGCGGTGGACGCCCTGCTCTGGGCCCAGGTGATCGCGGCCGCACCCGACGCCGACAGCCAGGGCATGCACGACCAGCTGACCTGCCACCAGATCGGGGCACCGGACAAGGAGAGCTGGAACCTGGAGCCGTGGCGGCCCGAGGTGGGGCTGGTGCAGACCATGCTGGAGCGGTGCAATCCGGAGTGATCCGAGTCTCACCGGGGAACAATCCGCCCGCTGCTACTGTCTGGACCACCATGCGCCACCTCACCGACACCCCTCGCACCCGCAGCTGTCGACCCCTGTCGACCGCCGCGTGCTGTTGTCGCTGACCTGACGCACCGCGTGCCCCCGGCGCCGAACACTGAGCACTGAGCACTGAGGCGCCAAGGCACTGAGCACGCCCGACCGGTCGACGGTCCCCGCGGGTTACCCCGCCCCCTCCCCTGCGCGCCGATTCCGGCCCACCCGTACGCTCGAACGCGGCGCACCCCTCCTGCCCAGCCGTCCTGGGCTCTCCGCAAAGGAACCACCTCGTGCGAATTCCTCGCGCCGGTCTCGGCGTCTCCCTCACTCTGGTCGCGGCCCTCGCCCTGGCCGCCTGCGGTTCCGGCGGTTCCGGCGGTGACGCCACCGCGGCCGACGACGCCGAGATCGTGATCGGCTCCACCAACGAGCCCACCGGCCTGGTGCGGAACGTCGGCGGGTCCTCGGGCGTGTCCCAGACCATGACCAGGAACGTCTTCGAGGGGCTGACCAGCGTCGACGTGGACGGCACGGTCATCCCGACCCTGGCCGAGTCCTGGGACGTGTCCGACGACGGCCTGACCTACACCTTCCACCTGCAGACCGAGGCCGCCTTCCACGACGGCACCGACCTGACCGCCGACGACGTGGTGTGGTCGATCACCGAGGCGATCGGCCCGGACTCCAAGGCCGCCCGCAAGAGCGACCTGGAGACGATCCAGAACGTCGCCGCGGTGGACGACGACACGGTGGAGCTGGACCTGTCCCGCCCGTCGCAGGGCCTGACCTTCTACCTCGCGTCGATCACCATCGTGAAGAACGGTGACACCGAGCTGGACTCGGACAACGGCACCGGCCCCTACCGGTTCGTCGAGTGGGTGCAGGGCGACCACCTCACCATCGAGCGCAATGACGACTACTGGGGTGAGCCGGCCAAGAACTCCGGTGTCACGTTCCGGTTCTTCCAGGACACCACCGCGCTGAACAACGCGCTGCTGACCGGCGACCTCGATCTGGTGATCGCGGAGGACTCCCCGGACCAGCTGGTCCAGTTCCAGGACAACCCGGACTTCACCATCACCGAGGGCACCAGCACCACCAAGCAGATCTGGGCCTTCAACGACCGGCAGGCGCCCTTCGACGACGTCCGGGTCCGGCAGGCGCTGTACCGCGCGATCGACCGCGAGGCCATCCTGGCGGCGGTGTGGGACGGCTACGGCCAGGTGATCGGGTCGATGGTGCCGCCCACCGACCCCTGGTACGTCGACCTGTCCGAGCAGAACGCCTACGACCCGGCGGGCGCGCAGGCACTCCTGGCCGAGGCAGGCGTCACGGATCTGTCCATCTCGGTGGACTACATCCCGGACGACACCACCGAGGCGATCCTGGCGCTGCTGACCAAGAACCTCGCGGCGGTGGGCGTCACCCTCACCCCGAACCCGATCGACGACGCGACCTGGTACCAGAAGGTCTACACCGACCACGACTTCGACACCACGCTGATGGGCCACGTGAACCCGCGCGACGTGCTCTGGTACGCCAACCCCGACTTCTACTGGGGCTACGACAACCCGCAGGTCCAGGAGTGGGTCGACCAGGCCGACGAGGCACCCAGCGAGGACGAGCAGGTCGCACTCCTGACCCAGGTGAACGAGACCATCGGTGCGGAGGCGGCCTCCGCCTGGCTGTACCTGGAGCCGCAGATCCGGGTCGCCCGGTCCGAGATCACCGGCTTCCCGACCGACCAGGTGACCGAGTCGTTCTACGTCGCCGACATCGTCCGGGAGTCATGAGTCGATGAAGGCGGTGCTGCTCCGGATCGGCGCTCTGCTGATCTCCCTGGTGCTGGCCAGCGTGGTGGTGTTCGCGGTGCTCCGGCTGCTGCCGGGCGACGCTGCGGGCGCCTCCCTCGGCGTCGGTTCCACCACGGATCAGCTGGAGTCGTTGCGCAGCGAGCTGGGCACCGACCAGCCGGTGCCGGTGCAGTACGCCCACTGGGTGGGCGACCTGGTCCGCGGCGATCTGGGGGACTCCTTCACCTCCCGCCAGCCCGTCGCGGACCTGATCGCCGCCAAGCTCCCGATCACGGTGCCGCTCAGCCTGTCCGCCTTCGTGCTGGCGGTGCTGATCTCGGTCCCGCTCGGGGTGATCGCCGCGGTGTACCGCCGCGGGCCGGTGGGGGTGATCGTGTCCGCGATCAGCCAGCTCGGGGTGGCGGTGCCGGTGTTCTGGGTCGGAGTGCTGCTGGCCCTGGTCTTCGCGCTGAAGCTCGGCTGGCTGCCCTCCGGTGGCTTCCCGCGCCAGGGCTGGGACGACCCGGCCGGGGCGATCCGGTCGCTGACCCTGCCGGTGATCACGGTGGCGATCGCGATGTCGGCGGTGATGGTGCGCTACGTCCGGTCGGCGACCCTCGATGTCCTGGACCAGGACTACCTGCGGACCGCCCGGTCGTTGGGCTTCTCCCGGTGGCAGGCGCTGCGTCGACACGGGCTGCGGAACGCCGCGGTGCCGGTGGTGTCGATCCTCGGCATCGAACTGGCGACCTCGCTGCTGGGGGCGGTGGTGATCGAGAACGTCTTTGCGCTGCCCGGCCTGGGCACCCTGCTGCTCACCTCGGTCACCGGTCGGGACCTGCCGGTGGTGCAGGCCCTGGTCCTGGCGTTGACCGCCGTGGTGCTGCTGATGAACACCCTGGTGGACGTGGTGCAGCGGATGATCGATCCCCGGCTGCGACGGGCGGGGGTGTCGGCATGAGCGTGGACGTCACCGCCCCGGTGGGTGCCGTCGCGGCGGCTCCGGTCGCGCGTCCGCGTCGGTGGTCACCGTCGTTGATCGCCGGGATCGTGCTGGTCGGTCTGGTCGCCGTGGTCGGCCTGGTCTCCCGGTTCTGGACCCCGTACGCGCTGGACGACACCAGCAGCGGCACCCGGCTCGGCGGACCGACGGCGAGTCACTGGGCCGGCACCGACCGGCTCGGCCGCGACCTGTTCAGCCAGATCATGGTCGGCGCCGGGAACGCTCTGGTGGTGGCGGTCGCCTCGATGCTGATCGCCGGAGTGCTCGGGGTGCTGGTCGGCGTGCTGGCCGGTGCCACCCGCAGGTGGGTGGACGTCGCGCTGCTGTCCGTCGTCGACCTGCTGATCGCCTTCCCGACCCTGCTGTTGGCCATGCTGATCGTCACGGTGCGCGGCGCCTCGCTGTCGTCGGCGATCTGGGCCATCGGCATCGCGGGCTCGGCGGTGATCGCGCGGGTGACCCGGGTGAATGTCGCCCGGGTGTTGCGCGAGGACTACATCACCGCCGCACACGCCGCCGGCACCGGTTGGTGGGGCACGGTCACCCGGCACGTGGTGCCGAACATCGCCCCGACCTTGCTGGTGCAGCTGATGCTGCTCGGCGGTTCCGCGGTGCTGGCCGAGGCGTCGCTGTCCTACCTCGGCCTCGGTGCGCCGCCGCCGAACGCCTCTTGGGGCCGCCTGCTGCACGAGGCCCAGTCCACGATGACGGTCCAGCCGTGGGGGGCGATCCTGCCCGGCCTGGCGATCGTGATCGCGGTGCTCGGCCTGAACCTGCTCGGTGACGGCATCCGGGAACGCACCGACCCGAGCCTGCGAGGTGATCGGTGATGGACCTGCTGGACCTGCACGACCTGACGGTGACCACCTCCACCGGACGCACCCTGCTGGACCGGGTGTCCTGGTCGCTGCCCACCGGTGGCCGCCTGGGCGTGGTCGGCGAGTCCGGCTCCGGGAAGTCGCTCACCGCCGCCGCGATCCTGGGCCTGTTGCCCGACGGGATGACCGCCACCGGACAGGTGCTGCTCGACGGCACCGACCTGCTCGCCCTGCCCGAACGTCGGCTGCGCCCGATCCGGGGCGGGCAGATCGCGATGGTCTTCCAGGAGCCGCTGACCGCACTCGACCCGCTGATGACCGTGGGCCGACAGATCGCCGGACCGCTGCGACTGCACCGCGGCCTGCGCGGGTCGGCCGCCGCCGCCGAGACCGTGCGGCTCGCCCGGTTGGTGCGCCTGGACGACACCGACCGGATCCTCGACTCCTACCCGTGGCAGCTCTCCGGCGGGCAACGACAGCGGGTCGCCCTCGCGATGGCCCTGGCCTGCGAGCCCCGGATCCTGATCGCCGACGAGCCGACCACGGCGCTGGACGTGACCGCGCAGGCCGAGGTGCTGGACCTGCTGGACGACCTGGTGGACCGCACCGGGGTCAGCCTGGTGTTCGTCTCGCACGACCTGCCGGTGGTGGCCCGGGTGGCCCGCGATCTGGTGGTGATGCGCGACGGCCGGGTGGTCGAGCACGCCCCGGTCGCCACCGCGCTGACCCACGCCGACCACCCGTACACCCGGGAACTGGTCGCCGCCGCGCGCGCCGGACAGCTGCCCCGTCAGGAGACCCGATGACCACCCCCGTGCTCGCGACCGACCAGGTCACCCGCAGCTTCGGTGCCACCCGAGCCCTGGACGGGGTCACCCTGCGCGTCGAGTCGGGCCGTTCGGTCGGGATCGTCGGCGAGTCCGGCTCCGGCAAGTCGACCCTGCTGCGGCTGCTCCTCGGCCTGGACTCCCCGACCTCCGGCACCGTCACCTTCCGCGGCGAGCAGCTCGACCGCCGCGACCGCGGGCTGCTGCGGCGGCTGCGCCGGGACGTGCAGGTGGTCTTCCAGGACCCGCGCTCGTCGCTGGACCCGCGGATGTCGGTCGGCGCCGCGGTGGCCGAGCCGCTGCGGTCGCTGAAGATCCCCGGCGATCACCGCGCCCGGGTGGTCGAGGTGCTGGCGGCGGTCGGCCTGGACCCGGAGGTCGCCGGCCGGTACCCGGCACAGTTCTCCGGCGGCCAGCGCCAACGGATCGCCATCGCCCGGGCACTGGCCCCCTCCCCCAGCGTGCTGATCGCCGACGAACCCGTCAGCGCCCTGGACTTGTCGGTGCGGGCCCAGGTGGTGAGCCTGCTCGACCGGCTGCGAGCCGAGCAGGGACTCACCCTGGTGCTGGTCAGCCACGACATCGGCATCGTCGGGCGACTGTGCGAGGAGACGGTGGTGCTGCACCACGGCCGGGTCGTCGAGCAGGGTCCGACCGCCCAGGTGCTGGCCGACCCCGCCGAGGCGTACACCCGGCGGCTGCTGGACGCGGTGCCCCGGCTGGACTGACTACTCGTCGGACCCGGTCGGCTTGGTGAACGCGGCATGCATCGCCGCCTTCGCCTTGTCCGGCAGCACCGCCGCGGCCGCCGACTGCATCCGGGTCTTCAGCGACCGGGTGGTGACCTCCGCGTCCCCGGCCATCAACCCGTCGAACGCCTGGTCCGCCACCGACCGGGGGTCGTCCTTCGGCCCCTGGCCCACCGGGGTGTCGGTCATGTCCGCCCGCTGGAAGAACTCGGTGTCGGTCGGCCCGGGCAACAGCGAGGTGACCGTGACGCCGGTGTCCTTCAGCTCGTGCCGCAGCGCCTGGGCGAAGGACTGCACGAAGGACTTCGACGCCGCATAGGTGGCGTAGTACGGGCCGGGCATCAGCGCCGCGGTGGAGGCGGTGAACAACACGCGACCCGCACCCCGGTCCGCCATCGCGGGCAGCAGTGCCTTCGCGAGCCGCACGGTGCCGGTCACGTCCAGGTCGATCACCGCCAGGTCGCCGTCCAGCGGTGTCTCGATGAACGGACCGCCCTGACCGGTGCCCGCGTTCAGCGCCAGGGCGTCGACCGGCCGTCCCGTTCCGGCGATCTCCTGCACCAGTCCGTCGACACCCTCGGCGGTGGCCAGGTCCGCGCGGACCGCCCGCACCGCGGTGCCCTCGGCCGACAGGGCGTCCCCTGCCACGGCGATATCGGCGCCGTCGGCGCAGATCAGCAGATCGAAGCCCTCCCTGGCGAAGCGGTGCGCCAGCTCCAGCCCGATGCCGGAGGACGCGCCGGTGACGACGGCGAGCGGGCGCAGGGCGGTCTGGTCGGACGGTGCGGACATCGCGGTGGCCTCTCGGTGCAGCGGCGGGCGCGGGTCTCGACCCAGTTCGACGCTAGGCGCGGGGTGGCGGGCCTGCCACTGGGGCAGTGCCACCCCGTCGCGTCATCCCCGCTTCGGCTTCGGCTCCGGGATCGGCGCCTCCCCCGATGCCCGCTGGGCCCGCTGCCACGCCCGCGCCTCGTCCTGGCGGGCCGCCTCCGCGCCGGAGGCGATCTCTGCGCGGACGTGCTCGGGTCGGTACCCGAAGGCGTCCACCAGGTCCTGGGCGTGCGGCCGGAGCCGGAGCAGCAGCCGCTCGATGTAGGAGGTGACGGTCCGGGCACGACCGGCGGAGAGTCGGCCGTTCAGCAGGTACCAGGCCAGGTGCCGTTCGATCACGGTGAGGCCGTAGAGGTCGCGCAGCCAGGTCAGCACCTGCCGGGTGTCGGCGTCGGTGACCTGGTCCAGACCGCGGGTGAACGCCTCCCAGTAGAGGAGTTCGGCGTGCGCCCGGGCCGCTTCGATCATCTCGTGCTGGTGGGCGTCGAACAGGGCGGCGGCGACCTCGGGGGCGGCGCGGCGGGCCGGGCGGAGCGC
This sequence comes from Cellulomonas taurus, assembly GCF_012931845.1. NCBI lineage: Bacteria > Bacillati > Actinomycetota > Actinomycetes > Micrococcales > Cellulomonadaceae > Cellulomonas > Cellulomonas taurus. Next base: position 3,038,360 of record NZ_CP051884.1, read on the forward strand.
CTGGGCGAGTTCGGCGATCATGGTGTGCGCCCGGTCGGCCAGCAGGGCGCGCTGGGTGTGCGGGTCGCGGAGCTGACCGGCGGAGCGGCGCGCGTCCCCGGCGTCGACCAGGGTCTGCACGGCCCGGGCCAGGGGCATCCGGTGCAGGGCGGCGTCGGTGACCTTCTCGGCCATCAGGCGGGCGATCACCGCGGGGTCACCGCCGACCGTGCGCGCGTAGTTGGTCAGCAGCCGCTTGCCCACCAGCTGGTAGAGCACGGTGTTGTCGCCCTCGAAGGTGACGTACACGTCCAGGTCGGCGCGCAGCGAGGTGAGCCGGTTCTGGGTCAGGAACCCGGAGCCACCACAGGCCTCGCGGCATGCCTGCAGGGTGTCCAGGGCGAACCAGGTCGAGGTCGGCTTGAGCGCGGCGGCCAGCGTCTCCAGCTCCTCCCGGCCGTCGTCGGTGTCGTTGCGCCCGGAGAACACGTCGTCGAAGGCCGCCAACAGGTGCTCGTGCGCGAACCCGGCGGCGTAGGTCTCGGCGATCAGCGGCAGCAGTCGACGGCGGTGCTGGCCGTAGTCGAGCAGCACCACCTCGTCGGTGGCCTTCGCCCCGGGGAACTGACGGCGCTGGTTGCCGTAGGTGACGGCGATCTGCAGGCCGATCCGGGCCGCGTTCACCGCCGCACCGTCCAGCGACACCCGGCCCTGGACCAGGGTGCCGAGCATGGTGAAGAACCGGCGGCCGGGGCTGGCGATCGGCGAGGTGTAGGTCCCATCGGCGGCGACCTGGCCGTAACGGTCGAGCAGGTCACGGCGCGGCACCCGCACGTGGTCGAACCAGAGGCGGCCGTTGTCGATGCCGTTCAGGCCGCCCTTGAGGCCGTCGTCCTCGCCGCCGATCCCGGGCAGGAACTCACCGGTCGCGGCGTCCCGGATCGGCAGGTGGAAGGCGTGCACCCCGTGGTTGATCCCGTCCGTGATCAACTGCGCGAAGACCACCGCCGCGGTGCCGTGCTGGCCGGCGTTGCCCAGGTAGTCCTTCCACGCGGCCCGGAACGGGGTGTGGATGACGAATTCCTCGGTGGCCGGGTCGTAGGTCGCGGTGGTGGCGACGCTGGCGACATCCGACCCGTGGCCGGTCTCGGTCATCGCGAACGCGCCGGGCACGTCGACGCTGAGCGCGTCCGGCAGCAGGCGGTCGTGGTGCTCGGTGGTGCCCAGGTGCAGGATCGCCGAGGCGTACAGGCCCCACTGCACCCCGGCCTTGATCTGCAACGACGGGTCGGCGGTGACCAGTTCCTCGAACCGGGCCAGCGACCCGCCGTGGTCCTCCGCACCCCCGAAGCGCTCCGGGAACGCCCGGTGCACATTGCCCTCCCGGGCCAGCGTCCGCAGCTGGTCCAGCACCCGGGCGCGGTGCTCGGGGACCGACTGGCCCTCGATCCGCCAGAACCGCTCCTGGGTGAGCAGGTCGCGGGCGTCCCGGCGCAGGTCCGCGTACCGGCCGAGCAGCACGTCGGTCAGTGCGGCGACGTCGATGCGCGGCTCTGCGGCCTCGGTGTGCTGGCCGGTGCCGGTGGGACGCAGTGTGCGGGTCGGGTCGGTCGACACCGGTGCGGTGGTGGTCATGCGTGCTCCCCTGGGTGGGCGTCGTCGTTGACGCGTGGTGGGTTACTGCGGGGTAGTGGGCTGAGGATGGCTCTCCCGACCGAGCTGCGCGACCGGGCCGGTCCACAGCCAGCGGGTGATCTGGTCGGCGAGCTGGTCCGGGTCCTCGCGGGGCTCGGTGCGCAGCCAGAGTTCGGCGGTCCCGCGCACGAATCCGACCGCTCCGGCCGCCCACAGCCGGTTGCCGCCCCCGGCCGCGGTGATCAGGTCGGTGATCGAGTCGACCACATGCTCCGACGACCCGTCCCGGGTGACGAAGGTGTAGACGCTCGGCGAGGACTCGATCATCGCCAGGTAGGTGCCAACCATCGCCCGGAGCGCGGCGCGCGGACCGTCGGCGGTCTGCGCGGCGTCGACCAGCGCGGCCCGGATGTCGGCGACGACCTCCTCGGCCACGGCCAGCTGCACACCGGTCTTGTCGACGAAGTAGCGGTAGACGATCGACTTGGAGGTCCCGGCGGCGGCGGCGATGTCGTCCATCGAGACGTCCGGACCGTGGTGGTGCACCACCTTGCGGGCGGCGCGGGCCAGCTCGGTGCGGCGCGCCTCGCGGTGGTCGTCCCACCGGGTGGAGCGACCGTCGGCGGTCTGGCTGATCGAACTCACGGAACGCACGGTATCAGGTACTCTGAGTTTCGGACATCGGTTCAAGGGGCTAACGTCCCGGTTCCAGGCACATCGACGACGATGCGGAGCAGTTCCATGCCAGAGAAGTCGCAGACCACCCGGGCAGTGATCCTGGGCGGCAACCGGATTCCGTTCGCCCGGGCCGGTGGCGCCTACGCCCGGTCCAGCAATCAGGACATGTTCACCGCAGCCCTCAATGGCCTGGTCGCCCGCTTCGGGTTGCAGGGCGAGCGCCTCGGCGAGGTGGTCGGCGGCGCGGTGATCAAGCACAGCCGCGACTTCAACCTGATCCGGGAGTCGGTGCTCGGCTCACCGCTGTCCGCCCAGACCCCGGCCTACGACCTGCAACAGGCCTGCGCCACCGGGTTGGAGGCCGTGATCGCGGTGTCCAACAAGATCCGGCTCGGCCAGATCGAGTCGGCCGTCGCCGGTGGGGTCGATTCCTCCTCCGACGTGCCGGTCACCGTCAGCGAAGGACTACGGCACACCCTGCTCGCGCTGAACCGGGCCAAGACCCTCCAACAACGACTCAAGGCCGCGAGCGCCTTCCGGCCCGGCGACCTCACCCCGTCCTTCCCCGGCGTCGCCGAACCGCGCACCGGCCTGTCCATGGGCGAGCACCAGGCGTTGACCACCGCGCAGTGGGGCATCACCCGTGAGCAGCAGGACGAGATCGCCCTGGCCAGCCACCAGCGACTCGCCGCCGCCTGGGAGGCCGGGTTCTTCGACGACCTGGTCACCGGCTACCGAGGACTGACCCGGGACCAGAACCTGCGCCCCGACACGTCGATGGAGAAGCTCGGCAAGCTCAAGCCGGTGTTCGGCACCCGGCTCGACACCCCCGCCACGATGACCGCCGGGAACTCCACGCCGTTGACCGACGGCGCCTCCACCGTCCTGCTCGGCAGCGACGACTGGGCGGCGCGGCACGGACTCACGCCGCTGGCGGTGGTGGTCGACGCCGAGACCGCCGCGGTCGACTTCGTGCACGGCGAGGACGGGCTGCTGATGGCCCCCGCCTATGCGGTGCCACGCCTGCTCGCGCGGCAGGGACTCACCCTGGACGACCTGGACCTGATCGAGATCCACGAGGCCTTCGCCGCCACCGTCGCCAGCACCCTGGCCGCCTGGTCGGACAAGGAGTTCTGCGTGAACCGGCTCGGTCTGGACGACGTGCTCGGCACCGTCGACCGGTCGAAGCTCAACGTGCACGGGTCGTCCCTCGCCGCCGGGCACCCGTTCGCCGCCACCGGTGGCCGGATCGTCGCCACCGTCGCCAAGGAGCTGGCCCGCCGCAAGGCCGAGACCGGCCGCACGGCGCGGGCGCTCATCTCGGTCTGCGCAGCCGGCGGACTGGGCGTCGCAGCGATCCTGGAGTCGGCATGAGCACTGACACGTACCTGAGCCTGGTGAACGAGGGCATCACCGGCACGCTCGCCACGAAGCTCGGGCTGCCCCGGCCCACCCCGCTGCGCCGGTTCCGACCGGGGGACGCACTGCTCGACGGACCGGTGCTGGTGCTCGGCGCGGGCGAGGACGCCGACGAACTGGCGCGCTACCTCTCCGGCACCTCCACCGAGCGCGCGGGCTGGGACCTGGACGTGCGCCGCCACCCGGACGACGGCACCCGGTTCGCCGCAGCCGTCCTGGTACTCACCGAGGTCGAGCACCCCCAGGACCTGGCGGGCCCGCTGCTCACCCTGGCGCCGGTGCTGAGGACCCTGGCCCGACACGGCCGGGTCGTCACCGTCTCTCGACCCGCCACGGACGACCAGGCACCCGCCCTCGCCGCCGCCCGCCAGGGCATCGACGGCGTGCTGCGCTCGCTCGCCAAGGAACTGCGCGGCGGTGCCACCGGCAACGGCCTCGTGGTTGCCGACGGGGTGCCGGTCACCGCACCCGCGGTGCTCGGCGGGCTGCGCTTCCTGCTGTCCAGCCGCTCGGCCTACGTCGACGGCCAGCTGCTCGCCATCGACTCCGAGGCCGGATCGCTGCCCGACGACTGGGACCGCCCGCTCGCCGGACGGGTCGCCGTGGTGACCGGTGCCGCCCGCGGGATCGGCGAGTCGATCACCCGGACCCTGGCCCGGGACGGCGCCACCGTCATCGCGGTCGACGTCCCGGCCGCGGGCGAGGCGCTGACCACGGTGGCGAACCGGGTGCGGGGCACCGCCCTGCAGCTGGACGTCACCGCCGACGACGCGGGTGACCGCATCCTTCGGCACGCCCTGGAACGGCACGGCCGCCTCGACATCGTGGTGCACAACGCCGGGATCACCCGGGACAAGCTGCTCGCCAACATGACCCCCGACCGCTGGGAGTCGGTGCTGGCGGTGAACATCGCCGCGCAGCTGCGGATCAACGAGGCCCTGCTGACCAGCGGCGACCTCACCGACGCGCCCCGGATCGTCTCCCTGGCCTCCACCTCCGGCATCGCCGGTAACCGGGGCCAGACCAACTACGCGGCCTCCAAGGGCGGGGTGATCGGCATGGTGCGGGCCACCGCTCCGTTGCTCGCCCCGTTCGGTGGCACGGCAAATGCCGTCGCCCCCGGGTTCATCGAGACCGAGATGACCGCGAAGATGCCGCCGCTGACCCGGCAGATCGCCCGGCGCCTGTCGTCGTTGCAGCAGGGCGGGCAGCCGGTGGATGTCGCCGAGGCGGTCGCGTTCCTCGCCTCCCCGGCCGCCGGTGGTGTGGTCGGCCAGGTGCTGCGGGTCTGCGGTCAGGCGATGGTCGGCCGATGACCGTCGTCACCCTGCCTGCCGTGCCGGGCCTGGCCGGGCTCTATGCCCGGGGTGCCACCCGGCGTGCTGGTGGCACGGCGCTGCCCGACGTCGAGTACCGGGTCACCGGGGTCCTGGCCGACCCGGACCGACTCACCGCCTACCAGCACCTGCTCGGCGAGCCGGCCGCCGACCAGCTGCCCGCCGGGTTCGTGCACGTGCTGGCCTTTCCGGTCGCCACCGCCCTGATGGCCCGGCCGGACTTCCCGCTGCGACTGCTCGGCATGGTGCACCTCGCCAACCGGGTGACCCAGCGGCGGGCGGTGCAGCTCGGCGAGACGCTGGAGGTGCGGGCGCGGGCGGTGGACCTGCGCGCGCACCACCGGGGGACCCAGGTCGACCTGGTGACGACGGTGCACAGCGTGACCGACCCGGGCGCCGCGGACCCGGCCTGGCGAGGGGTGTCGACCTACCTGGCACCGGGCGTCCACCTACCGGATGCCGACGTGCCCCCGCGCCCCGATCGCGCCGACTTCCATCCCCCGACCCCGACAGCCCGCTGGCGGTACCCGGCCGACCGTGGCCGCCGGTACGCCGCCGTCTCCGGTGACGCCAACCCGATCCACCTCTCCGCACTGAGCGCCAAGGCCTTCGGCTTCCCCCGCGCCATCGCCCACGGGATGGACACCGCCGCCCGCGCCCTCGCCACCGTCGGGTCGGCCCGGGGTGAGGCGTTCAGCTGGACCGTCGAGTTCGCCGCACCCGTCCTGCTGCCGAGCAACCCCACGGTGGCGATCCACCGGGACCAGACCGGTTACGGCTACACCGTGTGGGACGCCAACCGGGGGAAGCTGCACCTGCACGGACGGGTGGACGCTCTGCCATCCGAGTGAGTCGAGTTGCGAGCCTGTGAGGTGCGGCACACCGTGAGGTAGCTGACTTCATGCAGGGGGCATCGATGAGAGCGACACGAGCGACCGGGTACCACCCGTGGTTGCGCCGTGCGCTGCTCACCCTGATCGGCGCGGCCGGGATCATGATCGGCGCGCTGGTGTTCGGCCCCGGCTCCGCCCGGGCCGACGAGCCGGAACCGCCCGCCGGCGGCGTGCTGTCCACGGTGCTGACGCCGGTCGGCGACGCGCTGGGCTCGGTGGTGGGGACGGTGACCGGGGCGCAAGCGCCGGCGGCACCGGCTCCCGCCCCGCCCGCTCCCGTGTCCCCCGCCCCGGCAGCCCCGGCTCCCGCCCCGGGCAGCCCCCGCAGCTCCGGTCCCGGCCAGCCCGGCTCCGGCCACCCCGGCTCCCATTCCGGCCCCGGCCACTCCGGCTCCGGCCAGCCCGGCTCCCGCACCAGCGGCACCAGTTCCTCCCGCGGCACCCAGCCCGGCGGCACCCCCGGTCGGCGGTACGGCCGCGATGCCCGCCGCGGACACCGCTGCCCCGCAGCAGGGAGCGGTGCCGGAGACGACTCCCGGGGCGCCGGACCCGACCTCCCCGCTCGACCCGATCGCGGATGACCTCCTGCACCCGGTCGCCGACGCTCTCGCTCCGGTGACCACACCGATCCTCACCCCGGTGGCGGACGCGCTGGCCCCGCTCACCGAGTCGCTCGCCCCGCCGCTGACCACGATCCTCGGCCCGGTGCTCGACCCGCTGACGCCCGTCCTGCGCCCGGTGACCGCCACCCTGGACCCGGTGCTGGGCGCCCTCGATCCGGTGCTGGGCGCTCTGGATCCGGTGGTGACTCCGCTCGATCCGGTGCTCACCCCGCTGGAACCGGTGCTCCCGCCCCTCGACCCGGTGCTCCCCCCGCGTGAGCACCCCGTGGCCCCATCCCCGGCCCCGCCGACCACGACGCCTGACCCGCACAGCACCGGTCCCGCCGCACAGCCCACCGTCGCGTCGATGCTGCCGCCGAGTGAGCCCGCAACCTTCGCCGACCACGCCCCCGCACGCACCGCGCCCGCGGTCGGTCCGCGCACGGCGGTGACGCCCGTGGTCGAGCCCCGGACCGCGCCGCCCGCCGCCGTCAGCACCGACGACTCCGGTGCCCCGACCGTCCCGGCCGCCCCGGAGGGCACCGCGTCCACCGGCTCCGGCTCCACCAGCACCCAGCGTGGCACCGACTCCGCCGAGCTCACCTCGGCGTCGAGCAGCATCCCGCTGGGCCGTCCCGTCCTCACCGAGGCGCACCGCAGCCTGGCTGCCGCGCCGTTCCTCGACATCCCGAACTCCCCCGCCTGAGTCCGGCGGCCGCCGCAGCGCGGCATCCGCCACCCGCCCGTCCTCGGGCATCCGACTCAGACGAAGGGCACGACCATGCACACCATCATCCGGCGAGCGCTGCACACGGCGCTCCTGACCGGCGGCCTGATCGCCGTCGGCACGGCAGTCGCTCAGGCAGACCCCGGCGACACCGACCCGACCACCGGCATCTCCGTCGACCTCGCCGTCGGCATCGGCGACACCCCGATCCTGGACGTCCCGGTCGACGTGCCGATCACCGTCACCGACGTCGCGGTCGGCATCGGCGGGGACGGCGCCACCACGGCTCCGGCAGCCCCCGCCACTCCGGCTCCGGCACCGGCAGCACCGGCTCCCGCACCCGCGGCCGAGCCCGCACCCCTGGTGCAGGTCCCGGTGAGCGTCCCGGTCACCGTCTCCGATGTCGCGGTCGGGGTCCTCGGCGACAGCACGGTCACCGCGCCCGCCGACCCAGCACCAGCAGCACCGGCAGCACCGGCAGCACCGGCAGCACCGGCCGAGCCGACCGGCAGCGACGAGACCCTGGTCTCCGCACCGGTCACGGTGCCGGTGAACGTCTCGGGCATCGCCGCGGGGGTGCTCGGCGAGGGCACCATCACCGCGACCGAAGGCTCCACGCCGGAGGTCGCCACCGATCCCGCCGGCGACACCAACGCGGACGGCACCCTGGTCGCCGCACCGATCACCGCGCCGGTGACCGTCTCCGGCGTGGCCGCGGGAGTCCTGGGCGACGGCACGATCACCTCGACTGACGCCGGACAGGGCGCACCCGCGACGCCCACCGGTGAGGGAGTGGTGTCGGCACCCGTGACTGCCCCGGTGCAGGTCTCCGGGATCGCCGCCGGAGTCCTCGGCAGCGGGACCATCACCGGCCCGGAGGCATCCGCACCGACCACTCCTGCGGCCAGCCCCACCGACAACTCCGACAACCCCGCGGTCGCCGCGCCGATCACCGCTCCGGTGAACCTCAGCACGGTGGCGGTCGGCATCCTCGGTGACGGCACCATCACCTCCACCGGGACCTCCCAGCCCGCCACCAGCACCCCCGCGCCGTCCTCGGACGACGCGGCGGTGAGCGCCCCGATCACCGCACCGGTCACCGTCGGCACCCTCGCCGTCGGTGTCCTCGGCGACGGGACGATCACCTCGACCGGCGGGCAGCAGCAGGGCGCCCCGGCGCCCACCACCGGCACCGGTGTGATCGACCTGCCGGTGACCGTGCCGGTGGAGCTGGGCACGATCGCGGTCGGCGTCCTCGGGGACGGCACGATCACCGAGGTCGGTTCGTCGCCGACCCCCGGTGGTGGCACCCCGACGACCCCCGGTGACGGCGGCACCCCGGGCGAGGACGACCCGACCGCCCCCGGCGGCGAGCCGGGCACCGACCCGACCACTCCGGGCACCGACCCCACCGTCGTCACCGGCGGCGGCGTCGACGGTGCGGTCGACCCCACCGTCAGCACCGTCAGCACTGTCAGCACCGTCAGCACTGGCGGGCTGACCTCGACCCTGGGTGCCGACGCGATCAGCTCGGCGCTGCTGGCTTCGGAGGCGATGCGACCCGCCGCCCTCGCCACCACCGGCGGGCACGACGTGCCGATGGCGCTGCTCGCCCTGGCACTGCTGGCGTCCGGCGTGCTGCTGCGTCGGACGGGCAGCGCCTCCCTCCGGTGACCGTGGTCGGCCGACCGACACCCTCGGTCGGCCGACCACCCACGACTCCCGTGGCCAGGACCGCGGGACGCATGCCCCACCCGGTGGCGCTCGTCAGGGGGTCGAGCACCACCGGGTGTGGGCGCGCCGTGCCACAGTGAGCGGCATGGCCACTCCGACGGATGCACTCGACCCCTGGTTCGGCTCCCTGGAGCCGGAGGCCGACCTGGATCGGATGCTGCTGGACGGTGCTGACCTGGTCGGCGCCGACGGCGAAGGCGCCCGGCTGGTCGAGTGTCTGCTGCGGGGCTGCGACCTCGACGGGGCGATCCTGGACCACGCCCACCTGATCGACACCACCCTGACCGAGTGCCGGGCCGGGACGGTCCGTGCACGCTCGGCCACCTGGCGGGACGTGACGGTCGAGGGGTGCCGGTTCGGCGCGCTGGAGGTCTTCGGATCGGCGTGGGACCGGGTGACGATCCGCGGCGGCAAGATCGACTACCTCAATCTCCGGGACGCCACGGTGCGCGAGCTGCGGTTGGTCGACTGCACGATCGGCGACCTCGACCTGGCCGGGGCGACCGTGCGCGCGCTGCGCACCGAGGGATGTCAGGTCCGTCGGCTGGACGTCACCCGGGCACAGCTGCGGGACGCCGACCTGCGCGGCGCGGAGCTGCAGGCGCTCGACGGCACCGCCGGACTGCGGGGGGCGACGATCAGCCCCGAGCAGTTGTACGACCTGGCCGGAGCGCTGGCCGACCACCTCGGAGTCGTGGTGGATCGCTAGGCCCACCCGAGCCCGCCGGTCCGACCACCAGCAGCGCGTCGTGCGCTAGTCCTCCACCACCGGCCCGCACCCCGCGGCGGCGGTGGCCGCGAGCGCGTCGATCCCGTGCACCCCGGGTCGCGGGTCGTCCTCCACCGCCCAGCAGCCGTCCACCACGGCGTACCTGGCCCGCGGTCCCTCGGTGGTCCAGGCGTGCAGGGCGTCGATCAGCCGGTCCACCGCCTCCACCGGGGTGCCGACCCCGACGGATGCCCGCAGCGCACCGCCGGTGACGCCGAGCCGAGCCAGCAGGGGGTGTGCGCAGAACCGGCCGTCCCGCACGCCGATTCCCCACTCGGCGGACAGGTAGGCCGCCACCAGTCCCGGATCGTCCTCCCCGACAGTGAAGGAGACGACCCCCACCGGGTCAACGGAGTCGGGCCACAGCCGCAGCACCCGGACCCCCGCGATCCCCGACAGCCCGTCGGTCAGCCGCTCGCGCAGCGCGTGCTCGTGGGCGACCAGCGCCCCGGCCGGCAGCGCGGCCAGTTCCTCGCAGGCGGCGGCCAGCGCCACCGCACCGAGCACATTCGGCGACCCCGCCTCGTGCCGCGCCGGGGCGGGCTGCCACAGTGTGCGGTCGGTGCGCACGTCCCGGACGGCGCCGCCCCCGGCCAGGTACGGCCTGCCCTGGTCCAGCCAGTCCCGGCGACCGACCAGCGCACCGGCGCCGAAGGGGGCGTAGGTCTTGTGACCGGAGAACGCCACGTAGTCGACGCCGGAGTCGACGAGGGAGAACGGACGGTGCGGGACGAGCTGCGCGCCGTCGATCAGCAGACGCGCCCCGGCCTCATGGGTGAGCGCGACCAGCTCGGCCAGCGGCAGGCTCTCCCCGGTGACGTTCGACGCACCCGTGACGGTGACCAGCGCGTAGGGGGTGCGGGCCAGTTCCTCCCGCAGCAGCTCGAGCGTGGCGGCGGCGGTCGGGCCGCTGGTCAGCACCGTCGCGCGCCGGTCGTCGCCGCCGGTCGTCTGCACCCAGGGCAGCAGGTTGGCGTGGTGCTCGCAGTCCAGGACCAGCACCGCGCCCGGCACGCACCCGGCCAGCAGGTTGAGCGCGTCGGTGGTGTTCCGCACGATCACCGCCACGTCCTCGTCCCGGGCGCCGACGAACCGGGCGATCGTCTGCCGCGACGTCTCGTACAGCGCGGTGGACACCTGGGACAGGTACCCGGCACCGCGGTGCACCGAGGCGTACAGCGGCAGCACCTCGGTCACCCGGGCGGCCACCGACTCCAGAGCGGGGGCGGACGCCGCGTAGTCGAGGTTGGCGTACGGCACGGTGCGGCCGTCGACCAGCGGGACCGGGGTGTCACCCCCGACCACCGGCAGCAGGACGTCGACCCGGTTCAGGGTGGGTGTGGACATGGTGGACCTCCGACAGGTGGAGGGTCGCCGACATGACCCGGCGGACCCCGCGCTTGCTCAGCACCGGACGGTGCTGGGCCAGGTCGTCACCCGGGGCACCCCGCCGCGGAGGGAGGGTTGCCGGCCAGCAAGCCGGGGCTACGCGCTGGCACTCATGACCTGCGCCCACGATGAACCGGCGGTTCGGGATCCGTCAAGAGCTGCTCACAGTGCGGTCGGTCCTGGCATCGACGGCCCCGGCTGACTATGGTCGCCGCACACCATCCAGAGCGGCCGAGAGATCTGGCTCGACGACGCCGCAGCAACCCAGGCCACACCGGCCCAGGGTGCTACCGCCAGGACCGATGGAGGAGCGATGACCGAAGCACCCCTGCCCTACCGCCTGCTCACCGGACCGGACGACCGGTCGTTCTGCGAGCGGGTCAGCGCCGCGCTGGCCGAGGGCTATCAGCTGTACGGCAGCCCGACCGCGACCTACGACGGCGACCGGGTGATCGTCGCGCAGGCAGTGATCCTGCCGACCGCCCCCGAGCCGACGGTGCGTCCGCTGTGAGCGCCGGATACGCGGGTGATCTGACCCCCCAGCAGACCTGGGAGCTGCTCGCCGACGACCCGACAGCCCTGCTGGTCGACGTCCGCACCGAGGGCGAGTGGCGCAGCATCGGCGTGCCCGACCTGGACGGTCGGGTGGGCTTCGTGGAGTGGGTCGACGGACAGGGTCGACCGAACCCCGACTTCCTGGCGCAGCTGGCGGAGCTGGGTGTCACCGACGGCCGTCCGGTGGTCTTCCTCTGCCGATCCGGCGTGCGCTCCGTCGCCGCGGCGACCACCGCCACCGCCGCCGGGATCGGTCCGTCGTACAACGTGCTGACCGGCTTCGAGGGCGATGTCGGGCCGGACGGGGCCCGCGGACACTGGGGCTGGCGGGCCGAAGGCCTGCCCTGGCGGTCGCTGTGACGGCGGCGGGGCCCGGCGACTGGCAGGACGGCACCCTCCCCCGGGACACCCTGCGGCCGGACACCCTGGCGGTGCGGGGCGGCACGGTGCGGAGCGGCTTCCACGAGACCTCCGAGGCGCTGTTCCTGACCCAGGGCTACGTCTACGACCGCGCCGCCGATGCCGAGGCGGCCTTCGCCGGGGAGTCGGATCGCTTCCTGTACTCCCGCTACGGCAACCCGACGGTGAGCACCTTCGAGGAACGTCTGCGCCTGATCGAGGGTGCCGAGGCCTGCTACGCCACCGCCTCCGGGATGAGCGCGGTGTTCACGGCGCTCGCGGCCCTGGTCGGCAGCGGTTCCCGGATCGTGGCCGCCCGGGCGCTGTTCGGGTCGTCGGTGGTGATCTTCGACGAGATCCTCGCGAAGTGGGGCGTGCGCACCGACTACGTCGACGGCCACGTGCCGGAGCAGTGGGAACAGGCGCTCGCCACCCCGGCTGACGTGGTGTTCTTCGAGACGCCGTCCAATCCGATGCAGGACCTGGTGGACATCGCCCGGGTCAGTGCGCTGGCCCACGCCGCCGGTGCGGTCGTGGTGGTCGACAACGTGTTCGCCACCCCGGTGCTGTCCCGGCCGCTGCTGTTCGGCGCGGATGTGGTCGTCTACTCGGCGACCAAGCACATCGACGGGCAAGGCCGGGTGCTCGGCGGCGCGATCCTGGGCAGCGACGACTTCGTGCACGGGCCGGTGCAGACCCTGATCCGCAACACCGGGCCGTCGCTCAGCCCGTTCAACGCCTGGGTGCTGCTCAAGGGCCTGGAGACGCTGTCCCTGCGGGTGCGGCACCAGACCGCCTCCGCGCTGACCGTCGCCACCTGGCTGGAACAGCACCCGGCGGTGGCCCAGGTCCGCTACCCCTATCTGCCCTCGCACCCGCAGCACGCCCTGGCGCTGACCCAGCAGGACGGCGGCGGCACCGTGGCGACCTTCACCCTGCACCAGGAATCGAAGGAGTCGACGTTCCGGGTGCTGGACCGGCTCCGGGTGATCGACATCTCGAACAACCTCGGTGACGCGAAGTCGATGGTCACGCATCCGGCGACCACCACCCATCGCAAGCTCGGCGCCGCCGGACGAGCGGCGGTCGGGATCGGGGAGTCCACCATCCGACTGTCGGTCGGGTTGGAGGACCCGCAGGACCTGATCGACGACCTGGCCCAGGCGCTCGACGACTGACCGGCCGGGGACCTGGGTGCGCAGGGCACCTACCGACCGGCCGGGGACCTGGGTGCGCCCTCGACCCGCGGCCCGGAAGCCGCATGCCCCTGCGTCGGCCTGGTCGACCCCGGCTCGACTCTGCGACCGCGCAGATCACGCGACCAGTCGGCGCAGCTCCGTCTCCACCCAGGCACCCTCGGTCAGCGGGTGCAGCACCAGGCCGTCCACCCCCGTCCGCTCCGCCAGCTCGCGCAGCTCGGCCAGCAGCAGATCGGCGGTGGTGACGACGCGGGTCGCGGCCGGTGACCAGGTCAGGCCGGTGAGCGCGTCCAGGTACTCCAGGTCGGCACGCTTGCGCCGGGCTGCCCGCTCGTCCACGGCCAGCACCACGTCCAGGTCGAGCAGCAGGGTCACCTGGTGCCGCTGCCGACCGGCCGCGGCGATGCCCTGAGCTGCCAGGTCGACCCAGGAGGTCAGCTCGGCGACAGTGGACAGGTCGGCGGAGAACGCCAACCGGATCACGTCGGCCCGAGCGGCGGCGATCAGCAGCTCGGCGCTGTCGCCCGGTCGGTGTTCGATCCCGGCGCCGGCCGGTGCGTGCAGGGCGATCGTCGGGGTCGGGGTGGGCACGACCGAGAGCGCCGGGCGGGACGGGGCGAGCGCGATGTGGTCAAGAACGGGCTGAGCCATGGGAGGTGTCCTCGGGTGAGGCGGGTGCGCACGGGGCCGTCCGGCCGCACGCGCGCAGGGGTCATCGCGTCAGCGACAACACACCCGGCTCAGGAACACCCCCGCACCGTACCCACGGCCCGGACCACCGCACCACTACCCGTCCACATCCCGGACCTGCCCTGCTCTTCCGCATCGAGATGACAGAAGACGCCGCAGGGCCGGCCGTCAAGCGTCGACGACTGTCATCTCGATGACGGGGCTTCGCGGTCGCGAGCGGGTGGCTCGGGGCGGGTCAGGAGACCAGCGCGCGCAGCACCGAGGTGAAGAAGCGGAGACCGTCGACGCCCGGACCGAAGCCCGGCTCGACCGCGTGCTCGGGGTGCGGCATCAGACCGACCACGTTCCCGGCGGCGTTCGTGATCCCGGCGATCCCGCGGCGCGAGCCGTTCGGGTTGTGGTCGGCGTAGCGGAACACCACGCGGCCCTCGCCCTCCAGCTCGTCCAGGGTGCGCTCGTCGGCGACGTACTGGCCGTCCTGGTTCTTGAGCGGGATGGTGATCCGCTCCCCCGCGGTGTACTCCCGGGTCCAGGCGGTGTCGGCGTTCTCCACCGTCAGCACTTGCTCCCGGCAGACGAAGTGCAGGTGGTCGTTCTTGATCATCGACCCGGGCAGCAGGTGCGCCTCGGTCAGCACCTGGAAGCCATTGCAGATGCCGAGCACCGGCAGGCCCCGGCCGGCGGCCTCGACGACCTCGCCCATCACCGGCGCGAACCGGCTGATCGCCCCGGCCCGCAGGTAGTCCCCGTAGGAGAAGCCACCCGGCAGCACGACCGCGTCCACGCCGTGCAGGTCCGCGTCGGCGTGCCAGAGCGACACCGGCTCGGCACCGGCCAGCCGGACGGCGCGCGCGGCGTCCCGGTCGTCCAGGGTGCCGGGGAAGGTGACGACACCGATGGTCGCCATCAGGCGAGGCCCTCGGAGACGATCGTTCCGGCAGCATCTGCCTCGTAGTCGGCGACCCGGACCACGTCCTCGATCACCGGGTTGGACAGCACCTGCTCGGCGGCCTCGGCGGCGGCGGCGAGCACCTCGGGGGTGACCGGGCCCTCGACCTCCAGCTCGAACCGCTTGCCCTGTCGGACGGCGGTGAACTGGCCGAATCCCAGCCGGGGCAGTGCACCTGCCACCGCCTTGCCCTGCGGGTCGAGGATCTCCGGCTTGGGCATCACATCGACGACGACTCGTCCCACAGGTACTCCCTGGTTCGCGGCGGTGGAGCGTTGCGGTGCCAGGATACCGATCGCCAGGACCCCTAGGGGAGCCGCACGATGCCGAGGCCCGCCGGTGCGTCGCCGGACAGGTAGCGGTGCAGCACGTCGTTGCCCGGTGCCCGCAGGTCCAGCGACCACCCGGCGACCACCAGCAGCCACCCACGGTCGAGGACCGCGTCCAGCCAGAGCTCGTCGTGCGGGGCGACCGCCAAGGCGTCCTCGCCGGTCCACAGCGTCGCCCAGTGGTCGGCGGCGGTGACGTCGGCGCGCTCCGGATCCAGGGTGGGCAGCGCGCCCGACTCGTCCAGTCCGAGGTCGGCGATCGCCCGGGACAGCTCCGCGACCGCCCGTGGCTCCTGACTGGTCGGGTGCAGCACCCAGACCGCGACGGGTCGTCCGTCACGGGGATGGAATCCGACCGCCGTCCGTCCCGCGATCAGGCGGGCGGTGGGCCGGTCATGGCGATGGCGCAGCACAGTGCTCTCGACGCTAGGCAGTCCGACGTCCGCGCGTGGCGGGTCGATGGGTGGCAGCACCCAGCCTGGACCGGGTGAAACGGCTCGCCGCGGACGAACGTCCCGCGGGAGGGGTCGGTGCGCCGTCCCTGGCACCGTGATGCCACGGATTCACCCGCGGGAGCCCGCAGCGGTCCCGATCGGCCGACCGATGGGAATGCCATGGTCACCGGTATGTCCACCACCGCACCCCTGAGGGGCGTCCCCTCCCCGTGCGTCGCGCACCCGCACGCGGGGCTGGTGCATCGCGACGGCCAGTGCCGCTGCTTCGTCGGCGGCCCGGCCCCCGAGCACGAACCGGAACGGGTCCTGACCTTCGCGTCCTGAGCCACCCATCCGCTCTCCGGACCGCTCCGAACCCTCCTCGACCGACATCCGAGGAACGATTCGAGGAGCGACGATGCGACTTCGCAGCAAGGGCACCGGCTACGCCGTGGCCGTCATGGCCACCGGCCTCACCCTGACCCTCGGCGCCTGCTCCGGCGGCGACGACGGCATGAACTCCAGCGCGAGCAGCCCCTCCAGCTCGTCCACCATGGACCACAACAGCATGGACATGGCCACCGACCCCGGCGTCGACCCGGTCAGCACCGGCGACCCGTTCGCCGACGCCCGGACCGCGGCGGCCCACATGCCGGAGACCGCGCTGACCCTGGCGACCGGACTGGCCAAGGCCACCGACACCGCGGGCGAGGTCGACTCCGACGCCGCCACCCTGCGCGCCAACCTGACCGCCATGCTCCAGGAGCACGTCTACCTGACCGGCATCGGGGTGGCCACCGCCTACACCGCCGGTCCGGACTCGGCCGAGTTCGCGGCCGCCAAGACCGCCCTGGACGGCAACACCCAGGACCTGACCGACGCGATCGGCACCCTGGCCGGTGACGACGCGGCCCAGCAGTTCGACCAGGTCTGGACCGATCACGTCGGCTACTTCGTCGACTACGCGGTGGCCAAGAAGTCCGGTGACCAGGCGGCCGCCGACGCCGCCCAGGCCAACTTGACCCAGTACACCCAGGACGCCGGCGCGTTCTTCGAGCAGATCAGCAACGGTGAACTCCCCGCCGCTGCCGTGACCGAGGCGCTGGGGATGCACGTGTCCACCATGTCCGCGGCGATCGACGCCCTGGCCGCCGGTGACCCGACCGCCTCCGACACCCTGCGCGCTGCCGCCGAGCACGTCGGGATGGACGCCGGCACCATCGCCACCGGACTCGCGAAGGCCACCGACCTGGCCGGCGACCCGATGGACGATGCCTCCACCCTGCGGTCGAACCTGACCGCGCTGCTGCAGGAGCACGTCTACCTGGCAGCCTTCGCGGTGTTCAACGCCTACACCGCCGACGGCGGGGTCGAGTCCCCGGCGTTCACCGCGGCCGCGGCCACCCTGGACGCCAACTCGGTCGCCCTCTCCGACGCCGTGACCTCGCTGGCCGGCGCCGACAACGGCGCGGCCTTCCTGGAGCTGTGGCGTCAGCACATCGGGTTCTTCGTCGACTACGCGGTGGCGGACGCCACCATGGACGAGGACGCCCGCCAGCAGGCGCTGCTGGACCTGGACGGCTACCGCCCGCAGGCCGGTGCGTTCTTCGAGAAGGTCAGCGGTGGCGAGCTGCCGGCCGACGAGATCGCCGCTGGACTGGGCATGCACGTGTCGACCCTGGCCGGAGCGATCGACTCGCTCGCGAAGGCCCTGGTCGGCTGACGAGCTGTGGCGCCGGTCCTCTCCCACGCGCTGGCCGGCGCCACACCCCGGGGTCCGGGTGCGGGTGTCTGCGACACTGTCGCGGTGCCCGTACCCGGACCTCACACCCTCGCCGACGACACCCTCGACCGGGTCGCCGCCGGTGACCAGGACGCCTTCACCGCGCTGTACGACGCGCTGGCCCCGGCAGTCCACGGAACCGCCCTCGCCGTGCTCCGCGATCCGGACCACGCCGCCGAGGTGACCCAGGAGGTCATGGTGGAGATCTGGCGCACCGCCGACCGCTACGACCGACGTCTCGGCTCGCCCCGCACCTGGGCCACCACCATGGCGCACCGCCGGGCGATCGACCGGGTCCGTTCCGTCCAGTCCCAGCGCACCCGCGATCAGGCCGCACTGGACCGGGATCGACCGATCGACTACGACCACGTCAGCGAGCAGGTCGAGGGCCGGCTGGAGGCCGAACGTCTCCGGCACTGCATGGACGGCCTCACCGACACCCAGCGCGAATCCGTGACGCTCGCCTACTACGGCGGACTCAGCTACCGCGAGGTGGCCGAGGACCTGGGTGCCGCACTCCCCACCATCAAGAGCCGCATCCGCGACGGACTGATCCGCCTGCGTGACTGCCTGGGCGTGACCCGATGACCGAGGACAGCATGAGCCACCACGACCCGCACGATCTGCTCGCCGCCTGGGCGATCGACGCCGTCGACCCCGACGAGCGTGCCGCGGTCGAGCGTGCCATCGCCGAGGACCCCGCGCTCGCCGAGGAGGCCGCCGGGTTCCTGGCCACCGCCGCCGTGCTCGGTGCAGCCCGAGCCGTCACGCCGCCGACCCAGGTCCGCGACCGCGTGCTCGCCGCGATCCGCACTGACGCGACGACCACTCAGGCAGCTGCCACCCACCTGCCCGCCGCCTCCCCTGGCACCCGCTCCCCCCGTGGCCGCGACGGCGCGACCCGGCCCGGCAGCACCCGGCCCGGCACCGCACGCTCCGACGCCACCGGCCCCGGGTCGCGGCGCGGTCTCAGCCGCCGTCTGCGCACGGTCCTGGTCGCCGCGGTGCTCGCGGTGGCGATTGCCCTGCCCTCGGTGTCCGCCTGGCAGCAGCACCAGCGCGCGGTCCAGGCCGAGGCGCGCGCCGACCGGATCACCGCCCTGCTGGCCAGCCCCGACGCGCAGCTGCTCTCCGGCGACCTCAGCTCCGGCGGCACCGCCACCGCGGTGGTCACCGCCGACGCCGCCCTGGTCACCGCCGAGGGGGTGTCCGACCCGGGCGACGGCAAGGTCTACCAGCTCTGGGTGATGCGCGACGGGGTGCCGGTGCCGGATGCGACCACCGGGGTCAGCGGCGACGCCTTCCAGATCGACACCACCGCCTACCGGGCCGGTGATGGGCTGGCGCTGACCGTGGAGCCGACCGGTGGGTCGCAGGCACCGACCACCGATCCGCTGCTCGTGCTGGCGCCCACCGTCTGAGCCGACCTCAGAACGTGAGGTCGTGGCCGGTCAGGCGCCGGTAGGCCTCCCGGTACCGGTCACGGGTGCGCTCGACCACCGCGGCCGGCAGCTCCGGCGGCACGCCATCGCCGCCCCGGTCCCAGCCGGACTCGGCCGAGGTGAGCCAGTCCCGGACGAACTGCTTGTCGAAGCTCGGCTGGGCCTGCCCCGGCTGCCACTGGTCGGCGGGCCAGAACCGGGAGGAGTCCGGGGTCAGCACCTCGTCGCCCAGCGCGACCGCACCGGTGGTCGGGTCGATGCCGAACTCCAGCTTGGTGTCGGCCAGGATCACCCCGCGGTCGCGGGCGATCGACTCGGCCCGGGCGTACACCGCCAGGGTCAGGTCGCGCAGTTCAGCGGCCCGCGGTGCGCCGATCAGTTCGGCGACCTGGCCCAGCGTGACGTTCTCGTCGTGCTCACCGAGCTCCGCCTTGGTCGCCGGGGTGAAGATCGGCTCGGGCAGCCGGGACCCGTCGACCAGTCCGGGCGGCAGTGCGATCCCGGTGACCACGCCGGATGCCTGGTACTCGGCCAGCCCGGATCCGGTGAGGTAGCCCCGGGCGACGCACTCCACCGGGAACATCTCCAGTCGTCGACAGACCATCGCCCGGCCCAGCACCTCCGCCGGGACGTCCGGCGCCTCGGCACTCACCACGTGGTGCGGCACCAGATCGGCGAGCTGGTCGAACCACCACAGGCTCAGCTGGGTCAGCACGACCCCCTTGCCCGGGATGCCGGGGCTGAGCACGTGGTCGTAGGCGCTCACCCGGTCCGAGGCGACCACCAGCACCACGTCGCCGTGT
Source organism: Cellulomonas taurus (assembly GCF_012931845.1). Taxonomy (NCBI): domain Bacteria; kingdom Bacillati; phylum Actinomycetota; class Actinomycetes; order Micrococcales; family Cellulomonadaceae; genus Cellulomonas; species Cellulomonas taurus. The sequence goes on from NZ_CP051884.1 coordinate 3,058,105, forward strand.
GCCGCGGTGACCGCCGCTCCCGCCTCCTGGGTGGTGTCCGGCACATACAGGTCGCGGACCTTGCCGGAGTAGGTGTGGGTCCAACCGGGCAGCAGGGGAGCCGTCATACGACCATCCTGCCGGAGAACGTCGCCGCCGTGCGATGCTCGGTGGATGGAGCTCTCCGTCCCCTGGTCGTTGCTGGTGCTGGTCGCCGGGCTGTGGAACCTGCTGGTCTGGCCCCGGTTCGGGCAGCGGATCGCCAAGGACCCGCGCTCGCGGGACGCCGACGGTCGGCCGACCCGGTTCCTCACCGTGCACCTGGTGCTGATCGGCGTCTCGCTGCTGTTCGGCGTCGCCCTGGTGGTACTGGGCGTGCTCGGCCTGGTCTAGCCCGGCCCGCGCCGCCGGACCCGCCCGTTCGTCACACCCGCGCCGCGATGTCCGTCCGGTGGTGCGAGCCGGCCAGGGCGATCCGGTCCACCCCGGCGTAGGCGGCGGTCCGGGCGTCCGCCAGGTCCGCCCCGACACCCACCACCGACAGCACCCGCCCTCCGGCGGAGACCACCGCGTCGCCGTCCTGCCGCGTCCCGGCGTGCAGCACGTGCACCCCGGGCAGCGCCTCCGCCTCGGCCAGCCCGGTGATCGGGTCGCCGGTGCGCGGCGCAGCCGGGTAGTCGTGGGCGGCGACCACCACGGTCACCGCCGCCTCGTCCCGCCACCGCAGCGGCGGCACGGTGTCCAGCGCACCGGTCGCCGCGGCGTGCAGCACCCCGGCCAGCGGGGTCGCGAGCCGGGCCAGCACGACCTGGGTCTCCGGGTCGCCGAACCGGGCGTTGAACTCCACCACCCGGGTGCCCGAGCTGGTCAGCGCGAGGCCGCAGTAGAGCACGCCGACGAACGGGGTGCCGCGCCGGGCCATCTCGTCCACCGTCGGCTGCGCCACCTGCGCGACCACCTCGGCCACCAGTTCCTCAGGGGCCCACGGCAGCGGCGAGTACGCGCCCATCCCCCCGGTGTTCGGCCCGGTGTCCCCGTCGCCCACCCGCTTGAAGTCCTGTGCCGGGACCAGCGGCAGGACCCGGCTGCCGTCGCAGAGCACGAACAACGACACCTCGGGACCGTCCAGGTAGTCCTCGACCACGACCCGGCCGCCGGGCTTGGCCAGGCACTCGGCGGCGTGGGCGTGCGCGGCGTCCCGGTCGTCGGTGACCACGACCCCCTTGCCCGCCGCGAGTCCGTCGTCCTTCACCACGTAGGGCGCCCCGAAGGCATCCAGCGCCGCATCGATCTGCCCGGGCTCGGTCACGACCCGCGGCTCCGCGGTCGGCACCCCGGCGGCGGACATCACGTCCTTGGCGAAGGCCTTCGACCCCTCCAGCTGCGCGGCCGCGGCGCTCGGGCCGAACACCGGGATCCCGGCGGCGCGCACGGCGTCGGAGACCCCGGCCACCAGCGGTGCCTCCGGGCCGACGACGACCAGGTCCGCCCCCAACCGGGTCGCGAGCGCCGCCACCGCCTCGCCGTCCAGCTGGTCGACCGGGTGCAGGGTGGCGACAGCGGCGATGCCCGGGTTCCCGGGTGCCGCGTGCAGCTCGGTGACAGCAGGGTCCTGGGACAGCGAGCGGGCCAGCGCGTGCTCCCGCGCCCCCGTGCCGACGATGAGGATCTTCACGCCGCAGACCCTACCCAGTCCGGTTGCGGCCCCGGCGGCGCGGTCTGAGGATCGAACCAGCGCGGCGCTCACCGTCCTGTGACGGTGGGCGTCGTTTGCTTTCACCCCATCGCGCGGAGGAGTCATCATGGCCGACCAGTACACCTTCCAGGACCCGATCGCCCAGTACCCGATGCCGCAGCCGCCGGAGCAGAGCCAGGACGGTCCGGGACTCGACGCCGACCTCACCCCGCGGGCCGATCACGGCGAGGAGACCTACCGCGGCGCGGAACGCCTGGCCGGGCGCAAGGCCCTCATCACCGGCGGCGACTCCGGGATCGGCGCGGCGGTGGCGATCGCCTTCGCCCGCGAGGGCGCCGACGTGGTGCTGTCCTACCTGCCCGAGGAGCAGGAGGACGCCGAGCGGATCGCGCAGCTGGTGCGGGACGCCGGTCGCACCGCGGTGCTCGCCCCCGGGGACGTCGCCGACGAGACCTACGCCCGCTCCCTGGTGCACACCGCGGTCGACGAGCTGGGCGGTCTGGACATCATCGCGAACATCGCCGGACGGCAGCAGTTCGTCGAGGACCTGGCCGACCTCAGCTCGGCGTCCTTCGACGAGACCTTCAAGACCAATGTCTACGCGCTGTACTGGATCGTGCAGGAGGCGCTGCCGCACCTGCCCAAGGGCGCCAGCATCATCAACACCTCGTCGATCCAGGCCTACGAGCCGGCGCCGATCCTGGTCGACTACGCCACCACCAAGGCGGCGATCAACACCATCTCCAAGGCGCTGGCCCAGCAGCTGGCCCCGAAGGGGATCCGGGTGAACGTGGTCGCGCCCGGCCCGATCTGGACGCCGTTGCAGACCGCTGGCGGTCAGCCGCCGGAGAAGCTGCCGGAGTTCGGCGAGCAGACGCCGTTCGGCCGCGCCGGTCAGCCCGCCGAGCTCGCCCCGGCGTACGTCTTCCTGGCGTCCCAGGAGTCCAGCTACGTCTCCGGCGAGACCCTGAACGTCAACGGCGGCATGCCGACCCCCTGACCACCGCTGACCACCGCCCCGTCAGTCGACGACGGGGATGACGTCCACATAGACGCGGATGCGGCGCCGAGCCGCATCCGCGTCGTCGTGTCCGGCCCCGGGCTGACCGGCCTCCCGCTGTTCGGCTTCGCGGGCGCGCTCCAGATGGGTGCGGACCACGTCCTCCAGCGCCGCGCTGAGCTCTTCGGCCTCCTCGACGGTGAGGCGGCCGCCGGTGGTCAGCATCGTGGCCGGTTCGGACCAGATGCTGTCGTCGAACGCCTGCGCACCCCACCGGCTGAGCACCTGGACCCGGTCCGCGAGCGCCCACTGCCGGGCACTGTCCAACCCGGCCCTGCCCTGCGGGTCATCGCGGAGCTCGGCCACCTGCGCCCGGAACTCGACCGGCCGCCACCAGCGTTCCCGTCCGCCCGCGTGCTCGGGATCGTCCTCGACCAGACCGTGCCGTTCCAGCTGGCGCAGGTGGTACGAGGTCTGGCCGGTGCTCTCGCCCAGTTCCTTGGCCAGCTGGGTCGCGGTCGCCGATCCGTGGTCCATCAGACGGCTGAGCATGGCGGTGCGCAGCGGGTGGGCGAGCGCCTTGAGCGCGGAGGCATTGACCTCGGGCATGTGCAGAGATACCTTTGCAGAGACTTCTTTGCAGAAACTTCTCTCCCAGCCTAGCGAGGACCGATGACGACCGACACCGCCACCGTCGAGGCACCGACCGAGCCCCTGGGCCGCCGGTTCTCCGCCCTGCTCGGCAGCACCACCGCCGCCAACCTCGCCGACGGCGTGGTCCAGGCCGCCGCACCGCTCTACGCGCTGACGCTGACCCGCTCCCCCGGCCAGATCGCCCTGCTCACCGCCGCCGCCTGGCTGCCCTGGCTGGTGCTCGGCGCAGGGGCGGGCGTGCTGGTCGACCGCACCGACCGCCGCCGGATGCAGGCGATCGCGCTCGGCGCCCGCGTCGCCCTGTTGACGGTCGCGGCCGTCCTGGCTGCGACCGGTTCGATGTCGATGACCGCGCTGGTCGTGCTGTTGCTGCTCTACGGCGTCACCGACGTGCTGGTCGACCTCGCCGAAGCGGCGCTGGTGCCCGACCTGGTCCCGCGCAGTCGACTCGCCGCCGCGAACGGCCGGATCATCGCCGCCCAGCAGGTCGCCGCCGCCTTCGTCGGCGCACCCCTGGCCGGGCTTCTCCTCGCTCTCGGTGCCGTCTGGGCCTTCGGCGCCCCCGCCCTGATCGCCGCCGTCGCCGCTCTGATCCTGCTGCTCGCCCTCCGCGGCCCCTACCGCCCCGCGCCCGCCGACCCGGCCGACCCCGATCCCGCCGCCACCGCCACCGCCACCGCCACCGCCACCGCCACCGCCACCGCCACCGCCACCGAGGAGCGTGCGATGGAGCGCGCGTGGCGGGAGCTGCGCGAGGGACTGGGGGCACTGTTCGGTCACCGGGTGCTGCGCCCGCTGCTGGTGAGCGGCTCCATCTCGAACATGTGCTTCACCGCGTACAGCACGATGCTGGTGCTCTGGGTGGTCGGGCCCGGGTCGCGGGTCGGACTGGACGCCGGCCTGTACCCGCTGCTCACCACCGTGACCGCGATCGGCGCCGTCGCCGGATCGGTGCTGGTCGAGCCGCTGACCCGACGGCTCGGGGAGATCCGCACCCTGCTCGGCGGCTGGCTGGTGCTGCCGCTGCTGCTCCTGGTACCGGTGCTGCTGCCGAACCCGTGGGTGATCGGCGCCGCCCTCGGTCTGATCGGCCTGGCCAGCACCGCGTCCAACGTGCTCAGCCAGGCGCTGCGCCAGCGACTGATCCCCGGGCGACTGCTCGGCCGGGTGGGCGGGGCGTCCCGGGCAATCGGCTACGGCCTCATGCCGCTGGGTGCGCTGCTGGGCGGCGTGGTCGCCGAGACCGCCGGGCTGGCCACCGCACTGGTCGGCTCCGCGGTGGTCGCGCTGCTGATCCTGGCCTACCCCCTCGCCACCGTCCGGCAACGGGACATCGAGTCCGCCTGAACAGAGGACGAGCCCGCGACCCAGAGCTGAGTCCGGGTCGCGGGCTCGTCCCGTAGGCCGTGAGCGCCCGCGCGCGTCACCCTCGGCCTGGTCCTGGCGTGAACCCGACCTCAGTTCAGGCCCGAACCAGGCTCAGGCCAGCAGGTCGTGCCGGGTGACGGTGGCCTCGCGGCCCGGGCCGACGCCGATCGCGGAGATCCGGCAGCCGGACAGCTGCTCCAGGTGCTCCAGGTAGCGACGGGCGTTCAGCGGCAGGTCGTCGAACTCCCGCGCACCGGAGATGTCCTCGGTCCAGCCGTCCAGATACTCGTAGATCGGCTTGGCGTGGTGGAAGTCGCTCTGGTCGTCCGGCATCTCGTCCACCCGCCGACCGTCGACGTCGTAGGCCACCGCCACCGGGATCGTGTCCCGGCCGGTCAGCACGTCGAGCTTGGTCAGCACGATGTCGGTCAGCCCGTTCACCCGCGACGAGTAGCGGGCCACCACCGAGTCGTACCAGCCGGTGCGCCGCGGACGACCGGTGGTGGTGCCGAACTCGCCGCCGGTCTGCCGCAGCCACTCACCGTCGGCGTCGAACAGCTCGGTCGGGTACGGCCCTTCGCCGACCCGGGTGGTGTACGCCTTCGCTACGCCGACGACCCGGTCGATCCGGGTCGGTCCCACCCCGGAACCGGTGCAGGCGCCCCCGGCGGTCGCCGAGGAGGAGGTGACGAACGGGTACGTGCCGTGGTCGATGTCGAGCATGGTCGCCTGACCCGCCTCGAACACCAGGGTCTTGCCCTCGTCCAACGCCCGGTTCAGGACCAGCGGGGTGTCCGCCACGTAGGGCCGCAGTCGCTCGGCGAACCGCAGCAGGTCCTCGACCGTCTCGTCCACCGTGATCGCGCGCCGGTTGTAGACCTTGAGCAGCAGGTGGTTCTTCTGGTCGAGGGAGCCCTCGACCTTCTGCCGCAGGATCTTCTCGTCGAAGAGGTCCTGGATCCGGATGCCGACCCGGTTGATCTTGTCGGCGTAGGCCGGGCCGATGCCACGGCCGGTGGTGCCGATCTTCCGCTTGCCGAGGAAGCGCTCGGTCACCTTGTCCAACGTGCGGTGGTAGGGCGCGATCACGTGCGCCGCCGAGGAGACCAGCAGCCGCTCGGCGCTGACCCCACGGGCCTCCAGAGCGTCGATCTCCTCGAAGAGCACCTCGATGTCGACCACGACGCCGTTGCCGATCACCGGCACCACACCGGGCGACAGGATGCCGCTCGGCAGCAGGTGCAGCGCGTACTTCTCACCACCGACCACCACGGTGTGCCCGGCGTTGTTGCCGCCGTTGAACTTCACCACGTAGTCGATCCGCGACCCGAGCTGGTCGGTGGCCTTGCCCTTGCCCTCGTCGCCCCACTGGGTCCCGAGCACCACGACTGCCGGCATGTCCTCACCACTCCCGCCCGCTCCAGCGTCGGACCCCGCGATGACATCAACCAGCGGACGGTCCGGGCGCAGGGCAGCAGGCAGCCGCGCACCATCGGTAGATGCTAGCGAACCCGCGCTCAGCGCAGCTCGGCGACCTCAGCCGCCGAGGTGCCGGAGTCGAGCAGGAACTGGGCGCACCGGTCCGCCTCCTCGTCCTCCTCGATCGCCTCCGCCGCCTCGGCCAGCGCGAGCAGCGCCCGAAGGAAGCCCTGGTTCGGCCGGTGGTCGGCCGGGATCGGACCCTGCCCGCGCCACCCGGCGCGCCGCAGCGCGTCCAGGCCACGGTGATAGCCGGTGCGGGCGTACGCATAGGCGGCGACCGGGTCGCCCTCGTCGGCCAGCGCCCGCTCGGCGAGCAGCGCCCAGGCCAGCGACGACGCCGGGACCTGCCGCGCGGCCTCCCGCGGGTCACCGCCGGAGCTCAGCACCACGCGGGCGTCGCCGTCGGCGCCCTCCGGCAGCAGGGTCGGGTCGGGCTGCAACAGGTTGGCTCCGCTCATCCCACCAGTCTGACACCGGCGTGCGGACTGGACGAGCGCTGATTAGGCTCACTGCGCGCGTGGATCGGACCCCTGCCCCTGACCCGCCCCGCGCCGGAGGATCGATGATCGAGATCGCCACCTCGGCCGCCACCACCACGATCGCCATCAGCGGCGATCTGGACCTGGCCGAGCGGGACCAGTTCCCGGAGATCACCGCGCGCGTGGTCGGCCTGCGCCGACAACTGCTGGTGATCGACATGTGCGGGGTCACGTTCATGGACTCCACCGGGGCCGCGTTCCTGATCTCGCTCGCCGACTCCTCGCGCAAGCGCGGCGGGGCGACCGTGCTGCGGGGCGCCGACCCGCGCGACCTCTTCGTGCTGGAGGTCTGCGGCGCCCTGGAGTTGTTCCGGCTGGACAACGACCACGAGTGTCCCGAGCGGGACGACGAACACGCGGCGGCCTCGGAGGCCGGCACCACCGTCTGAGGCCCCCGGTCCGACCCGACGGTCACCGCGCGGCGAGCGGCTCCACCTCGGGACGCACCCGCGCCCACACGACCTTCCCGGCACGGGACGGCCGCCACCCCCAGTCGGCCAGCCGTTCCACGATCCGCATCCCGAAGCCGCCGATCCGGCCCGGATGGCCCTCGGTGGCGACCGGCGGCACCGGATTGGAGTCCTCGACCTCGATCCGCAGGCCCTCACCGGTGTCGTGCAGCCGCAGCGTGACCCGGCCCCAGCCGTGCAGCACCGCGTTCGCCACCAGCTCCGAGACCACCAGCTCCGCGTTGGCCGGATCGCCGAGCTCCCAGGCCGCACAGGTGCGGACCACCGCGTGCCGGGCACGGGCGATCGACGCCGCCTCGCTCGGCAGCTGCCAGCGCCGACTGCGCACGTTCCCGGCAACCCCGCTGCCGTCGGAGAGGTCCGGCACCCGGACCACCACCACCGCGACGTCGTCCTCCGGGCCGTCCGCCAGCCGGGACAACAGCTCCTCGCCGATCCCGGCCGCGTCCACCGCCGTCGCTCCGCCCGCCACCTGCTGCAGCGCGGTCAGCCCGTCCCGCAGCGAGCGGGCACGACGCTCGATCAGACCGTCGGTGTAGAAGATCAGCACATCGCCCGGTTCCAGATCGACCTCGGCCGTCCGGCGTGGGCCGTTCCCGAACCCGACCAGCGCGCCGCCGGCGCCGTCCAGGGTGGTCACGCTCCCGGCGCGCACCAGCAGCGCGGGCAGGTGCCCGGCCCGGGAGTACGCCAGGCGCCACGACGGACATCCCGACTCCGACCGGGTGCGGGTCAGGGTGGTGAGCACCAGACCCGCCGAGCGCGGGATCCGCATCCCGGCGACCAGGGTGTCCACCCGTTCCAGCACCCGACCGGGCTCGGCGACCTCAAAGGCGTAGGCCCGGACGATCGACCGCAGCTGACCCATCGCCGCAGCGGCCTCCACGTCGTGCCCGACCACGTCGCCGATCACCACGCCGACCACGTCCGGCTCGATCTGCACCACGTCGTACCAGTCGCCGCCGACCTGGGCGTAGACCACATTCGGCGCGTAGTACGACCACACGTCCAGCCCGTCGACCTCGGCCTGCTCGGGCAGCATCGCGCGCTGCAGGGTCTCGGCCACCCGGTGTTCGCGGGCGTACAGCCGCACGTTCTCCACCGCCAGGCCCACCCGGCGCGCGGTCAGCGTCAGCACGGTCCGGGTGTCTGGATCGCCGATGCCCTCCACCGGTCGCAGCACCACCACCATCACGCCGAGCACCCGGTGTCGGCCGGGGACCGGCAGCACCAGGACCTGCTCGGCGCCCTCCGCCACCGTCCCGGCCATCCGGGTCCGCAGATCCGCCGCCAGCCACCCGGAGGCCGTACCCGGCTCGGTCGCCTCCAACTCCAGCACCACCGGTTCGCGCGGTTCGTCCAGCAGCCGCTGCACCGGGTCGAGGCTCCCGCCGTCGAACCGGCGCGGGTGACCGCTGGACGGGCCGGGCGCCACCGCTCGGCGCGCGGGGCGGTCCTGTGCCACCCCGTCCGCGTGGTGCAGACCGGAGTCGTCCAGGTAGAACGCCGCCCACCGCACCACGCTCGCACCGAGCAGCTCCGCGATGTCCCGCAGACCGCCCGGGTCCTCCAGGTCCATGATGAGATCCGACACCCGGGCGACCAGCCCGAGGGCGGCACTCTCCCGTCGAGCACCTTCCACCTCGGCCGACAGCACCGCATCGCGCTCGACCTCGGCCGAGACGTCCACCATCACCGCGAGCCAGTGCGAGATCACCCCCGGGGTGTCCGACACCGGCGTGATCACCGCCCGGGCCCACAGCCGACCGCCGTCGGCGCTGGGCAACCGGAGCAGCATGCTCGACGACTGCCCGGCGGTCATCGCCGCGCGGATCTCGTCCAATGCCGAGGAGTCACCGATCGCCTCGGCCACCGGTCCGGTCGCGTCCGCGAAGTCGGCCAGCGTGAGCCCGGTGAGCTCGGTGAACGCGGGGTTCGCGAACACCACCGGCCAGACCGGCGGCTCGGCAGCCGCGACCAGCACCGGCAGCCCGGCCAACCGCGAGGTGCCGTCCAGGATCGCCTCGACCGTCGGGGTCGACACCGCGGCCACTGTCGGGTCCGGCGTCGACCCCGGAGTCGGGTTCACGGTCGCGTCGGCTGCGGCAGGGTCCAGAGAATTGACCACCACCACCTCCGATCGTCTAGCGTTCCCGCGAGGCAGTACCCCAGGGCAGAATGACGGGTCAGTCATCCGGTCCGTGAACCGGACGAGAGGAGCACCGTGCGCGACGGTAACAGCACCCCGCCGAACGATCCCAGCACGGGTCACCGGGCGGATGATCCCTCCCCGGACACCATCACGGCGCAGGACGCCGGCGAGCCGGGCTCGGTCCACGTGATCAGCACGGCCGACCGCACCCGCATCGTGCTGTCCGGCGAGGTGGACGCCGACCTGGGTGCTGATCTGGCGCAGGCGGGTGACGACGCGGAGGCGGCCGGGCTGCCGATCGACATCGACGCGCATCACGTCACGTTCATGGACTCCTCGGGCGTGGCCTTCCTCGCCCGCCTGGCGCAGCGCACCGAGCACCGGATCCGGCTGATCAACGTGCCGCCGACCGTGCAGTTCCTGCTGGAGATCACCCGGATCGGCGAGCTGCTGGACGTGGTGGAGGACCGCCAGCCCTGAGCCGCGCCCGGCGCGCCCCGGCGCGCCCCGGTGCGACCCAGTGCGACCGGGTGCGACCGGGTAGCGGAACCGCGTCCGGTCCGGAACGACGACGAGGCCCCGCCCACCAGATCGGTGGACGGGGCCTCGTGCTGTCAGCCGGTGATCAGGTGATCACCCGTGCTCGGCGCGGACGCCGGGCAGGCTCAGCGCATGCGCTGGCCGGCCGAACGCAGCTGCTGGCTGGCCTCGACGATGCGGGCGGCCATGCCGGCCTCGGCCAGCTTGCCCCAGGCGCGCGGGTCGTAGGCCTTCTTGTTGCCGACCTCGCCGTCGATCTTCAGCACGCCGTCGTAGTTGGAGAACATGTGGCCGACGACCGGGCGGGTGAAGGCGTACTGGGTGTCGGTGTCGATGTTCATCTTGATGACACCGTTGTCCACGGCCTCGGCGATCTCCTCGGCGGTCGAGCCGGACCCACCGTGGAACACCAGGTCGAACGGCGACTCCTTGCCGATCTCCGCGCCGACGGCCTTCTGGATGTCCGCGAGGATCGACGGACGCAGCTTGACCGCGCCCGGCTTGTACACGCCGTGCACGTTGCCGAAGGTCAGGGCGGTCAGGTAGCGGCCCTTCTCCCCGGCACCCAGCGCACGCACGGTGGCCAGGCCGTCCTCGGCGGTGGTGTAGAGCTTCTCGTTGATCTCGGCCTCGTGGCCGTCCTCCTCGCCACCGACCACGCCGACCTCGATCTCGAGGATGGTGCGAGCGGCCTGCGAGAGCTCGAGCAGCTCAGCGGCGATGACCAGGTTCTCGTCCAGCGGGATGTCCGAACCGTCGAACATGTGCGACTGGAAGGTCGGGTTCTCACCGCGCTTGACCTGCTCGGCCTCCAGGGCCAGCAGCGGACGGACCCAGGAGTCCAGGTTCTTCTTCACGCAGTGGTCGGTGTGCAGGGCAACGGTGATCCCGTAGCCCTTCGCGACCTCCTGGGCGTAGGCGGCCAGCGCGAGGGAGCCGGAGACCCGGTCCTTGACGGTGGACCCGGAGGCGTACTCCGCGCCACCGACCGACACCTGCAGGATGCCGTCGGACTCGGCCTCGGCGAAGCCCTGCAGCGCCGCGGTGACAGTCTGGGAGGAGGTGATGTTCACGGCCGGGTAGGCGAACTTGCCCGCCTTGGCCCGGCTGATCATCTCGGCGTACACCTCGGGGGTTGCGATGGGCATCGCGGCAGCTCCTGTCGGAAGGGTTCGCTATCGGTCAAAGTCTGGCACGTTCTCGGCGATGCGTGGACGGGACCCTGTGCCCAGGGGGTGTCAGGGCTTACGCATGTACGGACCGTCGGGCCCGTCACCCCATTCCCACCCGGCGTCGCGCATCTTCTGCATCGTGCGTTCCAGGGCGAGGTTCCGGCGCGGCGGCCCCTCGTTGCCCGCACGGATGTCGGCGATGGCCTTGGCCGACAACCTGATCCGGCCCGTCTCGTAGTAGCCCCTGCGTCGTCTCAGTCTCATGGGATGCCCTCTCGATCACTGCGTGTGCTCAAGCACGCTAGGCCCGCTGCCAGCGGTCGCGTCCAGCACCAGGGAGGTCCTTCACGCGCAAATAGAGCAGTGGATCGTGCTCATGTGAGGGCTGAAAACCGAAGCGTGAGTAGTAGGGGACGAGACCCGGGTCCTTCGCGGTAACGGTGGTCGCCTCGAAGCCGAGGTCTCCGGCGACGACGTCCAGACGGCGGAACGTGTCGAGCAGCAGCGCCGTGCCGACACCTGATCCCTGGCGAGGTGACGCCACCGCGAGCCGGGCGATGATCACGACCGGCACCGGCGCGGGCCGCTTGCGCCAGCGGCCGCCGAGGGCGCCCGGGTCGTGCGCACCGACCGTCACCGCGCAGAACCCCGCTACCCGTCCGTCGATCACCGCCAGCCGAATCCGCACGCTGCCACGCCGCTCCGCCTGGCCCGCCTGTTCGCGCCACCACCGATCGAGGGCCGGTTCGCCGCAACTGAACGGTCCTGTCCGTGCCAGCGGCCGGTCCCATGCCGCGATCTGGATCGTCATGCCCCGACCGTCGCCCCCGCGATCACCTCAGCGCGAGGGCCGTCGTGCCGTTCTGGGGACCACGCCCCGACCGGCCGCCCGGTGGACAGGCGGACGTCCCCTGCCGCGGTCCGCGCCCCGTCGGCCCCGCGCGTGCGAGCCGCCCGTCACCCCCGCCCGGCCGATGTCCGCACCGCCCCCAGCATGCCCAGCCCGACGCTGATCCGGTCCCCCACCTCGATCAGGTCCTCGGTGATCGCGGCCAGGTCCCGGTCGCGCAGCACCGTCATCCCGCCGGAGATCGACAGCGCGGCGACCACCGCACCGGCGGCGTTCCGGATCGGCACCGCGACGCAGAACCTGCCCAGCGCCAGCTCCTGGTCCTCGAAGCACCACCCCCGGGCGGCGGAGGTGCACAGGTCGGCGGTCAGCGCGTCGTGGTCGGTGAGGGTCCGGTCGGTGTAGCGCTCCAGGTCGCCGAGCAGTTCCTCGCGTTCGGCCTGGGTGAGGTCGAGCAGGAGGGCCTTGCCGAGGGCGGAGGCGTGCAGCGGTTGGCCCATGCCGATCATGGTGTGCGACTTGCGGGTGAGCGAGCCCTCGAAGTGGCACAGGTAGACGGCGTGGTCACGGTCGCGGACGGCGACGTTCGCGGTGAGCCCGGTGCGGTGCGCCAGCTCCTGGGCGGCGGCGCGCGACTCGCGGTGCACCGGGTCGTGGTTCAGGCCCTGGCTGGCGAGCAGGAGCACCGCGGTGCCGATCCGGTACTCCTGGCTGACCGGGTCGCGCCGGACATAGTCCAGGCCCTCCAGCGTGGCGAGCAGCCGACTGGTGGTGGACGGCCCGAGTCCGATCGCCCGCCCGATGTCCGACGCGCGCAGGGCACCGGTCTCCGCCGACCCGAGGGCGCGCAGCACCAGGGCTGCCCGCTCGATGCTCTGATTCGGCGGCGTGTTCGGCGGCATGGCAGTCAGTGTGGCAGTCAGTGCACCTTGACGGCGCACACCGTGACGGCGGGTGATCCGTTGGTCGCCGTCACCACCAGCCGCACCGCGGTGGTGACCGTCGGCGCCACCGCGTGCACCCGGTGGCGGTGCCGGTTGTCGGTGACCTCGGCGAGCACCGCCCACTCCCCGTCGACCAGGGCCTCGATCCGGTAGTCGCGGACCAGATCGGGCACCGCGTCCCAGTGGGTGCGGTGGTGGTGCAGGTTGATCAGGTCGGCGTCCACGTCGTCGTTGAGCACCAGGTCGACCTCGGTGATGGTGACCGGCTCGGGCCACGTGAGGTCCAGGGTCGCCGGGCTGTGGTCCAGCGCCCCCGGTGCGGTCGACCACAGGTGCGGGCCGCCGAAGGGTCGCTGGTAGCCATCGACCACCCGGCTCGCGCGCCAGGCGTCGGAGGCGGCGTCCACGCTGAACGCGAACGAGCGCCCGCGCAGCGTCCGGGCGTCCCAGTCGGTGACCGGCTGGTCCTGCTCGTCCGGGATGTGGTCGTCGAAGGCGGCGTCGCCGGCGTGCTTGGCCCGCATGATCTGCACCCCGTACGGGTGGCCGGTGGTCAGCGGCAGCCGGACCCCGGGGGTGGCCCGCAGCACCAGGATCACGTTCTCGGTGCCGTGGTGATCCAGCTCGAGCACCGTCTCCCCGGCACCGGCGGGCACCTGCCCGGTCAGCGAGCGCAGGTGCCGCACCGGGACGTAGTTCTGCGGCTTCACGGTGGACCAGAGCTCGGCGCGCAGGGTGGTCGCCGCGTCGGCGTCGGTGCGCAGACGCAGGATGTCCACCGCGGGGTCGACCGGCAGGACGATCGCGGCGTCCCGGTCGAGGTCGAAGCCGCCGTCCACCGGGTAGGGCAGGGTGCTCAGGACGGTGAGCTCGCTGCTCGCGGTGACCGTCGCCCGGGGTGCCAGGTCGCTGGGGTCGTCGGCCCGGACCCCGATCAGCGGGGCGTCGGCGCGGATCAGGGTCTGCTGGAGCAACCGGGTGTGCTCCGGTTCGGTGCCGAGCTGCCGGGGGGTGAGTCCCTGGGAGCTGATCAGGTGTGCGGCGGTGCCGGCTGCCTGGCCCTGGGTGCAGCAGGTCGCCATCACCCGCGTCGACCCGAAGGCGATGTGCGAGGCGGAGATGTCCCGCCCGGCGAACAGCAGGTTGCCGACGTTCGCCGAGTACAGGCTGCGGAACGGGATGTCGTAGGTGCCGTTGGTGTAGCGCTGCTGCGCCCCGGCCTTCTCCGCGTAGACGCCTTCGACCGGGTGCAGGTCGATGGACCAGCCGCCGTAGGCCACCGCATCGGGGAAGCTGCGCTGTTCCAGCAGGTCGTGCTGGGTCAGGGTGTGGTCGCCGACGAACCGGCGGTACTCGCGCTTGCCGGGGATCGCCCCCACCCAGTCCAGGGTCAGGCTGTCGGCGTCGAAGCTGCCGGAGTTCTTGATGTGGTCCCAGATGCCGTAGACCACGCTCCACAGCTCGTCCCGGATCCGCTCGTTGTCGGCGACCGTGTCGAGCTCACCGCCCCACTCGATCCACCAGTAGTTGCAGCCGTTGTCGCCGGTGCGGATCGCGCGGTTCGCCAGGATCGGGGTGCTGGCGATGTCCCGGGCGATGCTCGGCGGCACGAACTTCTCCGGCTTCCCGGTGTCGTGGGTCGAGAAGAAGATCGAGGAGCCGAGCAGCTCGTCGTCGTCGGTCTCGGGCGCCCACGGCTCGTCGTACCGGCCGCGGCCCTCGCGCCCGATCCGGTGCTCGGCCCCGGCCAGCGCGCCGATCAGCCCGTCACCCGTGCAGTCGAGGAACACCGGCGCGGTGAAGGTGGTCTCGATCTCCGACCCCATCGTCCAGCCGGTGACCGAGGCGATCCGGGTCGGGTCGTCGGGGTCCATCGTCACGGTGCGCACGTCGGTGTTCAGGTGCAGGGAGACGTTCGGCTCCGCCCGCACCAGGTCGAGCACCACCTGGTCCCAGTAGATGGCGTTGCCCTGGGGGTTGCGGAACTGGTTCTCCAGGAACAGCTCGCCCATGATCCCGGTCTCCCGGGCGAAGCGCTGGGTGCCGTGCGCCGTGGCACCGACCACCCAGACCCGGATCTCGCTGGAGGAGTTCCCGCCCAGCACCGGGCGGTTGGTCAGCAGGGCGACCCGGGAGCCCAGGCGGGCGGCGGCGACGGCGGCGGCGGTGCCGGCCAGCCCCCCACCGATGACGACGACATCGAACGCTGCGTTGCGTGACTGCATGGCGACGAGGCTATACCCGTTCAGCGGAACATGATTGCCATTCAGTGGTACTGCCATGCCGAGCAGTGCTACGTTGCCGCCAGCGCCAGCCACTCCACAACGAAGTGAGGATCCGATGACGACCGATGTCAGCAGCGCACCGCCCCTGAGCGATCAGGACCGCCAGAGCCGGATGCGGAAGGTGATCCTCACCGCCGGTGCCGGGCACTTCGTCGAGTGGTTCGACTTCGGGCTCTACGGCACCCTCGCCACCGTCATCTCGATGCACTTCTTCCGTGAGGGCGACCCGCAGGCGGCGATGCTGTCCACCTTCGCGATCTTCGGCGCCGGGTTCATCATGCGACCGCTCGGGGGTCTGTTCTGGGGGTCGATGGGCGACCGGATCGGCCGGAAGACCACCCTGGCCTCGGTGATCCTGCTGACCAGCGGCGCGACCTTCGTGATGGGCCTGCTGCCCACCTATCAGTCGGTCGGGCTGCTCGCACCGATCCTGCTGGTGGTGGTGCGACTGGTGCAGGGCTTCGCGGCCGGTGGCGAGAGCTCCGGAGCGACCGCCCTGCTCGCCGAGTACGCCCCGAGCAACCGGCGCGGCTTCGTCACCAGCTTCATCGACGTCTTCGGCTTCGCTGCCTTCATCGTCGGTGGCGGCCTGGTCTTCCTGGTCACCGCCCTGGCCGGTGAGGACGTGCTGAACGGCTGGGCGTGGCGGGTGCTGTTCATGCTCGCGCTGCCGCTGGGCCTGATCGGCCTCTACCTGCGGTCCAAGCTGGAGGACACCCCGGAGTTCCAGGCCGCTAAGGCCTCCGGCGACACGGTGAAGAACCCGCTGCGCCAGTCGATCACCAAGGGCTGGAAGGCGCTGCTGTTCTGCGTCGGCTTCGTGGTGATCAAGGCCGTCGGGCACTGGATCCTGCAGACCTTCATGCCGAGCTACCTCAAGCAGGACCTCGGGTACAGCGCCACCGTGGCCTACGGCGCCACCGTGATCGGCTTCATCGTGATCGCCGCCCTGGTGCCGGTGTTCGGCCTGCTCTCCGACCGGATCGGCCGCCGTCCGGTGATGATCTTCGGCTGCGCCGGCTTCGTGCTGTTCAGCTACCCGACCCTGATGCTGATGGGCTCCGGGCACTTCTGGGCCGCCACCCTGGCGATGGCTCTGCTCGGCGTCTTCATGGCCGCCTACGACGGGGCGATGAACGCGGCGATGGCCGAACTGTTCCCGACCAACATCCGCTACGGCGGCATGTCCATCGCCTACAACATCTCGGTGGCGGTCTTCGGTGGGATCACCCCGGCCTTCGCGACCTTCCTGATCACCCGGACCGGCAACAACCTCGCCCCGGCGTTCTACGTGATGGCCGCCGCCGCGATCACCCTGGTCGTCGTGCTCCGCGCCCGGGAGACCGCCCGGGAGCCGCTGACCCGCAGCTGACCCCAGTTCGATCACGCCTGACGGTCCGGACGTCCGGACCGTCAGGCGTGCCGCACGATCCAGGTGTGCATGGCGATCGCCGCCGCCGCGCCCGCGTTGATCGACCGGGTCGACCCGTACTGCTGGATGTGCAGCACGGCCTCGGCCCGCTGCTGCGCCGCCTCGGTCAGACCGACCGACTCCTGGCCGAACAGCAGCACGCACGCCCGCGGCATCGGGTAGTCCGCCAGCGGCACCGATCCGGGGGTGTTGTCGATGCCCAGCACGGGCAGCCCGGCGTCGTCGGCCCAGGCGAGCAGGTCGTCCACGCTCGGGTGGTGATGCACGTGCAGGTAGCGGTCGGTGACCATCGCGCCCCGGCGGTTCCATCGACGACGGCCGACGATGTGCACCCCCGCCGCGTTGAAGGCGTTCGCGGTCCGGACCACGGAGCCGATGTTGAGGTCGTGCGCCCAGTTCTCGATCGCGATGTGGAACGGGTGCCGCCGGGTGTCCAGGTCGGCGACGATCGCCTCGACCGTCCAGTACCGGTACTGATCGGCGACGTTGCGCCGGTCCCCCGCGGCCAGCAGCTCCGGGTCGTAGCGCGGGTCGTCCGGCAGCGGCCCGATCCACGGGCCCACGCCCACCTCGCGGGGCTGCTGCTCGTCGTCCTCGGTCACCGGCACATCCTGGCAGCCCGGCGGGCACAGATCGGACACACGATCGCCGTACGCTGAGGGTCATGTCCTTGACGACCGCCCTGGCCGCCCTCCCGATGGTGGGACCGCAGCCCATGCTCGGACCCGACTGGCTGAACGCCGACCACCTGATCGCCTCCTTCGGCACCTACGCGCTGATCGGCATCGTGATCGTGGTCTTCATCGAGACCGGACTGCTGTTCCCGCTGCTGCCGGGCGACTCGCTGCTGTTCACCGCCGGGGCGCTGGTCGCGCAGCAACAGCTCGACTTCCCGCTGTGGCTGCTCTGCCTGCTGATCTTCGTGGCGGCGTTCGCCGGTGACCAGGTGGCGTACTTCATCGGCGCCAAGGGCGGTCGCAAGCTCTTCTCCCGCCCCGACTCGCGGATCTTCAAGCAGAAGTACATCGACGAGACCTACAAGTACTTCGACAAGTACGGCGGCCGGACGATCATCATCGCCCGCTTCGTGCCGATCGTGCGGACCTACGCCCCGGTCGCGGCGGGCGTCGGCAAGATGTCCTACAAGCACTTCGTGTCCTTCAACGTGCTCGGCGCGCTGTTCTGGGGTGTGGGCGTCACCCTGCTCGGGTACGCGCTGGGCAACATCCAGTTCGTCAAGGACAACATCGAGGCGCTGATCGTCCTGATCGTGCTGGTGTCGGTGATCCCGATGGGCATCGAGATCCTGCGCGCACGCCGGGACGCCAAGCGGGAACGGAACGCGGCATGACGACCACCCGGCCGATCAGCTCCTGGCTGTCCGACATGGACGGGGTGCTGGTGCACGAGGGCGTCGCGCTGCCGGGGGCACCGGAGTTCGTGCGCAGCCTGCGGGACGCGGGACTGCCGTTCCTGGTGCTGACCAACAACTCGATCTTCACCCCGCGTGACCTGCGGGCCCGGCTGGCGGGCTCCGGGATCGACATCGACGAGTCGTCGTTGTGGACCTCCGCCCTGGCGACCGCGCAGTTCCTCACCGACCAGATGCCGAACGGCTCCGCGTACGTGATCGGCGAGGCGGGGCTGACCACCGCGCTCTACGAGGCCGGGTACACCCTGACCTCGGCGGACCCGGACTTCGTGGTGCTGGGCGAGACCCGGACCTACTCCTTCGAGGCGATCACCCGCGCGATCCGGTTGATCCAGGGCGGCGCGCGCTTCATCGCGACCAACCCGGACGTGACCGGCCCGAGCCAGGAGGGCGACCTGCCCGCGACCGGAGCCGTCGCGGCGATGATCACCGCCGCCACCGGTCGCCAGCCGTACTTCGTCGGCAAGCCGAACCCGATGATGATCCGCTCCGCCCTGAACCGGATCGACGCGCACTCCGAGACCACCGCGATGATCGGCGACCGGATGGACACCGACGTGGTCGCCGGGATCGAGGCGGGTCTGCGCACCTTCCTGGTGCTCACCGGGTCCACCCGCCCGGAGGACGTCGCCCGGTATCCGTTCCGACCGACCCAGGTCTTCGACTCGATCGCCGACCTGGTGCCCCGGGTGCCGGAGTGGGCGTCCCAGGGCTGAGCGGTCAGGCCGTCCGGCCCAGCAGGTCGGCGAGCGCCCACAGCGTGGCCACCCGCGGCAGGATCCGCTCGACGTCGGTCTCCCCCACCGTCCAGGACAGTGCGCTGCCGCCCTCGAACCGCAGCACCTGCAGCTGGGCGTCCTCGCGCAGCAACCGGTTGCGCAGCTGCTCGTCCAGCGCCACGGCCCCGGGCTGCGCCGACCCGACGTGCCAGACCGCGTCGAAGCGCTGATCGCCCGTCGGCGACTCGGGCATCAACTCGAGGGTCGACGCGAGAATGCGCGGCGTCAGCTGCACCACCGGTCCGTCACCCGGCAGCTCGAGCACGATGACGTGTCGCTGGTGCTGCGGCGTGGTCCTGGTGCCGGGGCGACGACGACCGTTCCAGGTCCAGGTGAACGAGCTCACCGGGAAACCGCGGTACGACCTGCCCAGCTCCTCGCTGGCCCGGCCGGTCGGCTCGGAGAACGGCGGCGACCCGCGCCACGGCCCGTCCGGGGCGGCCACCGCGGACCAGCCGTTGCGGGTCGCCCAGTCCGTGACGGTGGCGCGACGCTGCCGGAGGCGGGTCCGGAGCATGGAGACGCCGATGATCGCGATCATCGGGATCAGGACGAGCAGTGCCCATCCCCGGTCCGCACCGTCCAGCGCGGCGGCCCCGGCCCCACCCACCACCGCCAGGACCAGCAGGGTCAGCGGGACTGGGTCGAGCTTGCGTGGGGTCACGCCAGGCCGAGGTCCGACAGGCTGAACAGGTAGTGGTACGGCACGCCGTAGGCCTCGATCTTCTGCTGCGCACCCGTGTTCCGGTCCACGATCACCGCGACGCCGCGCACATCGGCACCGGCCTCCCGGGCGGCCTCCAGCGCGGCGATCGGCGAACCGCCGGTGGTCGAGGTGTCCTCCAGGATCACCACCGGGCGACCGGCGATGTCCGGACCCTCGATCCGGCGCTGCATGCCGTGCGCCTTGGCCTCCTTGCGCACCACGAAGGCGTCCAGGTCCTGGCCACGCGACGCGGCGGCGTGCAGCAGGGCGGTCGCCACCGGGTCGGCGCCCAGGGTCAGGCCACCGACCGCCTCGATGTCGGCGGTGCCCAGCCCGACCTCCTCCAGGTGGTCCAGCAGCACGTGCCCGACCAGCGGCGCTGCCCGGTGGTGCAGGGTGATCCGGCGCAGGTCGACGTAGTAGTCGGCCTCCTTGCCGGAGGAGAGCGTGACCTTGCCGCGTACGACGGCCAGCTCGGTGATCAGGTCGCGCAGCTGCTCGCGCGGGGTGGGAGACATGGCGGTGTTCACGTCCGCCAGGGTAGTCACTGGTCGAAACCGAGCACCCGACGCGGCTGGTTGAACCGGCGCACGACCGAGCGCGGCAGCACCCGCAGCAGCGCCGATCCCGCGCGGTACCGCAGGCTCGGGGTGGAGATGACGGCACCGCGGCGCACGTCGGCGAGCCCGGTGGCGACCACCCGCTCGGCGCTCAGCCACGCGAGCTCGGGGACGTGCTGGTCGATACCCGCGCGCTCGTGGAACTCGGTGTGGGTCAGCCCGGGGCAGAGCGCGGTCGCGGTGACACCGGTGCCGTGCAGCTCGGCGGCCAGGCCCTCGGTGAAGGTGCGCACCCATGCCTTGTGCGCCGAGTAGGTGCCGTTGGTGGTCAGCGCCGCCACCGAGGCCACGTTCAGGATCGCGCCGCGTCCCCGGCGGACCATCGACTCGGCGGCCGCCCGGGACAGCACCAGCACCGCACGCACCATCAGGTCGAGCGCCGCCTCCTCCCGGGCCAGGTCACCGGTGACGAATCGTTGGTGCAGGCCGAGCCCGGCGTTGTTAACCAGCAGACCGACCGGCCGCTCCGTGGCCCGCAGCCGCTCGGCGACCCGCTCCACGTCGGCCCGGTCGGTGAGGTCGGCCGGCAGCACCTCGACGTGGATGCCGGCGGCGGCGCGCAGCTGGGCCGCCAACCGCTCCAGGCGCTCGGTGTCCCGGGCGACCAGGACGACGTCGTGACGGGCGGTGGCGAGCTGCCAGGCGAACTCCAGGCCCAGCCCGGCGGACGCCCCGGTGACGAGTGCGGTTCCCATGCGCGTCAGCCTACGGGGACGGCCCCATCGTGTCGGGCGTTCCGGGTAGCGTGCCGGTCATGCGCCTCGCCACCTGGAACGTGAACTCGATCCGCACCCGCGTCGACCGGGTGCTCGCCTTCCTGGACCGCACCGGCACCGACGTGCTGGCGATGCAGGAGACCAAGTGCAAGGACGAGCAGTTCCCGCGCGAGGCGTTCGAGGCAGCCGGGTACCAGGTGGTGACCAGTGGCTTCAGCCAGTGGAACGGGGTGGCGATCGCCTCCCGGGTCGAGATCGACGACGTGCAGCACGCCTTCGACGGCCAGCCCGGCTGGGGCGAGGACCCGGTCACCGAGGCGCGGGCGCTCGGCGCGTCCTGCGGCGGTGTGCGGGTATGGAGCCTCTACATCCCGAACGGCCGTGAGCTGGGAGACCCGCACTTCGACTACAAGCTGCGCTGGCTGGAGGCGCTGCGCACCGAGTCGGCGCGCTGGCTGACCGAGGACCCGGCGCTGCCGGTGGCGCTGGTCGGCGACTGGAACGTGGCACCGCTGGACACCGACGTCTGGGACATCGACGTCTTCGCCGGACGCACCCACGTCACCCCGGCCGAGCGGGAGGCATTCGCCGCCTTCGCCGCCGCCGGGTACACCGAGGTCTCCCGCGAGCACCTCCCGGCCGAGCACACCTACACCTACTGGGACTACCAGCAGCTGCGGTTCCCCAAGAACCAGGGCATGCGGATCGACTTCACCTGGGCCTCGCCGACCCTGGCGGCGCGGGTGACCGACGTGAGCATCGAGCGGAACGAGCGCAAGGGCAAGGGGCCCTCGGATCACGTGCCGGTGGTCCTGGACATCGCGGACGCCGCCTGATGGACGACGACGGCATGGGCGGGCACGGCTCGGGCGGCAGTGACGGCTCGGGCGCCGGCTCGGCCCCGGATCCGGGCGGCCACGCCACCGACATGCCCGGCTACCAACCGCCCCCGCCGGCGAGCTTCCCGCAGTCGCCCTACCACCAGTCGCCGCACCCGGGCTTCACCCCGCCCGGGGCCGTCCCGCCCCCGCCCGGCATGCAGCAGCCGGTCATGCAGCCCGGAGCGGCAGCGTCGGGGTACGCCCCGCCCGGGTACGCCCCGCCCGGTTATGCCCCGCCCGGGTACGCAGTACCGGCCCACCCGCAGCTCGGCGCCGGTCAGCCCCCCGCCCCGCAACCGGGATGGCAGCCTCAGCCTCCGACCTATCCCCAGCCCTACGCCCCGCAGGCGTACTACGCGCAGCCCTACGCCGCCCCCTACGACGGGCTGGCCATCGCCTCGATCTCGACCGGCGGTGGCGCGATCCTGGCCGCGTTCATCTTCCCGCTGTTCCTGCTCGCCTCACCGGCCGCGGTCGGCCTGGGCATCTGGTCGCTGGTCCGAGTGCGCGCCTCGGGCGCGCAGGGCCGGGCGCTGGCGATCGTCGGCATCGTGCTGGGGGCGGTCGGCACCCTGGCAGTGGTCGCCTTCGTGGCCTTCTTCGGCTGGCTGATCTGGGGTCTGTCCCAGATGCACTGACCGGGGCTCAGTGGCGTCCGGTCAGAGCTGCACGGTCAGGTTCGCCTGGACCTGCGCGTGCACCGGCTCGACCATGTCGATCGCCCCGTCGGACAGCAGCCACTGCACCTGCATGCCGTCCATCACCGCGATCAGCTGCCGCGCGGCGGTCATCGGGTCCACCCCCTCGCGCAGGTGCCCGTCCTCGGCGGCCTCCCGGTAGGCACGGGCGATGACCTCCGCGCTGTCGTCGTAGCGCTGGACGAAGTAGCCGTGTGCCGGGTGATCGCTCGCGGTCGCCTCGGCGGAGACCACGGCGAACAGCTCGACGATGCCGCGGCGCTCGGTGTTGACCCGCACCAGGTCGACGGTCCGGCGCAGGGCCGCGACCCCGCGGACGCCCGGGTCCGACATCCGCTCCCGGTCGGCGATGTCCCGCTGTTCCAGCACCGCGAGCAGCAGCGCCTCCTTGGTCGGGAAGTGGTGCAGCAGGCCCGGGTGGGAGATGCCGCACCGCGCCGCGATGTCCCGCAGGCTGGCACCCCGGTAGCCGGACTCTCCGAAGATCGCCACCGCCTGAGCCAGGATCTCCGCCTTCTTGGCCCGGCCCTTGGCATAGCCCGGCAGTGTCTCGGTGCTCACTCGGGTCCCTCTCCTCGACGGTCGCGTGGCGATTGTGTCACCTGGGTGCCGACGGCGGCTGGTCACAATACCGACCGGACGGTAGGTTAATGCCATCGCCCGGCGGAGGACCCCCGGGCCTGTCGCACGCGGAGGTGCCCCATGACCGACGTCTTCGACGTCGAGCGCGTTCTGGCCGAGCTCACCCTGGAGGAGAAGGCGGCGCTGACCTCCGGCTCCGACTTCTGGCACACCGACGCCGTCGAGCGCCTGGGCGTGCCGAAGGTGATGGTGACCGACGGCCCGCACGGACTGCGCAAGCAGGCGACCTCGGCGGACCACCTGGGGCTGGGCGAATCGGTCCCGGCGACCTGCTTCCCGCCGGCCGCCGCCCTCGGCTCCACCTGGAACCCCGACCTGCTGCGCCGGGTGGGCGTCGCCCTCGGCCGGGAGACCCGTGGCAACGACGTCGCGGTGCTGCTCGGCCCGGGGATCAACATGAAGCGGTCGCCGTTGTGCGGGCGGAACTTCGAGTACCTGGCCGAGGACCCGCTGCTCGCCGGTGACCTCGGCGCCGCCCTGGTGACCGGCGTGCAGAGCGAGGGCGTGGGCACCTCGCTCAAGCACTTCGCGGTGAACAACCAGGAGTCGGACCGGATGCGGGTCTCCGCCGAGGTCGACGAGCGCACCCTGCGGGAGATCTACCTGCCCGCCTTCGAACGGGTGGTGAAGCAGGCACAGCCGTGGACGGTGATGTGCTCGTACAACAAGATCAACGGCACCTACGCCTCGCAGAACCACTGGCTGCTGACCGAGGTGCTCCGCGACGAGTGGGGCTTCGAGGGCCTGGTCGTCTCCGACTGGGGCGCCGTGTACCAGCGGGTGCCGGGTCTGGTCGCCGGGATGGACCTGGAGATGCCGTCCAGCGGGGGGCGCACCGACGCCGAGATCGTCGCGGCCGTGCAGGACGGGACGCTGGACCCGGAGGTGCTGGACGTCGCCGCCCGCCGGGTGCTCACCCTGATCGCCCGCGCGCTGCCCGCCCTCGCCGACCCCGGCACGATCGACCACGACGCCCACCACGAGCTGGCCCGTGAGGCGGCCGCCGCCGGATCGGTGCTGCTGAAGAACGACGGCGTGCTGCCGCTGGCGACCGACGACGCGCGCTCCGCGGTGGTGATCGGCGAGTTCGCCCGCACCCCGCGCTACCAGGGCGCCGGATCCTCCCAGGTCCACCCGACCCGACTGGACGACGCCCTCACCGCCCTGCGTGCCGCCACCGGCACCGAGCTGCCCTTCGCCGCCGGGTTCTCGGTGGCCGGTGTCGCCGGGTCGCAGGACGCCGACGACGACGCGCTGCTGGCCGAGGCGGTCGACGCCGCGAAGGACGCCGGGACCGTGCTGCTGTTCCTGGGCCTGCCCGCGCCGGACGAGTCCGAGGGGTACGACCGCACCCACCTGAGCCTGCCCGCGAACCAGCTGGCCGTGCTGCGCGCGGTGGCGGAGGTCAACGCGCGGGTGGTCGTGGTGCTGGCCAACGGCTCCGCCGTCACGGTGGAGTGGCAGGACCACGCCGCCGCGGTGCTGGAATGCTGGCTCGGCGGGCAGGCCGGTGGCTCGGCCGCTGCCGACCTGCTGCTCGGCGTCCGCAACCCCTCCGGTCGCCTGGCGGAGACCATCCCGCACCGCCTGGAGGACACCCCGGCCTTCGGCAACTTCCCCGGGGACAACGGGGTGGTCCGCTACGGCGAGGGCGTGCTCATCGGCTACCGCTGGTACGACACCCGGAAGATCGACGTCGCCTACCCCTTCGGCCACGGTCTGTCCTACACCAGCTTCGGCTATGACGACCTGGCCGCCGAGGTGACCGGCGCCGGCGCCGACAGCGCAGTGCGGGTGGCGGTCACGGTGACCAACACCGGTGAGCGTGCGGGCACCGAGGTCGTGCAGGTCTACGTCGGGGACCCGGAGGCGGCGGTGCTGCGCCCGGTGCGCGAGCTGAAGGGCTTCGCCGCCGTCGAGCTGGCAGCCGGCGCCTCCCAGCGGGTGGAGATCGAGCTGGACGGGCGCGACCTGTCCTACTGGCACCCCGGGCTGCGACGCTGGGTGGTCGGCGGCGGTCGCACGGTGATCGAGGTCGGCGCCTCGTCGCGGGACATCCGCGCCACCACCGAGGTCGCGGTCACCGGTGAGGAGATCGTGCTGCCGCTGGACGCGGAGTCCAGCTTCGCCGAGTGGCTGGCCCACCCCGCCGGCGCGCGGGTGCTCACCCCGCTGCTGCCGGAGGGCATGGCCGAGTCGGAGATGGGCACCATGCTCAGTGACGCCCCGCTCCGGTCGCTGATCGGCTTCGGGATGGTCGACCCCGGCGCCGACGGCCTGGAAGGGCTGCTCGCCCGGGTCTGACCCGACCTCGGCACTCCCGGCCCGAGATCGGCACTCCCGGCCCGAGATCGGCACTTCGAGCCCGAGGTCGGCACTTCCCCGCACGACGAACGGCGGGAAGTGCCGACCTCGGCGCCGCACCGAGCGGCTCGCCTGCGCCCGTCGCGGCCGTCACCTGCGCGGTGCCAGGGGCCGCCCTTGACGTGCGCGGCGCCCCGGCACCGGGCCGGGTGGTGAGGGTCACCCCGGAACCCGGGACCACTGCCCCTGGGAGCACCCCGCGCGCCGTGACAGGGTGAGCCTGGCGGGCGCGACCGGTGCCCGACGGAACGAGGGGCGACGAGTGATGACGCAGGTCGTGGTGGTCGGTGGCGGCTACGGAGGGGCGCGGGTGGCGTCGCTGCTGGACGACGTGGCCGACGTGACGCTGATCGAGCCCAAGGACGCCTTCGTGCACGCCTCCGCCGCCCTGCGCGGTGCCGTCGACCCGGCGTGGGAGGAGCGGGTGTTCGTCCCCTACGACCGGCTGTTGACCCGCGGCACGGTCGTGCAGCAGCGGGTGGAGCGCGCTCTGCCGGGCCGGGTGCAGCTCGCCGACGGCCGCACCGTCGAGGCCGATTACCTGGTGCTGGCCACCGGCGCCGCCTACCCGTTCCCGGCGAAGTTCCTGGAGTCGGAGACGACGGTGGCCCGCGCCCGGCTGGCCCGGATGCGCGAGGGCCTCGCGGCCGCCGACCGGGTGCTGATCGTCGGCGCCGGACCGGTCGGACTCGAGCTGGTCGGAGAGCTGCGGGAGCAGTTCCCGGCGGTGAAGATCACCGTGGTGGACCAGGCCGAGGACGCGCTGAGCACCGGTGAGTACCTGCCGGAGCTGCGGTCGGCGGTGCACGAACAGCTCGACGGGGTGGACTTCGTGTTCGGCACCCGACTGGGGTACCTGCCGCCGGTCGACGTCGGCGTCCACGAGCCCTTCGCGGTGGACACCGAGGACGGGCGCAAGATCGAGGCCCAGATGTGGTTCCGCTGCTACGGCAACCGCGCGGAGTCCGACTACCTGGCCGGACCGCTGGCCGCCGAGCGCACCGGGTTGGGTCAGCTCCGGGTCGAGCCGACGTTGCAGGTGCACGGCCAGCCCACGGTCTTCGCGGTCGGCGACCTCACCGACGTTCCGGAGTCGAAGCGGGCATCCGCCGCCCGGGCGCACGCCGACGTGGTGGCGGCCAACCTGCGGGCGATGATCGCCGGGGAGCGGCCGACCGCCACCTACGCGCCCGCGCCGGAGATGATCGTGCTCCCCCTGGGCAGCACCGGTGGGGCGTCGCAGGTCGTCGACCAGGCGGGTCAGCGGCGGATCCTGGGCGCCGAGGAGACCAGCCGGATCAAGGGCCAGGACCTGTTCAGCACCGACATCGCGGAGCTGTTCGGCCAGGTCTGATCGGGTGTATCTCAGGCGGCGCGGCGCTTGCGCAGCCGCCCGATCACGAACTTGGCCAGCAGGATCACGATCACCGCGTACACGGTGTAGTTGATGTAGTCGGAATAGTGCCCGACGTTCTCCCACTGGGCGCCGAGCACGTAGCCGGCCGTGACCAGGGCACTGTTCCACACCGCGGAACCGATCGTGGTGTAGAGCAGGAACTTGCCGAGCGGCATCTTCTCCAGCCCGGCCGGGATCGACACCAGCGAGCGGACCACCGGCACGCAGCGACCGATCAGCACTGCCGCTCCGCCGTGCCGGGTGAACCAGGCCTCCGCCTTATCCAGGTCCTCGACCTCCATCAGCGGCATCCGGTCCAGCCAGCGTCGCAGCCGGTCCCGGCCGAACCAGGCGCCGAGCGCGTACAGCGCCCAGGCTCCGAGCACCGCACCGGCGGTGGCGCCGATGATCGCCCAGGCCAGCGACATGTGGCCCTGGGAGGCGACGTACCCGGCGACCGGGAGCACCACCTCGGAGGGGATTGGCGGGAACAGGTTCTCCAGCGCGACCAGTAGGCCGACGCCGATCGGGCCGAGCGTCTCGACCACGCTCACCACCCAGCCGGCCAGGCCGGTGAGTTCGGCGCCGCCCGTCGCGGCAGTGGTCACGGACAGGGCGGGGCCACCGGCCAGCGCGAGGGTCGGATTCATCTCCGGCATCCTCACACGGCCGGTGGCCGTCCGCTCAGTCGTTCACCGGCTCCACACGGGTCAGCTCCAGCCCGGTCACCTCGCCGATCGGCCGGTCGACCCGGACGGTGTCGCCGTCGTGCACCTGCCCGGCGAGCAGCAGTCGGGCCAGTCGGTCGCCGATCTCGCGCTGCACCAGGCGCCGCAGCGGCCGGGCGCCGTAGGCCGGGTCGAAGCCCTCGATCGCCAGCCATTCGCGGGCGGCCGGGGTGACCTCGAGGTGCAGTCGACGGTCGCGCAGTCGGGCCGCGAGCGCCGCCACCTGCAGGTCGACGATCTCGGTGATCTCGGCCAGGGTGAGCGGCTGGAACATCACGACGTCGTCCAACCGGTTCAGGAACTCCGGCTTGAACTGCTGCCGGACCACGCCCATCACCGCGTCCTCCTTCGCCGACTGCTCCAGCATCGGGTCCGCCAGGAACTGCGAGCCGAGGTTGGAGGTCAGGATCAGGATGACGTTCCGGAAGTCGACCGTGCGGCCCTGACCGTCGGTCAGCCGACCGTCGTCCAGCACCTGCAGCAGGATGTCGAAGACCTCCGGGTGTGCCTTCTCCACCTCGTCCAGCAGCAGCACCGAGTAGGGCCGGCGCCGCACCGCCTCGGTGAGCTGGCCGCCCTCCTCGTAGCCGACGTACCCGGGCGGGGCCCCGATCAGCCGGGCGACCGCGTGCCGCTCGGCGTATTCGGACATGTCGATCCGGACCATGGCGCGCTCGTCGTCGAACAGGAAGTCGGCCAGCGCCTTGGCCAGCTCGGTCTTGCCGACACCGGTGGGGCCGAGGAACAGGAACGATCCGGTCGGACGATCCGGGTCGGAGATGCCGGCCCGGGCGCGACGCACCGCGTCGGAGACCGCGGCGACCGCCTGCTGCTGGCCGATGAGTCGCTCGCCGAGCACCTCCTCCATCCGGAGCAGCTTGGCGGTCTCGCCTTCCAGCAGCCGCCCGGCGGGGATGCCGGTCCAGGCGGCGACCACCTCGGCGATCTCGTCCGGTCCGACCTTCTCCGCGATCATCGGCACCGTCGACGCCGTGGGCTGCTCGGCCTCGGCGGACTCGGCGGCGGCGATCTGCTTCTCCACCTCCGGGATCTCGCCGTAGAGCAGTCGACCGGCGGCGGCGAGGTCACCCTCGCGCTGCGCCCGGTCGGCGGCGGATCGCAGCTCGTCCAGCTTCGCCTTCAGGTCGCCGACCAGGTTGTGCCCGGCCTTCTCCTGCTCCCAGCGTGCGGTCAGTCCGGCCAGTTCCTCGCGGCGGTCGGCCAGATCGGCGCGCAGCTTCTCCAGACGCTCCTGGCTGGCCGGGTCGTCGGACTCGGAGAGGACCAGTTCCTCCATCTCCAGTCGGGTGACGGCACGCTGCAGCTCGTCCACCTCGACCGGCGAGGAGTCCAGCTCCATCCGCAGCCGGGATGCCGCCTCGTCGACCAGGTCGATCGCCTTGTCGGGCAGCTGACGACCGGTGATGTAGCGGTCGGACAGCCCGGCGGCGGCGACCAGGGCGGCGTCCGAGATGGTCACCTTGTGGTGCGCCTCGTACCGCTCCTTCAGACCGCGCAGGATCGCCACGGTGTCCTCG
Organism: Cellulomonas taurus; assembly: GCF_012931845.1. Taxonomy (NCBI): domain Bacteria; kingdom Bacillati; phylum Actinomycetota; class Actinomycetes; order Micrococcales; family Cellulomonadaceae; genus Cellulomonas; species Cellulomonas taurus. Next base: position 3,087,168 of record NZ_CP051884.1, read on the forward strand.
ACGCTCGGCTCGCCCACGAAGACCTGCTGGAACCGGCGTTCCAGGGCGGGGTCCTTCTCGATCCGCTCCCGGTACTCGTCCAGCGTGGTGGCGCCGACCAGGCGCAGCTCACCGCGGGCCAGCATCGGCTTGAGCATGTTCCCGGCGTCCATCGCACCTTCGCCACCGGCTCCGGCGCCGACGACGGTGTGCAGCTCGTCGATGAAGGTGACGATCTCGCCGTCGGAGGAGGTGATCTCCTCCAGCACGGCCTTGAGCCGTTCCTCGAACTCGCCGCGGTACTTGGCGCCGGCCACCATCGCCGCCAGGTCCAGCGAGATCAGCCGCTTGCCGCGCAGGGACTCGGGCACGTCACCGGCGACGATCCGCTGCGCCAGGCCCTCGACCACGGCGGTCTTGCCGACACCGGGCTCACCGATCAGCACCGGGTTGTTCTTGGTCCGGCGGGACAGCACCTGGATCACCCGGCGGATCTCCGAGTCCCGGCCGATCACCGGGTCGAGCTTGCCCTCGTCGGCGCGCCGGGTCAGGTCGACACCGTACTGCTCCAGTGCCTTGTAGGTGCCCTCCGGGTTGGGGCTGCTCACCTTCGCGTTGCCCCGCACGGACGGCAGGGCGGCGAGCAGGGCGTCCCGCGAGGCACCCTGGGCGCGGAGCGCGTCGGCGACCCCGGTCTGTCCGGCGGCCAGCCCGATGAGCAGGTGCTCCGTGGAGACGTAGTCATCACCGAGGCTGCGGGCCTCGTCCGAGGCGGCGGTCAGCACGGTGGCCATCGCCCGGGAGGCGGTGGGCGGCGTGGCGGTGGAGCCGGTGGCGCTGGGCAGACCGACCAGCACGGCACGCACCGAGCGGCCGAGTGCCTGACGGTCGACGCCGACCGCGTCCAGCAGTCCGTTGGCGACACCACCCTCCTGCTGCAGCAGTGCGTTCAGCAGATGAGCGGGCTCGATCTGCGGGTTTCCTGCGGCGGTCGCCTGCTGCACGGCGTCGCCGACGGCTTCCTGCGATTTGGTGGTGAACTTCGCGTCCAACGGGGGTCCCTCCATGCGTGAGTAGCTGCTGCCGGTCACAACCTGGACGAAGTTGAGTCTATTCCGCTCAACCCTGGCCGTCGAACGGAAAGCGACCTGGGTCGACGGGCGGGAAACCGCAAGCCGGCGCCCGGTCATCCAGGTGGGCCGACCGCCCCGGAGTTGACACGTGTCATCGACGCGTATGACAGGTGTCGAGTGTGATCGCACCTCCGGCCGCGCCCCGGCGCTATGCCCGATTCCGGCGTCTTCAGGGGCGACATTTCCGGACAAACCGGGTTGTGCTTCTGTGATACATCTCACAAACGGCCGCCTTCGATTGCCTTGGCGCACAGGCTCGGCACAGTCTTGCCACCTCGCCCCCGAGCGAAGAAGCCGCTCCTCCCGATCTCGCACCGTTCACCTGAACGGGTGACAGTCAGCCGGACCCAGTCACAGAGCAGCTCCCCCGGAACGACGTCGGCAGCCAGCCGACATCCCCGGGCAGCGCATCCCGCGCCGCGTCAACGTCGCCGACGGCATCCTCCGAGCCCATCGCTCCGACAGCCGACGAGGTGACGTCCATGTTCATCTTCATCCTGCAGATCCGGCACATGCTGGACGCTCAGGCCGAGCTGTACCTGTTCACCGTGTTCTCCGCCCTGGTCTGGGTGTTGTGGCTGGTGAAGGTCGCACTCTCCCGCCGCTACCGCCCGTACATCGAGGACCACCACGAGACGACCAGCGTCGTCGTGCCGGTGGTCGACGAACCGCTCGACCTGTTCCGCGACGTCCTCACCCGGGTGACCGAACAGCACCCGGACGAGGTCATCGTCGTCATCAACGGCAAGCCCAACCCCGGGCTGGAGGCGGTCTGCGACGAGTTCGCGCCGCTGGTCCGCTGGGTGCACACCCCGATCCCGGGCAAGCGCAACGCCGTGAAGATCGGCACCGAGCTGTCCCGCTTCGACATCACCGTGCTGCTCGACTCGGACACCGTGTGGACGCCGGGCACCCTGCGCGAGCTGATCAAGCCCTTCGCCGACCCGAAGATCGGCGGCGTCACCACCCGGCAGCGCATCCTCGAACCCACCCGGTCCTGGATCACCCGCTGGGCGGACTGGCTGGAGAACTCCCGGTCGCTGTACTCGATGCCCGCGCAGTCGGTGCTCGGCCAGGTCGGCTGCCTGCCCGGCCGGACCATCGCGTTCCGCCGCACGATCCTGACCCAGGTGATGCACGACTTCATGACCCAGCGGTTCATGGGCGTGTTCCTGGAGGTCAGCGACGACCGCACCCTGACGAACCTCACCCTGAAGGCGGGCTACCGCACCGTCTACCAGCACACCTCGCTGGTCTACACCGATGCCCCGCTGGAGGTGCGCAAGCTGTTCAAGCAGCAGCTGCGCTGGGCGCGGGGCAGCCAGTACAACACCCTGCGGATGCTCCCGTGGATGCTCGGGCACGCCCCGATCCTGGCGGTGTTCTTCCTGACCGACATCCTGTTGCCGTTCCTGCTGGTCGGCACCATCGCGGGCTGGATCTACCGGGCGGTCAGCGGCACCGGGGTCAACCTCTACCAGGCGGTGCTGGAGGCCTACGGGGCGCAGGCCGGGTGGTTCTGGGTGATCGCGCTGATGGTGACCTCCTCGGTGCTGTCCATGGCGATCCGGCAGATCCGCCACCTGCAGGAGGTGCCCGGCGACTTCTTCCGGCTGCCGGTGTTTATCATCGTGTCGACCTTCTTCCTGATGCCGGTGCGCCTGCTCGGGTTCCTGCGGATGGCGCACGCCTCCGGCTGGGGCACCCGGGCCGGTGCCTACGCCGGTGGTGACCCGGCCACCGACGACCTCACCCCCGAGCGGGACGAGGAGCTGCTCGCCGAGCTGGAGCTGATGAGCCGCCCGGCGCCGGTCGACGTGGTCGACCGCTCCGGCAGCCAGCACAGTTCGGGTCCGGCGGGCGGCACCCATGCGTCCCACGCCGCCGGGCCGGCGGGTGTCCTCGCGACCGAGACCCGGACCGCCCCGACCCGACGCGCCACCCGGACCCCGGCCCCCGCGCCGGCCCCGCAGCGCTGTCGACTCAATCCGCTCGCCGCCATCCCCTACGGCATCGCCGTGGTGATCTTCGCGCTGGAGGCCACCCTCTATGTCTGATTCCCCGATCAAGCTCACCGGCACCGGTGGCTCCCCCGGGCATGCCTGGTGGACGCCGTCGATGGGCCGGATGACCACCAAGGCCCGGATCGCCACCGCCTCGATCGTCGCCGCACTGCTGGCGATCACCCTGGTGGTCTGGAACCTGCCGACCGTCTCCCAGATCGTCACCGGCGAACCGGCCGACCCGCAGCTCACCGCCCGGGAGCAGGAGCTGTTGGCCGAGAACCAGCGGTTGCAGGACGAGCTGGACACCTCGCGCTCCCAATCCGAGTCGCTGCGCGGCGTGGTCGCCGCCGAGCAGGCCGCCCGGCAGAAGGGCGAACAGGACCGCGCGGCGCGGGAGGCGGCCGGATCCTCCGACACGCCCGCTGCCTCCGGCTCGTCAGGGTCGTCCGGGTCGTCGGCACGTCAGGGGTCGAGCGCCCCGCGACGTGGCGGCACCACCACCACCCCGCCCGCCACCACGGCGCCCGCCCCCGCGCCGGGCAGTGCCGCGGGCGCCGCCAACCCGCAGGCGCCCCAGCCGACCGAGCCGAACGCCCCGCCGCCGGAGACCACGCCCTCGGCCCCCAGCAAGAGCGAACTGCTGAACCCGAGCACCCGGTACTTCGGGATGTACACCACCCAGGCACCCTTCAACTGGGCCACCTTCGACGACGCCGCGAGCGCCGTGGGGCGCAGCCAGAACCTGGTCGGCTACTTCGGCGGCTGGGATCAGGACTACCGGGCGAATGCCGTCACCCGGGCCTGGGATCGCGGGCTGCTGCCGATGCTGACCTGGGAGTCGCGGCCGATCGCCGCCAAGAACGACGTGGTCGTCGAGCCCGACTACACCCTGCCGAAGATCATCGGCGGGGAGTTCGACGCCTACCTGACCCGGTACGCCCAGGACATCGTGGCCACCGGCCTGCCCCTGGCGATCCGGCTGGACCACGAGATGAACGGCGTCTGGTACCCGTGGGCGGAGACCACCGGTTCCGGTGCCTCCATCAACGGCAACTCCCCCGGGGACTTCGTGGCCATGTGGCAGCACGTGCACGACATCTTCGAGGCGAACGGCGCGAACGACTACGTGATCTGGGTCTGGGCGCCGAACATCGTGAACAACCTGCCCGCGGCGAAGCAGGGGCTGGACACCCTGCGGGGCCTGTACCCCGGGGACGACTACGTCGACTGGGTCGGGGTGTCCGGCTACCAGCGCCCGCCGTACAAGGCCGACAACAACGCCACCTTCGGCTACACCTACGACCGCACCCTCGATCAGCTCCGCGAGCTGACCGACAAGAAGATCATCCTGGCCGAGGTCGGGGCGTCCGAGACCGGGGGCACCAAACCCGCCTGGGTCCGGTCGTTCTTCCAGGGCTTCGACCCGGGTGCGAACGACGACGTGATCGGCTTCGCCTGGTTCAACCTCGCCGTGACCACCTATGTCGAGGGTCAGCTGTCGACCAACGACTGGCGGGTCGACTCCCGGGCGAACTCGCTCGCGGCGTTCGCGGAGGGGGTGGCGGACCCGGCGCGGAACTTCGGGGGCGCCGTGGTGGACGCACCTGCTGCGACCACCCCCGCACAGGCGCTCCTCACCGCCCCGGCACCCGCGACCACCGCCGAGCCGTCCCCGACCCCCGCAGCACCCGAGCCCACGCCCACTGCCACGCCGGAGGCGACGCCCGCACCCACGGTCGCCCCCGAGCCGACCCCGAGCCCAGCACCCAGTGCCACCGGAGCCACCGGAGCCACCGGAGCCACCGAGTGAACCGCCGCAGCCGCCGCAATCCCCGCCATCCTGAGGAGTCCGTCATGAACGACCAGTTCCTGAGCGCCGCCGAACTCTCCGTCACCGAGCCCGCCGCCGACCCGGCCCCCACCCCGACCGGCACCAGGATCGCGGTGTTCGGCACCGGGTACCTCGGCGCCACCCACGCCGTCGCGATGGCCGAGCTCGGCTTCGAGGTGCTGGGTGCCGACACCGACCAGGGGAAGGTCGACGCCCTGGCCGCGGGCAAGGTCCCGTTCTACGAGCCGGGACTCGACCCCCTGCTCACCAAGCACCTGGACACCGGCCGGATCCGGTTCACCACCGACCTGGCCGCGGCTGCCGCCTGGGGCGATGTGCATTTCATCTGCGTGGGCACCCCGCAGCAGAAGACCTCGCACGCCGCGAACCTGTCCTACGTCGAATCCGCCGCGACCACCATCGCCCGGAATCTGACCAAGGACGCGCTGATCGTGGGCAAGTCCACCGTCCCGGTCGGCACCGCCGCCCGGCTGCGGGAGCTGATCGCCGCCGAGGTGCCCCGGGGGCTGCGGGCCGAACTGGTCTGGAACCCGGAGTTCCTGCGCGAGGGAAAAGCGGTGCAGGACACCCTGCACCCGGACCGGATCGTGCTCGGCGGCACCAGCCCCGCCGCGGAGGCGACCCTGCGTGAGGTCTACGCCGGACCGATCAGCGAGGGCACCCCGGTCGTGGTGACCGACCTGCCCACCGCCGAGCTGGTCAAGGTCTCCGCCAATGCCTTCCTGGCCACCAAGATCAGCTTCATCAACGCGATCTCCGGGGTGTGCGAGGCGGCCGGGGCCGATGTCACGGTGCTCGCCGACGCCCTCGGTCACGACGTGCGGATCGGCCGGCAGTTCCTGGACGCCGGGCTGGGCTTCGGCGGTGGCTGCCTGCCCAAGGACATCCGCGCCCTGATGCACCGGGCCAACGAGCTCGGCGCCTACCGGGCGTCGGCGCTGCTGCAGCAGGTGGACGAGATCAACATGGGCCAGCGCGAGCGGGTGCTCGACCTGGCGGTGCAGGCCTGCGGCGGATCGGTGCTCAACCGGCGGATCGGAGTGCTGGGCGCCGCCTTCAAGCCGCACACCGACGATGTGCGGGACTCCCCCGCGCTCAATGTCGCCGCCGCCCTGCACCTGCGCGGTGCCCAGGTCACCGTCTTCGACCCGGAGGCCGGTGACACCGCGCGACGGTCGTTCCCGACCCTGTCCTACGCCACCAGCGTGGAGGAGGCGGTGGAGGGCACCGACGTCGTGCTGGTGCTCACCGAGTGGGACCAGTTCACCACCGCCGACCCCTCCGTCCTCGCCCCGCTCACCAGCGCCCCGCGGGTGATCGACGCCCGCGGCAAGCTGGACCCGCGGACCTGGCAGTCCGCGGGCTGGGAGTTCGCCGGGCTGGGCAGGAACGTCGGCGCCGCGGCCTGAGCCGCAGGTGGGGGTCGGGTCGCCCGGATCGGGAGGCGACCCGACCCCCACGGTGCTGTGATGGGCGGCGTCACCGTCCACCGCTGGAGGAGAGCGTCATGTCCGTGCGCGACCTGCCCTGGCCCGAAGGCACGCCGTCCTTCGCCGAGCTGAATGCCCCCGATCTGGATGCCGCGGAGGCGTTCTACGGTCCGCTGTTCGGCTGGACCTTCGACCGCGGCCCGGCAGAGATGAACCACTACACCACCGCACTGCTGCACGGTCGGCCCGCCGCGGCCTTCAACCCACCGATGGCCGACGCACCGGCCTCGCCGCCGCACTGGCTCACCCACATCAGCACGGACGACGCCACCGCCGCCGCCAGCCGCGCCGCCGCCGCCGGGGCCCAGGTGCTGCTGGCACCCATGTCGGTGATGGAGTTCGGTGTGCTCGCGGTGATCGCCGACCCGTTCGGCGCGGTCTTCGCGCTGTGGCAGCCGCACTCGGACATCGGCGCGCAGGTGGTGAACGAGCCCGGGGCGATGATCTGGAACGAGCACATGTCACCCGAGCTCTCGGCGGCTCAGGACTTCTACCGGACGCTGTTCGGCTACCAGTACGACGACATGAGCGCCGAGGGCTTCGCGTACGCCACCTTCAGCCTCGGCGACGATCCGATCGGCGGGATGGGCGGCGGCTCCGAGATCGCCCGCTGGGTGGTCACCTTCGCCGTCGCCGACACCGATGGGGCGATCGCGCAGGCCCAGCAGCTGGGCGGATCGGTGCACCACGAGCCGCAGGACACCGACTACGGCCGGATCGCCGGGATCGTGGGTCCGTTCGGCGAGCGGTTCTACGTGATGTCGACCGCACCGGAGGGCTGAGTCGCCGGGCTACCCTCGACCCCGTGCAGAACGTTCCTGGGTCGGACTTCCATCCGGCGCCGCAGCTGCGGGACGCACCCCTGCGGACGTTCCACCCGCGACGCGCGCCGATGGGGGTGCGGCGGACCGGGGCGCTGGAGCGCCTGTGGCCCCGCTACGGGGTGTCCGTCCATGACCCCGAACTCGGCCTGCCGCCGCTCACCGCCGACGGCACCCTGGACACGGTGACCCTCTTCGGTCGCCAAGCGCCCCTGGTGGTCGAGATCGGCTCGGGGATGGGTGACGCCACCGCTGCGATGGCCGCCGCCGACCGGGACCGCGACTACCTCGCGGTCGAGGTGCACCTGCCCGGCATCGCCCACCTGCTGGGGTTGATCGAGGACGCCGACCTGGGCAACGTCCGCCTCGCCCACGGCGACGCCCTGGACCTGCTGCGCACCCGCATCGCCCCGGACAGCCTGGACGCGGTGCACGTCTTCTTCCCCGACCCGTGGCCGAAGTCCCGCCACCACAAGCGCCGGATCATCGCCCCGGACCACGTCGCGCTGATCCGCTCCCGACTGCGGCCCGGCGGCACCCTGCACTGCGCCACCGACTGGGAGCCGTACGCCGAGCAGATGCTCGAGGTGCTCAGCGCCGACCCGGGGCTGGACCTCCCGCACGGCGGGTACGCGCCCCGGATGGCCGCCCGGCCGGTGACCCGGTTCGAGCAGCGCGGGGTGGAGGCGGGACGGGTGATCCGGGATCTGCTGGCGGTGCGTCGGGCGGACTGACCCGCGACCGGGCGCGACACCGGCAGAGGGTGAGACCCGGTGTGAAATCCCCACCGACCGCCCGAATCGTCACCAATCGTCCCGCAGGCTCCCAGGGATGCGAGGGCGGGTGCCCTCCGCGAGGCCACGGCCACCGTGCGACACGGCCGGCCCGCTCGACTCTCTGGGAGGACATTCGTGCTGGACAGAACCATGCCCCTCGCCGGCCGGGGTGACGTGCCCCGACCGCAGCGCCGCGGGGCGTCACGACGGGCCGCGCTCGCCGGCATCACCACGCTGGCGGTGCTGACCGCGGGGCTGGCCCCGGTCGCGCTCGCCCCGGTGGCCCTCGCCGACCCGGCGCCCGCCGCATCGACCACCAGCTTCGGGGTCGGTCCGGTCTCGGGTGTCGTCCCGGACGGGGTCTGCGCTGTGCGGGCCACGGTGATCGGCGGGGCGGGCGGCCGGTCCGCCGCGGGTGCCGACGGCCGGGGTGCGAACGGTGGCGGCGCCAGCATCGTGGCGACCTTCGACGTCGTGCCGGGCATGTCCGTCGGCGGCGCTGTCGGTGGCGGCGGGCGGCAGAACTCCGCGAAGTCGGGTGGCGCCGGTGGCGCCAACGGCGGTGGCGCGGGCGGTTCGGCCCAGGAGGATCACGGCGGCGCCGGTGGTGGCGGGTACAGCGAGCTGCTGATCGACGGGGACCTGGTGGTGCTCGCCGGCGGCGGCGGTGGATCCGGCGGCGGTCACTCGACCTCCAGCGACGGATTCGGCGGCGACGCGGGGCTTCCCACCGCGGCCGGACAGACCGCGGCCGGCGCGCCCGGCACCGACGGCTACGAGGGCCTGACGGCCGCCCAGCAGCCCATCATCGTGGGTGGCGGCGCCGGAGGCACCCAGACCGGCGGCGCGGGTGGTGTGCACAGCACCGACGCCAGCCTCAACGGGCTGCCGGGCGTTGACCGGACCGGCGGCGCCGGCGCGCCCGACCCGAACTACGACGCGGGCGGCGGTGGCGGTGGCGGCTTCGCCGGCGGTGGCGGTGGCGCCTCGACGGTGATCAAGAACACCGAGCCGGACGGCAGCGGCACGGTCAGGAACACGGTGGCCGGTGGTGGCGGCGGTGGCGGGTCCAGCTTCGTGGCCGACTCCGCGACCGACATCTCCGCCACGGCCGTCGGCCGGGTCACCGGGACCGGCACCGGCGCGGCGGGCTCGATCGTGCTCGACTGGGTGGAGTGCGACTACGACCTGGCCGTGACCAAGACGGTGGCGGTCGAGGACGGCGCAGCCGCCACCACCGGAACCGCGATCTCGGGCGACCTGCTCACCTGGACCGTCACCGTCACCAACAACGGCCCCCAGGCCATGACCCGCGGTGACGTCGTGACCCTGCGGGACACCCTGCCGGGCGCGGCACCGGCGACCCTCACCTCCCTCACCACGGCCGGTGGCAGCAACGACGCCTTCGAGCGCGGCGCCCTCACCTGCAACGCCGCCGTCGGTGAGGCGGTGCCGGCCGCCCTGGAGTGCGCGCGTCCGTTCGCCCTGCTGGGCGGGGACGCCTCGGGCAGCCGGGGGTTGGACGTCGGCGAGTCCCTGACCGTGGTCTACACCCAGTCCGTGACCGAAGCACCGGGCGCCGTCCTGGCGAACACCGGATCCGTCGTGGACCGGGGGGAGCCGGGCGACAACACCGCGACCTCCACCGTCACCGTGATCGGCCCGCCGACTGCGACCGACGACACCGACACCGGCAACACGATCGGTACCGCCGTCACGGTGGATCTGCTCGCCAACGACGCCGGCACCAGCGCCGACCTCGATCCGAGCTCCGTGGTGCTGCGCGACCCGGCCGGCGACTGGGTCACCTCCCTGGTCGTCCCGGGCGAGGGCACCTGGACCGTGGACACCACCACCGGCCACGTGACCTTCACCCCGGAGCCCGGGTTCCTGGTCGACCCGACGCCGGTCGACTATCGGGTGAGCGACACCAACGGCCTGACCGCCACGGCCACCGTCACGGTCGACTACGTGCCGGCCGCGGCCGACGACAGCGACCTCGGCAACGCGATCGGCGAGGTCGTCGTCCTGGACGTGCTCGGCAACGACACCGGTGACCTGGACCCGACCAGCGTCCGCCTGCTCACCGCCGACGGTGCACCGGTCACCCGGCTCGACGTCCCCGGCGAGGGCACCTGGACCGTGGACACCACCACCGGCCACGTGACCTTCACCCCGGAGGCCGGATTCCTGGTCGACCCGACGCCGGTCGGCTACCAGGTGACCGACACCACCGGGGACACCGTCGGCGCCGTCATCACGGTCGGCTACCTGCCCGACGCCGCGGACGACGCCTCGCGCGGCAACACGGTGGGGCAGCCCGTCCCGGTCGACGTGCTGGCCAACGACACCGGGGACATGGACCCGACCACAGTGCGGCTGCTGGACGGTTCGGGTCAGCCCGTCACCGACCTCACCGTGCCGGGCGAGGGCGTGTGGACCGTCGACGTCCAGACCGGTGTGGTGACATTCATCCCGCAGGACGGGTTCGTGCTGAACCCGACGCCGGTCCGCTACCAGGTCACCGACAGCACCGGTGACACGGTCACCGCGCAGGTGCTGGTGACCTACCTCCCGCTGGCCACCGACGACGTGCGCACCGGGCTGACGATCGGCGACCCGGTCACGGTGCCGGTCATGGGCAACGACACCGGGGACCTCGACCCCACCAGCGTGCGGCTGATCTCGCCCTCCGGTGAGCGGGTCACCCACCTGCGGGTGCCCGGCGAGGGCACCTGGACCGTCGACCCGGTCACCGGTGCGATCACCTTCACCCCGGAGGACGGCTACGCCGGTCACCCCACCCCGGTGACCTACGAGATCGCGACCACCGCGGGTGACACGGCATCGGCGCTGGTCGTGGTCACCTACCTGCCGCAGGCCGCGGACGACGCGGATCGGGACAACGCACGCGGCACCGCCGTGACCGTGGACGTGCTGGGCAACGACCGGGGGGCGCTCGATCCCACCAGCGTCCGGCTGATCGGCCCGAACGGTGAGCTCGTGACCGAGCTGGCCGTCGCGGGCCAGGGTGTCTGGACGGTCGACCCGCGGACCGGTGCCATCACCTTCACCCCGGCGGCCGGTTTCACCGGTGACCCGGACCCGATCGGCTACCAGGTGCTCGATGTGGCCGGGAACCCGACCACCGCCCGGGTCGTCATCACCTACCAGGCGCCGCAGGTGGCCCCGCCGGCACCCACGGCACCGACGGCACCGGCGGCCCCAGCGGCCGGCCCGGTCGGCCTGGCGGTGACCGGTGGCGAGGCGGCCGGTCTTGCCGGAGCGGCGGCGGTACTGCTGCTCCTCGGCGCAGGCCTGATCGCATGGCGCCGTCGGAGCGCGCGGAGCTGATCCGCGCCCCTCGACCCAGGAGGCCCCGGTGCATGCGGCGCACCGGGGCCTCCTGGCTGTCCCCTTCCGGGCCGTCGCGGGTCGACCGCCCGGTCAGGACGCCGGTCGTGGGCCCGACCGGCTCGATGCCGCTCGGTATGCTCGAGGTCGTGCCGCTGAGTCCCGAGCGCCCGATGTCGAGCGCCGTCTCCTCCGACCGCCGGTCGGGCGCGTCCCCGATGGTGGCGACCACCGCACTGGCCACGGTGATGGCCGTCTCGGTGGTCCAGGTGGCGACCGCCGCGGTGCTGCCCGCGTTGTCCCGCACCCTGGGGCTGGCCGACTGGCAGGCGGGTGCGGTGACCTCGCTGTCGGCCGTGGTGGTCGTGCTGACCAGCCGGTCCTGGGGGCGGGCCGCCGACCGGCGCGGGCCGCTGCCGGTCGTGCTGACCGGTGCCGCCGCTGGAGTGGCGAGCACGCTGATGCTCGCGGCCGTCGTCGCCGCCGAGGCCCTGCCACCGGGGATCGCGTGGGCGGTGCTGCTGGTCGCCCGCGGCGTGATCTTCGGTGTCGCGGCGGCGGCCGTCGGACCCGCGGTCCAGGCGTTCCTGGTCGCCGGGGCCGATGACGTGCGCCGGGTGGCGTGGATCGCCCGAGGCGGTGCCGCCCGCGGGGTGGGCACCGCCGTCGGTGCCGGGCTGGCGGCGGGCCTCGGTGCCGTCGCCGTCGCCCTGCCGGTGCTGGCGGCGGCTGCGGTGTTGGCCGCCGCCGCTGTCGGGTTCGGCGGGGCAGTCCGCCGTCGCGGCATCCCGGGCCCCGAGGCCGGGTGGACCGATCCCCCACCCGACCGCGCACCCGAGCTCCCGCCCGCGCGTGGCGTCAGCCTGCGTGGCCCGGCGATCCGCGGCGCGCTGGTGTCCTCCGCCGCCGTCTTCCTCGCCCTGTCGCTGGTGCAGAGCACGGTGGGCTTCCTGGTGCAGGACCGGTACGCGCTCGCCGCGGAACGCGCCACCGCCCTCACCGGCACGCTGCTGCTGATGGCCGGGCTCGGATCGGTGCTCGCCCAGGGGGTGCTGGTCCCCCGGTTGGCCTGGCCACCGCGGCGGTGGATGCTCGTCGGTGGCATCGTGATCGTCCCGGTGCTGGTGGTCTACGCCCTGCCGGTCCCGGCACCCGTGCTGATGGCCGTCGCGCTGCTCTTCGGTGCCGGGGTCGGGGCCGCCGCCGCCGGGTGCACCGCGGCGGCGGCAGCGGCGGTCGGACCGGAGACCCAGGGCGACGTCGCGGGTGTGGTCAACGCGGTGAACGCCGGGACCTTCATGCTGGGGCCGCTGGTGGGCACCACCGCCTACGGCCTGCACCCGACGCTTCCGGCCCTCGGCGCCGTGGCGGCCGGTCTCACCCTGTTCGTCGCCAGGAGGTTCGTGCCGTGACCGCCCTTCCCACCGCCTCGGTGCGCCACGGCGTGCCCCGGCTGCCGTCGTGGCACGTCGCCAGCGCCGCGGAGTCGACCGGCGACGCGGCGCTGCTGGTGGTGCACGGCCCGGCGGGCGCGGGCAAGTCGCAGTTCCTGGCCTGGTGGGCACGCACCGTGCTCCCGGCCGACCGACCGGTGATCTGGCTGGACACCGCCTCCGCACCATCCGGCGAGGGGTTGTGGTGGCGGGTGCAGCAGGCCCTGCTCACCACCGGGCTGCTGCCTGAGGACGCCGCGGCACCGACCGACCGGCGTGGCCACGCCGACGACGCGATCCTGGACGACCTGCACCGGCTGACGGCACCGGTGGTCCTGGTGATCGACGGCTACGACCGCCTCTCCTCGCCCACGGTCGACAACCGCCTGGTGCGGATGCTGCGCCGGATCGACCGCCTGCACGTCGCGGTCGCGACCCGCCGCAATCCTGCCCACCTGATCGGTGCCGCCGCGCTGTCCCTGGATGTCACCGAGGTCGGCCCCACCGACCTGACGCTGGACACGGCCGCCACCGCCGCGATGCTGCGGGCCGCCGGCGTCGATCCCCTGATCGACTCCGGTGTCGCCGACCGGGTGCGCACCGCCACCCACGGGCTGGCGCTCGCCGTGCGCGCGGTGGCCATCGGGGCGGCCCGGGGCGGCACCGACCTGCGCACCGCCGGCGCGGACGATCTGGCCCGGCTCGCGGCCCGCGGAGTGGTCCCGGCGCTGGTGGACCACCAGGACGACGCCTACCTCCAGGCGGCCCGACGGCTGTCCGTCACCGAGGCGGTCACCCCACGCCTGGCCGTCACCCTGGCCGGCCCGGGCGGAGCCGACGTGCTCACGGCACTGGAGGCCGACGGACTCGGCACCTGGTACGACGACGCCTTCGTGCTCACCCCGGTCGTCCGCGCCGCGCTGCGCGCCGATCTGGACCGGGCCGAGCCACGATCCGTGGACGCGCTGCTGCGCGCGGTGACCGCCTGGGGGCTGTCCACTCACACGTTGTACCCGGCGCTGCACGCGGCGGCGGAGCTTCGGGACGTGGAGCTGCTGCAGACCACGGTGCTGCGGATCTGGGGCACCGGGCAGGTCCGGGACGCGGCGGAGACCATCCGGGTCCTGGAGTCGCTGCCGATCACCGCGCTCAGCCGCAGCCCGCAGCTGACCCTGCTGTTGGCCCTGCTCTACAACACCCGCCCGGAGCATCGGGTGAAGGCGCTGGAGTGGTTCGGCATCGCCGCGGTCGCCACCGTCTACCACCTGCCCCGTGCGACGCCGGCGGAGCGGGCGGTGCTGCGCACCGGGGAGAGCCTCGCGGCACGGCTGCTCGGCCGAGGCGGCCGCGCCCGCACCGCCGCGCTCTCCGCGCTCGACCACCTGGCGCAGGTCCCGCCGGGCAGCGACGGCACCGTCGACGTCCTGCGCGGGCTGATGCACCGCCAGCTCGGGATCAGTCTGATCAGCGGCGGGGACATCGACCACGGACTGCGGACGATCGAGGCGGCGCTGCCGCACTCCGCCACCGGTTCGCTGGCCGAGTTCAGCACCTACAGCCTGTTGGCAGGTCTGAGCGCCGCTCACGGTGACCTGGTCGCCGCCCGGCACCACCTGCGGGTCGCCGAGCCGATCGAGCCACCCGCCCGACCGGAGACCGCCTACCGGCGTTCCACCCTGGACCTGGCGCGCCTGCACCTCGCGGTCGAGGACGGCGACCTCGACCGGGCCGATGCTCTGCTGCGCGGGATGGCGACCGAGCTGCGCACCAACGAGTTCTGGCCGGCCTTCGCCGAGGTGCAGGCCACGGTCGATCTGCTCCGGGGTCGGCTGGTGTCCGGCACCGAGGCCCTCGACCAGCGGATGCGGCGCGGCCGCCGCTCGCCGATGACCTCGGCCTGGCGGGCACGCCTGATCGCCGCGCGCTCGCTGCTCGCCCTGGCCGGTGGGCAGGCCGAGGGCGGCCTGGCGATGCTGCAACCGGTCCCGTCCACCCAGCCCAGCGCGCGGGTGGCCCGGGCGCGGCTGCTGCTGTCGACCGGGCGGCCCGAGGACGCCCTGGCCCTGGTGGCGGCGCCCGACCTGCCGGACGAGGGGCCGCGCCTGCAGGTCGCTCGACGACTGCTCCTGGCCGCCGCGTCGGTTCGGCACGGGGCGCGGGCACCAGCCGCGCGAGCGCTCCAGGAGGCTGCGGCGGTCGTCGCGCACGGCGGCTCCGCGACCGGCTGGATCCTGCTGTCGACCGAGGAGCGGACGGCGGTGCGCGAGCTCGCCGCCGGGCTCGCCGACCCCGACGTCGACGCCTTCCTGGCCCGGACCGGGTCGGTGCCGGCGGTGATCCCCGATGCCCGGGACGCCGTCGACCTCACCGAGCGCGAACTCGTCGTGCTGGGCGCGCTGGCGGACGACACCAACCTCGCGGAGGTGGCAGCCCGGCTGCACGTCTCCCTCAACACGGTCAAGTCCCAGGTGCGCTCGACCTACCGCAAACTCGGCGTGCGCCGCCGGGTGGACGCGCTGGCCCGGGCCCGCGAGCTCGGGCTGCTCTGACCAGGTTCTCAGCCGTGCAGGTCGCCGATCCCCACCACCCGGTCGGCGGTCCGCACCGCGCCAGGACGGTGCGCGATCACCAGCACCGTCCGACCCGTGCACACCTCGACCAGGGCGTCCTGGATCGCCGCCTCGGTCGCCACGTCCAGCTGACTGGTCGCCTCGTCCAGGATCAGCACCGGGGCGTCGAGCAGCAGCGCACGGGCGATCGCCAGCCGCTGCCGCTGGCCACCGGAGAGCCGCTCCCCCATCTCCCCGACCCGGGTGTCGTACCCGTCGGGCATGGCGACGATGGCGTCGTGCAGAGCGGCGCGTCGGCACGCCTGTTCCAGGTCGGCGTCGGAGGCGTCCGGTGCCGCCAGGCGCAGGTTGGCGGCCAGCGTGTCGTTGAACAGGTACGTGCTCTGACCGACCACGGCGACGTGCCGCCGCAGCTCGTCCAGGGCCACGTCCCGGATGTCGACGCCGCCGAGCAGCACCCGGCCCGCCTGCGGATCCCAGGCACGGGTGAGCAGGTTGACCAGCGTCGACTTGCCGGAGCCCGACGGTCCGACCACCGCGGTGGTGGTGCCGGCCGGGATCTCCAGGGTGACACCGTCCAGCACCGGCCCGGCGGCCCGCGCCCGGGTGGGCAGCGCGTCGTCGGGGTCGAGCTCCGGCACCGGGTAGCCGAAGGTCACGTTCTCGAACCGGATGTCCAGCCCGCCGTCGGGCAGGCGGACCGGTGCGGCGGGGCTGGTGGTGGCAGGGGCGGAGTCGGTGATCCGCCAGATCCGCCGCGCGGCGGCGAATGCCTGTTCCAGGTCGGGGACGACGCCCTCGACCGCCAGGACCGGGGTGAACACCGCCAGCGAGACCACGACGGTGACCACCAAGTCGTCCCAGGCCAGGTCACCGGCGCGCATCCGCGCGGCCCCGATCAGGGCGACGGTGGCGACGGCCGCGACCATCAGCACCGCGTTCGCGGCACGACGGCGTGCGGTCCAGACCGCGAGCACATCCAGTCCGGCGCTGATCCGACCGTCGACTTGTGCGGCCGCTGCGCGGCGGCGGCCGGCGGCACCGAAGGCCAGCACCTCCCGCACCCCCTGCAGGGACTCGGTGATCAACTGGGCCAGCCGGCCGCGTTCGCCCCGCACGGTCGCGGCGGCCGCGGCACTCGGCTCCCGGCCCCAGGCGGGCACGATCGCACCGACCAGCACCAGGAACGGCACCAGCACCAGCGGCAGCACCGGGTCGGTGGTGGTCGCCAGCGCGATCAGGGTGATCACCGGGACCAGCACGGCGCTGATCGCCGGGACCAGGGTGTGCGCGAAGAACACCTCGACCCGGTCGACGTCCTTGGTGGCACGGTTGACCAGGTCACCGGTGCGCCGGGACAGCACCCCGGCGGGCGACTGCGGTGCGAGCCGGTCGTAGAAGTCGACCCGGAGCATCGCCAGCGCCCGGAACGCGACCGCGTGGCCGGAGAACTGCTCCAGGTAGCGCAGCACCCCCTTGACCAGCGACAGGACGATGAGGGTCCAGACGATCGGCGCGATCCGCGGCTCGGGGTCGGTGACCATCCGGGCGACCCCGGCGGCGGCGACCGCGAGCAGCCCGATCCCGAGCAGCTGGCCCAGCACCCGGCAGACCAGGGACAGGCCGAGCGGTGCCAGCACCGGGCGACCGAAGCGGATCAGGCGCCGGGAGATCTGCGCCCGGGTCAGCTCACTCATCGGATGTCCCCCATCCCCGACAGGTCCAACGCACGGGCGTAGTACGAGTCGATGCTGCCCAACTGGTCGGGCGGTCCCTGTTCGACGATCTGCCCCTCGGCGAGCACCAGCACCTGGTCGGCACCGCGCACCGTGCTCAACCGGTGCGCGACCAGCAGCACGGTGCGCCCCGCCCCCGCCCGGTCCAGCGCCTCGACCAGCGCCGACTCCGAGGCCGCGTCCACCTGGCTGGTCGGCTCGTCCAGCACCAGGATCGGCGCGTCCTTGAGCAGTGCCCGGGCGACGGCCAGCCGCTGCGCCTGCCCGCCGGACAGCGACAGTCCCCGTTCGCCGACCCGGGTGGCCAGGCCGTCCGGGAAGCCGCGCACGTCATCGGCGAGATTCGCCTCGCTCAGCACGTGCCAGAGGGTGTCGTCGTCGGCGGTCGGGTCGGCGAGCCGCAGGTTGTCGGCCAGGGTGCCGGTGAACAGGTACGTGGTCTGGGCGACCACCGCGATCTGCTCGCGCACCCAGTCGGTCGGCACCGTGGTCACGTCCTGTCCACCGACCCGGATCGACCCGGCGGTGGGTCGCAGGTGGGCCTGGACCAGGGTGGCGACCGTGCTCTTGCCGGAGCCCGACGGTCCGATCAGCGCGACCCGCCCGCCGACCGGCACCGTGAAGGACACGTCCCGCAGCACCGGCCCACCGCCGGGGTAGGCGAAGTCCACGTGCTCCAGGGCCAGCGCCTCGGTGCTGTCGGTCGTCGCGGGGACCCGCACGCCCGGCGCGTCCTCGACCACCGCGTGCTGGGCCAGCACGGTGTCGATCTCCCGCACGGCGGCGCGGCCGCCCATCCCGACGTAGAAGAACTGGCCGACCCGGTCCAGCGGTTCGAGCAGCACGGTGGAGATCAGCACCACGGAGATCGCCTGCCCCGGCGTGATCGCACCGTCCCGCAGCCGGTTCATGGCCAGCCCGGCGGCCGCGGCGATCATCGCCAGTGAGAACGAGGAGTCGATCACCAGCAGCACGACCTGGTTCCCGGCCAGCAGCCGCATCACCTGCCGCCGCAGGTCCTCGGCGGACCGGGCGAGTTCGGCGCCCTTGGCGCGCGCCCGGCTGAAGGCGGTGGCGGTCGGCAGGCCCTGGATCGCGTCCAGGTACTGCGCGGCGAACCGGCGCGAGGTCATCCGGTACCGGCCGGACACCCCGCGGAACGCCTTCTGGAAGCCGCCGACCAGCAGCGGGATCGCGGGCAGAGCCACGGCGAGCCACAGCGCGATCACCGGGTCGACCACCACCCCCAGGCCGACCAGCGCGATCACCGGCACGGTCATCGACGCCAGGATCGGCCAGCGGAAGGTCGCCTCGTAGTTCGCCGCGCGCTCCACCCCGTCGGTGGCGGTGCTGACGAAGCGGCCCGACCGTTCCTGGGTCCGGAATGCCACGCCGAGGCGGAACATCTGGTCCAGCAGCACGTCGCGGCGCTGACCCTCGCGCGGGCCGACCGCGCCCAGGCTGATCCGCGGACCGACGAAGGCGGCGACCGCCAGACCGAGCACCGCGACCACCAGGACCACGATCGGCGCCAGCGGCATGCCCGCGCCGATCCGGCTCGGCTCCAGCACGGAACCGAGCGCGAGGTAGGCGGCTGTGGTGCAGGCGGCGACCGCCCAGGTCAGGACCGCGGGCAGCACCAGCACCCGGCGCGGCAGCGGCGGGGTCGGCACCACGGGCGGACCCACCGGGCCGCTGGGTCGGCCGGGGTGTCCGCCCGGGTGACCACCGGGGTGCCCACCCGGGTGACCGCTCGGTCGCCCACCGGGATGCCCTCCGGGGCGACCCCCCGGATGAGCGGGACGATCACCGGGGTGACCGCTGCCGGGGCGGTGTGCGGGGTGCTGCGGGGAGGTCATGCGAAGGTCCTCAACGACGGATGCCGACCGGGGCGGAGCGGCCAGTGGACGACACCCTGCCACGCGCCGCGGCGGAACGGCGGCGCAGCAGCACGACAGTGACCACCACCACGCTCAGCAGCAGGAGGACGGCGAGCGCGGCCCACGGCGGTGCCAGCACCGAGCGCGTGGTGGAGGCGGTGATCACCGCGCCGTGACCGGCACCGACGGCACTGCCCTGTGCCCGGACGGTGACCTCGGCCCGACCCCAGGTGTGCACTCCGGTGACGGTGAGCTCGCGTTCCACCGACGACCCGGCCAGCACCTCGACCTGTTCCGCGCCGGACACGTCGACCACTCGCCCGGCACCGACCAACCCGGCGACCGCCACCGCGTCGGTGGGCACCAGCCGCGTGTTCCCGGAATTGGTCAGCCGGTACCGGATCAGCAGGGTGTCCCCGGCGATCGGGTTCAGCGCCGCCCGCCGGTCGATCGTCAGGTCGCTGACCGTCAGACCGGGTGTCAGCTCGCCGGACACCCGGACGTGCATCCGCAGGGCGAGCCGACGGTCCAGCCGGACCGTGCCGTCGTCCCCGGTCGCCGCCGACAGCGCGGTGAGGATGCCGCCGGAGTGGTCGCCCGGGGTGGCATCGGCCGGGACGGTGACGGTGAACGGCACCGAGACCGTGGTGCCGGCCGGGACGTCGATGGCACCGACCTCCGGCACGATCCACCGTCCCACGTCCGTCGACTCCTGGTCGGCGGGCAGCAGATCGAGCTGACCGGAGGTGGTGGTCAGTCCGTCCGCCCCGTAGACGGCCAGGTGCAGGTCGGCGCTGCCGCGGTTCGTCACGTCCAGCACGTCGTGCAGCACGGTCCCGGGGTCGAGGGTGTAGGCGTAGTTCGCCCGGTCGATGCCGTGCTCGGTGTCACCGGGGGCCACCCCCCAGGTCACCGAGGAGGGGTCGGCGTCGGTCGGGGTGGCCGACGCCTGCGCCGCGGCGGGCGACACCAGCGCGAGCAGCAGCCCGACCAGCACGATCGCACCACCACGACGGCGAGCGGGGGGAACGGGGGCGTCGATGTCAACCCACCACGGTCAGGGTCAGCACACCGGTGTAGTTCCCGGCTGCCGTGTTCCGCGGGACCGACAACTGGAGAGCGGCGTCCACCGAGACGCTCCCCGCACTGTGCCCGGCCGGGGCGGACACCAGGGTGCTCGCGGCCGACAGTCCGGATCCGGACCCGGCGGCGACCGTCGGGCCGGCCACCGCGCCCACCGTGTTGTCGACCAGCGACGGCGTCCAGCCGAGGGCGGAGCCGGGGAAGCTGGCGGCGCCGGAGCTGAACGCGGTCGCCGAGCCGTTCACCGTCCAGGCACCAGCGGCGGCCCGGGTGTCGGAGACGGTGACCCGGTTCAGGGCACCGGAGGCGACGAAGGCGCTCGCCGTCGCCTGCGCGGTCCCCAGGTTCACCCGGGTGTCGGGGTTCTGCACGGTCCAGGTGAGTTCGCCGTCGCCCGGGGTGCCCGGATCGGTGTCCTCCGGGATCGTCACGCCCAGGTCGATGTCCTCACCGGTTCCGGGGGTGGTGCCCGGGTCGGTGCCGGTCCCCCCATCCACGGTCCATGCCACGCTCAGCGGGGCCGCGACCTTGCGCGGGTCGGCGGAGCCACCCGAGGAGTACCAGTACGACGACTGCCCGGTCTTGGCCTGGAAGTCGACGAACGCCTGCGGGAACGATCCCCAGGACGTGCCGGTGCGCGCCTGGGTGCCGGACGCGGGAGTGACCTCGACCCCCAGGTAGTCCGGGGTGACCACGAAGCCGTCGGCGTCCACCGTGACCGCACTCAGGTTCGCCAGGACGACCTGCTCCGGTGGCAGGGCGACCCACTGCGACTGGTCGTCCATCGAGGTGCCGTACCCGGAGACGGTGCCGGTGAGCTGCCCCGTCCCGTCGGCCACGGTCAGCACCGGATCGGACAGCGTCCAGTAGCTCATGCCGCCGTAGAAGGCCACCGTCAGGTCGCCGTCCCAGGCGATGCTGGCAGTGCCCGCCGCGGTGTCCACCGTGCCGGAACCGGCGGCGAACACCCCGGTGGAACCGGTCGACGCGCCGGGAGCCGCGGCGGCACCGGCGGCGGTCTGGCACTTGGTCGCCCAGGTCGCGACGGCGCTGCCGGACGGGGTGTCCTTCTGCACGGACACGTTGCCGACCTGACCGGAGTAGAAGCCGTCCGCCTCGGTCCACGCGCGGGAGGACCCGGAGTTCCCGGCCGCGCCCGCGGACAGGAAGTTGCAGCCACCGAAGTAGGCACCGGAGGTCGCCTCGGCGCTGAGCGCCCAGCGCAGTTCCACGTCGTCCACCGGGGTGGGGCCGGTGGCGGCGGAGGCCGTCAGGGTGCCCGCGACCCCCATCCCGCACCCGAGCGCCACCGTCGCGAGCACCGCGGACCAGCGGTGTCGGGCGCGATTCTCCCGTTGAGCCATCGTCAGTTCCTCTCCTCTGCCGACCACGGAGGTCGGCCCCGACCGTGCGCCCCACAGCGCACGGGTGTTCCGATCGGGCGCCGTGGCCCCGACCGGATTACCGCCCGGGCAGCACCAGCCAGCCCTTGCGGAAGCCGACGATCGTTCCCGAGCCCGCGAGCAGCAGACCGGCGGCACCCCAGGCCGCCGTCTGGGCCGCGACCGGGACGCTCGCCGGAATCAGCGCACCGCGCGCCTGGGTGACCGTCTGGGTCGCCACCGCTGGCACGCTCAACGGATCGGATGCCGGTGCGACGGCTGCCGCGGCCGCGGCAGGACCTCCCGCGGCGGTCCGTGCGGCGCGGTCGTCGACCCCCGCGCTCTGCGCCGCACCGCCCCCGGGACGTTCCGCCACCGGGACCAGCGCCGCCGCGGCGTCGTAGCTCGCGTACAGGGTGCCGGCCGGCTTCCGCTCGTCCGCCGCTGACCCGGAGGAGTACCAGTACGCGGCCTGGCCGGTCAGTCCCTGGAAGTCCACGAAGTCCTGCGGGAACGACCCCCAGTCGGCGCCGGTACGCACCTGGGCGGCGGCACCGGCAGGGGTGGCGACCGCGACGCCCCGGTAGGCGGGGAGAGCCGAGAACCCCTGATCGGTGAGCCGGACCCCGGACAGCTCGGCCAGGGTCACGGTGGTGTCCGCCAGCCGCGACCATTGCGCGGTGTCGGTCATCGACGTGCTGTACCCACCGGCGGTCGCGGTCAGACGGGCCGTGCCGTCGGCGGACACCGTGAGCATCGGATCGCTGGCCCACCAGTAGGTCATCCCGCCGTAGAACACCACGGTGAACGTCCCCGACCAGCGGATCTGCGCGGTACCGGCCTGCGGGTCCGCCGTGCCCACGCCACCGTCCAGGACCACGTGCTGCTCGGTGACCCGGTTGTTGCCCGCCGTCACGGTGACCCCGTCCCGGTCGCTGCACCGGCTGGCCCAGTCGGCGGTCACCCGACTGCCGTCGCTGGTCGGTCGGTCGATCCGCACCGCGCCGTCGGTCGCCCGGTACAGGCCGTCCTGCTCGGTCCAGACCTTGGCGCTCCCGGCATCACCGGTGGCACCCGGCACCCCGGCCATCAGGAAGTTGCAGCCCCCGAAGAACGCGCCGGCACCGGATTCGGCGTTCACCGACCACCGGAGTTGACCGTTGGTGATGTCGAGCTGTTGATCGCCGAGGTCGGGGATGGTCACGCCGACCTCGATCGCGCCGTCGTCCGATCCCTCGCCCGCCGCGAGCGCCGCCGGGGCACCGAGGAGCAGCAGCGCGCCGACCAGTGCCGCGCCGCCGAGCAGCCGCCTCATCGGACCGCCTCCGTCGCCGCCGTGGCCCGGGCACGTCGCCGTCGTCGCTGCGCGGTGACGAAGGAGACCACCACCGTGCTGAGCAGCACGCCACCGGCCGCCGCGAGCGCGATCTCCGCCGCTGTCCACCCGTGTCCGGTCCCGGAGTCGGTCTCGGCCGCCAACAGTTCGGCGGCCGTCGCCGCCGCCGGGTCGGCGGTGACGGTGAACTCCAGCTCCGAGGTCAGCCCGGACCCGGCCGCCGCCACCCGCAGCAGATGGGTGCCCACGCGGGTGTCGGCGGGCAGCCCCAACGCGCCGGCGATCTCCCCCTGGGCACCGGCGGTCAACGGGCCGAGCGACACGACGCCGTCGTCCAGCGTGACGGTCAGTTGCTCCCCCGGGTCGAATCCCTGCCCGGCGAAGGTCAGGGCGCGGCCGACCACCGCGGTCGCCTGGTCCACGCCGACGGTCGGCGCCGAGCGCTCGCCCTCCGCGCTCGGCGACGCGGCGGCGCCGTCGGGGGTGGGCTCGGCCGCACCGGCGGGTGCGAAGGTCACCGGTGTGAAGCTCTCGTTGCTCGGGTTCACCACGCCGTGCGCGCCGATCGTGATCACCCCGCACTGCACCTGGGTGCAGTCGATGCTCGTGGCCGCACCGTCCCTGCCCTGGGCGGTGAAGGTGGGGCCGGGGACGGTCAGGGTGGTGGACCAGGTGCCGTCGGCCGCCACGGTGCCGCCGTTCGCCGCCGCCTCGGTGTCCGCGCCGGGGAAGGCCACGAAGCGGAGGTAGCCCTGGTTGTCGGCGGTCTCGGAGTCGGGGATGTAGTCGTAGTCGATGCCGGTGCGGCCACCCTGGCTCGGTCGCCAGGTGCCACCGGCGGCGTCGTCCACCCACCCGAAGGACACGTAGATCCCGCCGAAGCCGCTCGGGACGGACTGGAACCCGGTGCCGGACAGCCGGAGGGTGGTCGGCCCGTCCAGGGACGCCTGGGCCCGGCCGTCGACGCCGACCACGTCCACGGCCCCGGCGGCCGTCGCCGTCTGGCCCACGGCCACGACCAGCCCGACGGCGACCGCGCCCACGGCCACTGCGCGTCCGATCACTGCTCTGCTCCTCGCTGTCGACGGTCATGGCTGCGCTCCGGCAGCACGATCAGCTCCGCCCCGTGCCGGATCACCCGCACCGGGTACTGGTAGAGCGCGCTGAGGGAATCGGCCCGGAGCACCGCGTCGGGCGCACCGACCGCATGCACCCGTCCACCACCGAGCAGCAGCACCCGATCGGCGTAGGCGGCCGCCAGCGACAGGTCGTGCACCACCGCGAGCACCGCGTCCCCAGCGCGCGCCCGGTGCCGGGCGTGCCCGAGGACCAGCTCCTGATGCCGGATGTCCAGCGCCGCGGTCGGCTCGTCCAGCAGCAGCACGGCGGTGCCCTGCGCCCGGCTGCGCGCGTAGGAGGTTCGGGCCTTCTCGCCGCCGGACAACGTCGGGAACCGGCGTGTCGTGAGGTGTCGCACGTCTGCGGCGTCCAGCGCGTCGGCCACCGCACGGTCGTCCTCGGTCTCCTCCGGCCGCCCCCGCCACGGCGCGCGCCCCATCCGCACCACGTCCAGCACGCTGAACGGGAAGCTCAACCGGTTCTCCTGCAACAGCACCGCCCGACGACGGGCCAGTTCGGCCGCCGGGGTGCTGTGCGCGTCCCGCCCGGTGTAGCGCACGCTGCCGGTGGTCGGCCGCAGGTCGCCCGCGAGCAGGCCCAGCAGGGTCGACTTGCCCGCGCCGTTGGGTCCGACCACCGCGAGCAGTTCGCCGGACAGCAGGTCCAGGTCGACCCCGGTGAGCAGCTCCTGCTCCTCGACGGCGTAGCCCAACCCCCTGGCCTGCACCACGGCGCTCATGCCCAGCCCCCGGCCGAGCGGCGGGTACGGCGGATCAGCCAGAAGAAGAACGGGCCGCCGACCAGCGCGGTGAGCATCCCGATCGGCAGGTCCGCGTACGGCACCGCGGTGCGCGCGACCAGGTCCGCCCCGGTCAGCAGCACGGCTCCACCGAGCGCGGAGAGCGGGATCAGCACCCGGTGCCCCGGGCCGAGCAGCATCCGGATCAGGTGCGGCACCACCAGTCCGACGAAGGCGATGATCCCGCAGAAGGCGACGGCGGCGGCGGTGAGCAGCGCCACGACCACGATGCACACCAGCCGCAGACGTTCGACATCCACCCCGACGTGCCGGGCGGCACGTTCGCCGAGCGCGAGCAGGTCCAGTCGACGGGCCAGCACCAGCGCCGCCACCAACCCGACGGCGACCAGCGGCGCGACCACGCCGACGTACGCCCACCGGGTGCCGTTCAGCGAACCCAGCTGCCAGAACACGATCTGCTCCCGGGACTGGGTATCACCGAGGAAGGTCAGGAAGGCCAGACCGGCGCCGCCCACCGCGTTCACCGCGACGCCAGTCAGCACCAGGGTCACCACCTCGGTCCGACCCTCCGACCGGGCGACCACGTACACCAGGACGGTCGCCACCAGCCCGCCGACGAAGGCCAGCACCGCCGTGGTGTACGCCCCGGCGAAGCTCAGGCCGAACACGATCCCGGTGCAGGCGGCCAGCGCGGCGCCCGATGACACGCCCACCACGCCGGGATCGGCGAGCGGGTTGCCGAACACCCCCTGCATCACCGCACCGGCGGTCGCCAGGGCGGCGCCGACCAGCACCGCCATCGCCACCCGAGGGAACCGGATGCTCCACAGCGCGGCATCGCCGTTCGGGTGCGTCGGCGACGGCAACCAGTCGAGCCCGATCCGGTGCAGCACCGAGCCGAGCACCTGCTGGGGTGGCACGTCCAGCTGTCCGCGCCCGGCGCTGAGCCCGGCCAGCACCACCAGGCAGCACACCAGCGCGACGGTCACCGGGAGCACCCGCGAGCGCCGGCCGGTCATGCCGCGTCCGGTGCGTAGAACGCCCGGGCCAGCGCGTCCAGGGTCTGCGCGGTGGTGGGCCCGAAGCCGAGCAGCTGACTGTCGGCCATGTCGACCACCCGGCGGTGCTCCCCCGCGGGGGTCTGGGCCACCGCGGGCAGCTGCTCCAGCAGACCGTCCACCCCGCCCACCGACGCCAGACCCTCGGTCATCACCAGGATCAGATCCGGCTGTGCCGCGATCAGTCCCTCGTCGGTGATCGGCCGCATCCCCTGCCAGCCGATCTCGGTGGCGACGTCCACCCCGCCGAGGGTGCTGATCAACGAATCGGCTCCCGAACCGGTGCCGAACAGGTAGTAGACCCCGGCGCTGCCCCGCAGGTAGAGGAAGACCACCCGCAGCTTCTCCGCGGGATCGGCGGGCGCCAGCCGGGCGATCTGGGTGCTCACCCGGTCGATCTCCGCCTGGGTGCGCTCGCTCAGCGCAGCACCGGCCTCCGGCAGTCCGACGGCGGCCGCGACCTGGGTGATCAGGGTGGCCACCGTGTCCAGACCGCGATGCGCGTCCATCACGACCACCGGGATCCCGGCGTCCCGCATCTGCAACACCACATCCCAGGGGCCGAGGGTGGTGTCCGTGATGATGAGCGTCGGCGCGAGGTTCAGGATCGCCTCGCCGGTGAGCTCGTGGCCGTTCGTGGTGACCAGCGGCTTGTCGATGATCTCGGTGAAGTCCGAGGAGGTGTCCCGGCCGACGACGCTGTCGCCCAGTCCCAGCTCGTAGACGATCCGTGAGGTGGAGCCGTACAGGTCGAGCGCCAGGATCCGGCTGGTGTCCGTGACGGTCACGGTGGTGCCCTGCGCGTCGGTGACCGTGGCGGGCAGCGCGGGCCGCGGATCGTCGACCACCGGAGCCACCGGCGCGGCGGACGACACCGCGGTGCTCGGCCCGGCGTACTCCCGGGGGTGGTCCAGCGGGGTCAGCGAGTCCAGCGCCGGACGGTCGGCGGCGGCGACCGGACCGGCGTCGCCCGCGGGGCCGTTCAGCGAACACCCGGCCAGGACGGCGAGCGCGACGAACGACATGAGGGCACGACGGAACAACGACATGACGGGATGGACTCCTGCTCAGCGAAGGCTCGCCTAACCTAAGTTAGGTCGTCCTCACTAGGCAAGAGTCCGCAGGTCACGACACGACAACGGCCCGCCGGGATGACTCCCGACGGGCCGTGTCGACTCCGATCAGCGCTCCTTGAGCCGCTGCTCCTCACGCTTGACCTCGGCGAAGCTGGCCCGCTCCCGGTGCAGCCACTCGGGCGCCTCGGCGATCACTGCCTCGATCTGCTCGGTGGTCAACGGGTCGGTCAGCCCGGCCCGGGCCAACCCCGACATCGACACCCGCAGCCGGGCCGCCACCACCTGGCGGGGGTGCGGTCCGTTGCGGCGCAGCTCGGTCAGCCACTCCGGCGGGTTCTGCTGCCACTCGTCCAGCTGGTCGCGGGACACCGGCCCGGCCTGGAACTCCGCCGGGGTCGCCGGCAGGTACACGCCGAGCTTGGCCGCGGCGGTGGCGGGCTTCATGGTCTGGGTCGCGCGGGCACGACGGGGCTGCGAGGTCACCCACCCAGGATACGGACTCAGGCGTCGAGCAGCCGTCGCACCTCGCGCGCGGCCGCCCGACCGGCCCGATTCGCCCCGATGGTGCTGGCACTGGGCCCGTAACCGACCAGCTGCACCCGAGAGTCGACCACCGCCCGGGTGCCGTTCAGCTCGATGCCGCCGTTGCGGTGCCGCAGCTTCAGACCCGCCAGGTGCTCCACCGCCGGCCGGAACCCGGTCGCCCACAGCACCACGTCCGCCGCCACGTGCTCCGGCCCGTCCACCCAGCCCTCCGCGACCGGCCCGGGCACCCAGCGGGCACCGTCCGGGACCAGACGGTCGAACATCGGCCGGGCCAGCAGCACGCCCGACGCGATGCCCGCCCGGTACTCCGGGGTCAGGGACAGCCCGGTCGCCGACACGATGCTGGCCGGTGGCAGCCCCTCCCGGGTGCGCTGCTCCACCCGGGCCACCGCCTCCCGACCCAGCTCCGGGGAGAAGTCGGCGTCCACCCACTCCGGCGGCCGACGAGTGACCCAGGTGGTCGAGGCGGCCACCCCGGCGATCGCCAGCAGGTGCTGGGCCGCCGAGCTCCCGCCGCCGACCACGATCACCCGGCGACCGGCGAACTCCTCCGGTCCGCGGTAGTCGTGGGTGTGCAGCTGGGTCCCGGCGAAGTCGCGCTGCCCGGGGTACACCGGCCAGAACGGTCGGGTCCAGGTGCCGGTGGCGTTGATCAGCGCCCGGGCGAGCCAGGTCCGGCGCACCCGGCGGGGTGCCTGCGGGACGGTCGGCACCGCGTGCGGCTCCGGCCGGAGCGCCCCGGCCCCGCAGCCGAGCAGGTCGACGGGCTGTTCGGTCGACCGCGCCTGCGGCCCCGGGTCGCCGACCGGCAGCCCGGAGCGGTCCACCGACTCCACCGCCAGCAGCCCGTCGGGCGCGTCGGTCACCGCCCGCACCTGGACCGGGCGTCGCACCCGCAGCCCCTCGTCCGCCTCGAACGCGCCGAAGTAACCGGGCAGCGCCACCGCAGCCGACAGTTCGGGGTCGAAGCTCGGCATCGGCCGGTTCGGCAGTTCGTACACGCTGTGCACGGTCCGCATGGTCAGCGACGGCCAGCGTTCGCGCCAGGCACCGCCCGGACCGTCGGCGGCGTCCAGCACCACGAAGGTCGGTGCACCCGGCTCGGGGGCGTCGACCGGGGCGAATCCGGAACGTCGCAGGTGCGCGGCGGCCGACAGTCCGGCCTGTCCGGCGCCGATCACCACCACATCCACCGGCTGCAGGTCGTCATCAGGGGCCACGCCCGGACAACGTCGCGCGGACCGGGGACGTTCCCCGGTCAGGGCAGCTCGGCCCGGATCAGAGCCTCCCGGTCGGGGAGACCGAGCGTCGACAGCGCACGGTCGAGGTGCATGCGCGCGCTGGTCACACTCATGAACAGCCCCGCTGCCACCGCCTCGTCGTCGGCACCGGCCCGCACCAGTTCCACCACGTCGCGCTGGCGCTCGCTCAGCTGGGTGACGGCGTCCGGCACCGACTCGGTGAGGCCGAGGACGCCGCGCACCACGACGGCGAGTTCGGCCGCGGGCGGCACCTCGGCGAGCGCCGCGTGCATTCCCGGGCGGTCGTCGTCGGCGAAGGCCCGGTGCAGGCGGAACCAGGGCGCGAGCATCGGCATCGACACCCGGTCCAGGTGCTGCTCGATCACCGTCAGCTGCTCCGCCGTGTAGCGGGCGGGTCGGCGCAGCCAACACTCCAGCGCCACCCCGACCTGGCCGCGTTCGGCCCGGCGCAGCCCCTCCGCCCACAGCTCGTCGTCCACCGCCGCGGCGTCGACGTCGGTGGCGCCGTGGGCGACCAGGGCTTCGGCCAGCGGCAGCAGCGGGTCCAGCAGCGGGTGGAACCTGACCGGGGCCGCACGGAGTTCGGCGAGCAGGTTCTCGGCCGTGGACTGGTCGCCGAGCTGGACCTGCAGGCTCGCCGCCAGTGCCAGCGCGCGCAGGAAGAACGGTTGCTCGGCCGGCCCCGCCGTGCCGCAGCGCAGCGCGAGGCTCACCGCGACCCAGGCGACGTCGGGTCGACCGGTCAGGGACAGCACCTCGGCGAGCAGGCAGGCGTGCACCCGGACCCCGTCGGCGTCCAGCTCCTCGGCGGCTGCCTCCAATCGCGCCCGGGACTGTCGCTCGACCTCGTCCCAGTCCCCGAGCAGCAGCAGGGCGGTGGCACGCAGACCGGACAGGAAATGGCCGAGGACACCCGGGGGGCCGGTGAGCTCCCCGCGCTCGGCCAGCGGCAGCGCGAGGTCGGGGCGACCGACGTCGATCAGGGCACCGGCCAGCACCGCCGTCAGCACCGCGATCCGCGAGTCGGTGCCGTCCACGGGGAGGGACTCCACCAGCGGGTCCACCGGTCGTCCCGCCCGCGCCAGCTCGAACACGCGGTGTCGGTACTCCTCGGCCTCGATCAGCGGTGCCAGATCCTCCCGGTGCTCGGCGGTCAGGCGGTCGACCTCGGCCCGGCCCCCGCCGCTCCACCGGGTGTGGATCAGGAAGCGCAGCCGGTAGAGCGCGCGGTCGATCGGATCGTCCTGGGGCGAGACGGCCGTGGTTCGGTAGACCTCGGCGAACTCCCCGGCCACCGGGCGGCGGCTCAGCACGGCGAGGTAGGCGTTCGCCGTGTGCACGCCGGGCGCTGCCGACCAGGCGGCGCGCAGCGCGGCTTCCTGCGCCACCTCGTGCTCCTCGATCTGGGCCGCCAGCTGGGCGACCCAGATCGCACCCGAGCCCGGGTCCGCGGCGGAGGGGGTGAGCAGGTCATCGAGCGTCGACCGCTCGCCGGCCCGGGTCCGGCCGTACCGCGGATCGACGGCCTGGGCGCGTTCGGCGAACTCGATGCGTCGGCGACCGGTCAGCCCGGCACGGAGCGCGGCGGCCAACGCCGGCGGCGAGACGGCGAGCTGCCCCGCGCCGAGCCGGAGCGGTGACCCGATCACTCTGCCGCGCTCGGTCAGCTCGCTCAGCAGGAGGGGGTCGACGACGTGCTCGGCGAGCCGATCCGGCACCGGTCCGAGCCAGGACAGGAACTCGAGCGCGTCGGCCTCCTCCCGGGTCAGGCGCGGCAGGAACGCGTTGGCCACCCCGTCGGTCGGCAGGCTGGTGACGCTGGTGACCGCCTGCCACCGACCGTCACGGAGTTCGATCGCCCCGGCGTGCAGCGCGGCGTCGATCAACACGTCGATCACCCGGGGGTTGCCGGCGGACCGCGCCGCGATCGACGCCAGCAGCGGCGCGGCGGGCGGGGCGCCGAGGTGTTCGGTCACCTGCTGCAGCACCGAGCTGTAGCTCATCGGTCGCAGCCACACGTCGGCGGGTGCACGGTCGGCCAGCAGCGCCGCGATCATCGGGAGGCCGTGCGGATCCCGGCGACGCCCACCCGCCGTCGACACCACGCGGCACCCCACCTCGGTGAGCACCTGGTGCACCGTCTGCATGGTCCCCGCGTCCAGTGCGGCGGCGTCGTCGAGCAGCAGGGTCGCGCCGTCGGCGGACAGTTCGTCGGTCAACCACCGGGACGGGTCGCCGCCGGAACCACCTCGCACCGGGGTGGGCCAGGACGGGTGCGTCAGCAGCGCCGCCCGGTCAGCGGGGCCGGCCGCGCGGATCAGCACCGGGTGTGCGTCCCGGCCGGAGAGTCGCTCGGCCAGCCCGCGCAGCACTGTGCTGCGGCCAGAGCCGTCGTCGCCGCGGATCACGACGTCCCGGCCGAGTTCCAGCCAGGAATCGACGGCATCGAGGGTGAGTTCGAGATCGCGGAGCACGGAGGCACCTCTCAGCTGGGTACGGCGTGTCCGCGACCCTAGGAACTCGGTGCCACACGGAGTACCCGAATCCGCCCGAATAGGGGGTAAGCCCGGCCCTGTGAGGTAGTGGA
Organism: Cellulomonas taurus; assembly: GCF_012931845.1. Lineage (NCBI taxonomy): Bacteria > Bacillati > Actinomycetota > Actinomycetes > Micrococcales > Cellulomonadaceae > Cellulomonas > Cellulomonas taurus. The sequence goes on from NZ_CP051884.1 coordinate 3,118,407, forward strand.
TCGAAGCAATGTGAGTAGCGAATGCCCACGACCAGAGTGCCGACCGCTCATGGATGAGTACTCAGACCACGAACAGACTGATAGGGATGACGCATGAGCCACACCGTGCGCCGCACGACCGGGTCCCTCCCCGACGCCACCGCCGGATCCGTCCGTGCGCTCGCCCGGGCCGCCGCCGATATCGACGGCGTGCCGCCGCTGTCCGAGCAGCCGTTGCTGTGGCTGACCGGCGGCGGACCCGCCGTCCACCACTTGCTGGTCGGCCCGGACGAGGCACCGACCGGCTACGCGCAGCTGGACCTGCGCGATCCGGCGCGGGCCACCGCCGAGCTGGTGGTGCACCCGGAGCACCGTCGGACCGGCCGGGGCACCGCTCTGCTGGACGCGTTGACCACCACCGCCGAGCAGGTGGACGTCTGGGCGCACGGCGACCTCCCCGCCGCCCGCTCGCTCGCCGCCCGCCGCGGCCTGCCGGTGGTCCGCGAGCTCTGGCAGATGCGGCTCGATCCCCTGACCACCCCCGCCGCACCGATGCCCACACCGCCGGACGTGCTGGTTCGTCCCTTCGTGCCCGGGCGGGACGAGGGCCCCTGGCTGGCGCTGAACGCCGCGGCCTTCGCGCACCACCCCGAGCAGGGCCGGCTCGACCGCGCCGACCTGACGGCGCGGCAGAACGAACCGTGGTTCGACCCGGCCGGATTCCTGCTCGCCGAGTCCCGGGCCGACGGGCGGCTGCTCGCGGCGGGTTGGACCAAGGTGCCGCCGGGTGAGGACGAAGGCGAGATCTACGTGCTGGGGGTGCATCCCGGGGCGCAGGGCCGCGGACTGGGGCGCCTGCTGACCGACCGGATGCTGAGCCATCTGGCCGACCGGGGTCTGCGCGCCGTCGTCCTCTACACCGAGGGCGACAACACCCCGGCCGTCCGCACCTATCAGCGCGCGGGCTTCGTCCGCAGCGCGGTGGACGTGGTGTTCCGGCTCTGACCGGCTGTCCACAGCCGCTGCCGGAGGCCGGTGGTCCCCAGGGCGCGGGAACTCGGTCACCCACTGGACACCTTCCGGTGTCATATTGGGGCGATGAGCGACAACCCGGACCAGCCGCCCCGCGGTCGCACCCGGCGGACCACCGCCACCAGCAGCACCGCCGCCCCGACCAGCAGCTCCTCGACCAGTAGCCGCAGGACGGCGAGCAGCCGAGGTGCGAACGGTGCGGGCAGCAACGGCCGCGCCTCGGGCACCAGAACGCAGGACGGGCGCTCGACCCGCTCCCGGTCGACGACCGGAACCGCTGCCGAACCCGGCACGGGCGGTTCCCCGACCACCGGCGCCTCCACGGCGGCGGCGCAGCTGGCGGAGGACGCACGCACCCGGACCGGTCGCCCGCTGGCACCGGAGCTCGCCGCGCACATCGCCGAGCACATCGCCCCGGTGTCCGAACCCGGCTCCGCGGAGGGGCTGGACGCCGCTCCCCTGCCCGACGACCGCTTCCTCGACCGCGAGTTGTCCTGGCTGGCGTTCAACCAGCGGGTGCTCGAACTCGGCGAGGACGACACCCAGCCGCTGCTGGAACGGGTGCGCTACCTGGCGATCTTCGCCTCGAACCTGGACGAGTTCTTCATGGTCCGGGTCGCCGGCCTGAAGCGCCGGATCGCGGCCGGGCTGGCCGTCACCGCCGCCTCCGGGCTCAGCCCGCGCCAGGTCCTGGAGTCGATCAGCGAGCGCGCCCACGACCTGATGAAGCGGCATGCCAAGGTCTTCGCCGAGCAGGTGCAGCCCGCCCTCGCCGCCGAGGGCATCACGCTGGTCCGCTGGGAGGAACTGGGCGACACCGAGCAGGACCGGCTGCGCAAGTTCTTCCGCAAGCAGATCTTCCCGGTGCTCACCCCGCTGGCCGTCGACCCGGCCCACCCGTTCCCCTACATCTCCGGGCTGTCGTTGAACCTGGCCGTGGTGGTGGCGAACCCGACCACCGGCAAGGAGCACTTCGCGCGGGTGAAGGTCCCGCCGCTGCTCCCCCGGTACATCGCGGTGGACGCCAAGGGCCGCCCGGCCGCCGTCGCCGCCCAGGCACCGGTGGACAAGCGCCCGATGTCCTTCGTGCCGATCGAGGACGTGATCGCCCAGCACCTGGACTACCTGTTCCCCGGGATGGAGATCCGCGAGCACCACACCTTCCGGGTCACCCGCAACGAGGACGTGGAGGTCGAGGAGGACGACGCCGAGAACCTGTTGCAGGCGCTGGAGAAGGAGCTGCTGCGCCGCCGGTTCGGCCCCCCGGTCCGGCTCGAGGTCGCCGACAGCATCAGCCCGCGCATCCGGCAGCTGCTGATCCGCGAGCTCGGCGTGGTCGAGGAGGAGGTGTACGAGCTCCCCGCACCCCTGGACCACACCGGCCTCAACCTGATCGCCGACCTGGACCGGCCGGATCTGCAGTACCCGAAGTTCGTGCCCACCACGCACCGCTTCCTGGCCGAGGTCGAGTCCGCCACGCCGACCGACGTGTTCGCGGCCATCAGGGCCCGGGACATCCTGCTGCACCACCCCTACGACTCGTTCAGCACCTCGGTCCAGACCTTCCTGGAGCAGGCGGCCGCCGACCCCAAGGTGCTCGCGATCAAGCAGACGCTGTACCGGACCTCCGGTGACTCGCCGATCGTGGATGCGCTGATCGACGCCGCCGAGGCCGGCAAGCAGGTGCTGGCCCTGGTCGAGATCAAGGCCCGGTTCGACGAGCAGGCCAACATCGGCTGGGCGCGCAAGCTGGAGCAGGCCGGGGTGCACGTCGTGTACGGCATCGTCGGGCTGAAGACGCACGCCAAGCTCTCCCTGGTCGTGCGCCAGGAGTCCGACGGCCTGCGCCGCTACTGCCACGTCGGCACCGGCAACTACAACCCGAAGACCGCCCGGATCTACACCGACCTCGGCCTGCTCACCTGCGATCCGGACGTCGGCCAGGACCTCACCCGGCTGTTCAACCAGCTGTCCGGTTACGCGCCCAAGTCCCGGTTCCACCGCCTGCTGGTCGCACCCCGATCCGTCCGGGCCGGTCTGATCGAACGGATCGACCGGGAGGCGCAGGCAGCCCGCGAGGGCCGTCCGAGCTGGATCAAGATCAAGGTGAACTCGATGGTCGATGAGGAGACCATCGACGCCCTGTACCGGGCCTCCAGCGCCGGGGTACCGGTGGACCTGGTGGTCCGGGGGATCTGCGCGATGCGACCCGGGGTGCCCGGCCTGTCCGAGACCGTGCGGGTGCGCTCCATCCTGGGCCGGTTCCTGGAGCACTCCCGGGTGTTCGCGTTCTGCGCCGACGGCGGGATGCGCAAGGACCTGGTCGATGGCGGCAAGGAGTCCGACGTGCTGATCCCCGGCCCGGAGGTCTTCATCGGCTCGGCCGACCTGATGCACCGCAACCTGGACCGCCGGGTCGAGGCGCTGGTGCGGATCTCCGACCCGGAGCAGATCGCCGACCTGGTCGACCTGATGGACGCGTCCATGGCCGATGCCACCGTCTCCTGGCACCTCGCGGCGGACGGGACCTGGACCCGGCACGACACCGGTGAGGAGGGACGGCTGCGCGACCTGCAGTCGAGTCTGATCTACCGGCAGCGCCGCCGACTGGGCGCGGGCCGATGAGCGCTGGCACCTCGGTCGCCGACGCCGCACGCGCCGCCCGCACCGCCCGGGAGGCCCGGCGACCGCAGGTGGTCGAAGCGGCCGGCGCCCTGGTGTGGCGGGTGCGACAGGGCCGGTTGCAGGTCGCCCTGGTGCACCGGCCCCGCTACCGGGACTGGTCCTGGCCCAAGGGCAAGGTCGAACCGGAGGAACACGTCACCGTCGCTGCCATCCGGGAGGTCGAGGAGGAGACCGGGCTGCCGATCGTGCTGGGTCGCCCGCTGCCCGGCCTGCAGTACGCGATGTCCGACGGCCGGCACAAGCGGGTGCACTATTGGGCCGCGCAGGTCGCCGGACGGCCGGAGGGCGCCGCCTTGCAGGCCCGGCCCCCGGTGCATCACGCCGACGCCTCGGAGATCGACCGGGTCGCCTGGATGGACACCGACGTCGCCCGGCGCAAGCTCACCCGGCGCGCCGACGTCGAACCGTTGGACGCCCTGGTCAAGGCCCATCACAAGGGCAGGTTGGACACCCGTGCGCTCGTGGTGGTCCGGCACGGCCGTGCCCGCAGCCGCGCCGCCCACGGTGCCGAGGAAGCGACGAGACCGCTCACCCCGGTCGGCCGCCGCCAAGCCGAGGACCTGGTGCCGCTGCTGTCGGCCTTCGGCGTCGCGGAGCTGATCAGCAGCCCGTGGACCCGCTGCCGCGCCACCGTCGAGCCCTATGCCGCCGCCGCCGGGCTGCGGCTCACCGAACTGCCCGCCCTGACGGAACATGCGAACGCCGGCGACCCGGCCGCCACCACCAACGCCGCCGAGGCGCTGCTCGCCGCCCGGGGCGGATCGGTCGATCTCGCGGTGTGCACCCATCGCCCGGTGCTCCCGACCGTCCTCGGGGTGATCGCGGCCCACGCCCGGACCAAGGCGCGGGCGGCACTGCCGGAGTCCGACCCGTGGCTGCGGCCCGGGGAGATGCTGGTCGCGCACGTGTCCACCACGCCGGAGAAGGACGGGCAGCCGCGGGTGCTGGCGGTGGAGCGGCACCTGCCCTGACGGAAAATGTGGGACTCCCGCAAGATTTTTCCGCTCCTGCATTCACACAAAGCTGTGCGCTCGATAGAGTAATTCGCGCAAGGGGCACTCGCCCTGATTGTCGCGCGAAGGGTGCGTTTCATATGGGATTGAGGAAGACTGCGGGCATCGCGCTCGCCACGGTGGCGCTGTTCGGAGCAACCACTCTGGCCGCTCCAGCGGCCCAAGCTCTGTTGCCGATCAAATGGGGACCCTATCCGACCTACGCCGCGTGTAAGGACCGGATGGAGCGGGCGAAACCCTATGTCACCCGGGTGAGCGCGTGCAGCGGGGAAAAGCAGGGCAACGGAACCGTGCTGTGGTACTTCCGCTCTACCCAGTGACGGCTCCACATACGAACGGCGCGCCCCCGTGCGGGGACGCGCCGTTCGTCGTGCGGTCAGCTCAGAGAGCGGAGCCCTTCAGGGTGCCGGTCACCCGCTCCGGGCTCATCACGATGCACTGGATGACCCGGTCGTCCGCCTGCTCCCAGCCGTCCTGCAGCGGGGTCATCGGCTGGACGTCCAGCGTGGACTCCTCGTAGGAGAGGCCGACGAACGGGGCGAACTCGTCGTAGCAGAACTGGGACGCCTGCTCCTGGATGTCGGTCGGGTAGTCACCCTTCGGCAGCTCGGTCTCGGCGTAGATCTCCGAGTCGTGCTCGTCGGCGCACGGCACGGTCGGCAGCGACGACACCTCCTCGGCGAGCTGGCTGGAGGCGAGGTCGAGGCAGTCGCCCACGGCGATGGTGAACACGTTCGCGTCGGCGGATGCGGTGATCTCACCCGAGGACTCGTCGCGCTGGGCGTCCGGCGCGGAGGAGCAGCCGGAGAGGGCGAGGGAGGCCACAGCGAGGCCCCCGAGGACATAGGTGAGGTTCAGCTTCCGCACAGACATGTCACGCAGTGAACCGGATGACCAGCCGATTCGTCCAGTTGAACCGAATTGTCCCAGGTGCTCCGAACGAGTGACGGTCAGCCCAGGATCGCGTGCAGCACGACGTAGACCACCGCTGCCACCGCGGCCGCTGCCGGGATCGTCAGGATCCAGGCGGCGCCGATGCTCTTGGCCACACCCCAGCGCACCGCCGACAGCCGCTTGGTCGCGCCCACACCCATGATCGCCGAGGTGATCGTGTGCGTGGTCGAGACCGGCGCGTGCAGCCAGTAGGCGTTCAGGTACAGGACCACGGCCGACACCGACTCGGCGACGAAGCCGCGCGCCGGGTCCAGCTCGATGATCTTGCGACCGAGGGTCCGCATGATCCGCCAGCCACCCGAATAGGTGCCCAAGGAGATCGCGGTGGCCGCCGCCAGCTTGACCCACAGCGGGATCGAGTCGCCGTCGTGGAAGCCACCGGCCACCAGCGCCAGCACGATCACACCCATGGTCTTCTGCGCGTCCTGCAGACCGTGCCCCAGTGCCATCGCCGCTGCGGACGCGGTCTGCGCGAGCCGGAACCGACGCTGCGCCGGAGCCGGGGACGCCCGGCGCACCAGCCACAGCACACCGACCATGACCCCGAACGCGGCGGCGAAGCCGAGCAGCGGGGAGATGACCATCGGCAGGACGACCTTGTCCAGGATCGCCGACCAGTGCACGGTGATCCCGGAGGCGACACCGACCCCGGCCAGGCCGCCGATCAGCGCGTGCGTCGAGGACGACGGCAGACCGAGCCACCAGGTGATCAGGTTCCAGGTGATCGCACCGACCAGTGCGGACAGCACGATCACCAGACCGGAGTGGGGTGCGACGTCGTCGATGCTGACGATGTCGTGGGCGATGGTGGTCGCGACATGGGTGCCCAGCAGCGCACCCAGCAGGTTGAACACCGCCGCCATCAGCA